>CALMVN010000086.1 GCA_937873225.1 uncultured Acetobacteraceae bacterium
TCGCACACGTAGATGTTGCCGAGCCCCGCCACCACGCGCTGGTCCAGCAGCGCCGCCTTGAGGCTGGTCCGCCGTCCGGCCAGCGCCGCCAGCAGCACCGCCGGGCTGAAACCCGGCTCCAGCGGCTCCGGACCCAGCCCGGCCAGAAGGCGGTGCGCGTCCTCCGCGTCGGTCGGCACGAGGTCGATCGCCCCGAACCGGCGCGGGTCGACCAGCCCGAAGCGGCAGCCCTGCTCGGTCTCGATCACCACGTGCTCGTGCCGCCCGACCGCCACCGGCACCGCGGGATCGAGACGGAGAAGGTTGATCCGGCCGGACATGCCGAGATGCAGCAGCATGCTGTCGCCGCCGTCCAGACGCATCAGGATGTACTTGCCCCGGCGCCGGAAGCCCACTACCCGTGCGCCGCGCAGCCGCTCGGCGAGCCCCGGCGGCATCGGCCAGCGCAGGTCCGGCCGGCGCATCTCGGCCCGGATGATGGTGTGCCCCTCGAGATGCGCCCGCATCCCGCGCATCACGGTCTCGACTTCTGGGAGTTCCGGCATGGTCCGGCTCCACGCTATACCCGGCTCCCATGAGCGACAATCCGCCGGCCACCGCCTCCCCCACCACCGATTTCGGCTTCCGGGACGTGCCGGTGCACCAGAAGAAGCCGATGGTGCGCGCCGTGTTCGACAGCGTGGCGCCGCGCTACGACCTGATGAACGACCTGATGTCGCTCGGCATCCACCGGGCCTGGAAGCGCGCCTTCGTTGCAGCCCTGGCGCCGCGGCCGTCGCTGACCCTGCTGGACCTCGCCGGCGGCACCGGGGACATCAGCTTCGGCTGGCTGCGGGCGGGCGGCGGTCCCGCGATCCTGTCCGACATCAACGCGAGCATGCTGTCGGTCGGACACGGGCGGGCGGTGGAGAACGCCCTGATCGGGGCCTTGCGCTTCCTGGTCGCCGACGCCGAGCGCCTGCCGCTCCCGGACCGAAGCGTCGACCGGGTGTCGATCGCGTTCGGCCTGCGCAACTGCACCGACAAGGCGGCGGTGCTGTCGGAAGCGCGACGCGTGCTCAGGCCCGGCGGACGGTTCTTCTGCCTGGAGTTCTCCCGCGTGCAGGTGGCGGTGCTGGCGCCGGTCTACCGCGCCTGGTCGTTCGGCGTGCTGCCGCGCCTGGGCCAGGCGGTCGCCGGCGACGCCGCCAGCTACCGTTACCTGGCGGAAAGCATCGCCAAGTTTCCCGACCAGCAGGCCCTGGCGGCGATGCTGCGGGACGCAGGGCTGGCCCGGGTCGCGGTGCGGAACCTGTCCGGCGGGATCGCCGCGATCCATTCCGGCTGGCGCCTGTGACGCCTGCAGACCCGCTGCACGGGCGGCGCGTGCTGCTGATCGTCAGCGGCGGGATCGCCGCCTACAAGGCGCTGGAACTGATCCGCCTGCTGACCGGGCGCGGCTGCGCGGTGCGCTGCGTGCTGACGGAGAACGGCGCCCAGTTCGTCACCCCGCTCAGCCTGCAGGCGCTGAGCGGCGAGCCGGTGCACACCACGCTGTGGTCGCTCACCGACGAGAACGAGATGGGCCACATCGCCCTGTCGCGCTCGGCCGACCTCGTCGTGGTGTGCCCGGCCTCGGCCGACATCCTGGCGCAGATGGCGGCCGGCCTCGCCTCCGACCTGGCCACCACCCTGTTGCTCGCCACCGACACGCCCGTCCTGGCGGCGCCGGCGATGAACGTGCGCATGTGGCAGCACCCTGCCACCCGGGCCAACATGGACACCCTGCGCGCCCGCGGCGTTCATCTGGTCGGGCCCGACGAGGGGGTGATGGCCTGCAACGAGTTCGGGCCCGGCCGCCTGTCCGAGCCGCCGGCCATTCTCGACGCGATCGCCGCCCTGTTGTCTCGCGCTCCGCCGCAGGACCTCCTCGGCCGGCACGCCCTGGTCACCGCGGGCCCCACGCACGAGCCGATCGACCCGGTGCGCTACCTCGCCAACCGCAGCAGCGGCCGGCAGGGCCATGCCATCGCCGCTGCCCTGGCCGCGCGCGGCGCCCGCGTCACCCTGGTCAGCGGCCCGACGGTCCTTCCGCCGCCGCCTGGCGTCGCCGCCGTCGCCGTCGAGACCGCGTGCGAGATGCTCGCCGCCTGCGAGGCCGCGGTTCCCGCAGACGTCGCCGTGCTGACGGCCGCGGTCGCCGACTGGCGCGCCGCCTCGCCGTCCTCGGCCAAGCTGAAGAAGCGGCCGGGCAAGGCCACGCTGTCGCTCGACCTGGTTCTCAACCCGGACATCCTCGCCCTCCTGTCCGCGCCCGGCCCGTCCCGGCCCAGGCTGGTGGTGGGCTTCGCTGCCGAAACCGACGCGCTGCTGGAGAACGCGCGTGCCAAGCGCGTGGCCAAGACCTGCGACTGGATCGTCGCCAACGACGTCGGCATCGACGGCGGCGGCGTGATGGGCGGCCTGCACAACCAGGTGCACCTCGTCACCGAGGCCGGCATCGAGAGCTGGCCACGCCTGGACAAGACCGAGGTCGCCACCCGCCTCGCCGCCCGCATCGCGGCCCACCTCGCCGGAAGCCCCGCGCCGTGACCGCCCCGGTCCGCACCATACAGGTCCGGCGGCTGCCGCATTCCGAAGGGCTGCCGCTGCCCGGCTACGCCACCGCGGGTGCTGCCGGCATGGACCTGCTCGCCGCGGTGGCGGACACGGTGCTGCTGGCGCCGGGCGCGCGCGTGCTGGTGCCGACGGGGCTGGCGGTGGCGCTGCCGCCCGGCCACGAGCTGCAGATCCGTCCACGCTCGGGCCTGGCACTGCGACACGGCATCACGCTGCCGAACGCGCCCGGCACGATCGACGAGGACTACCGCGGCGAGCTCCAGGTCATCGTCATGAACGCCGGCGACGCGCCGTTCGCGATCGAGCGCGGGATGCGGATCGCCCAGGCGGTGCTGTCGCCGGTGCTCCGGGCCGAGTGGACGGAGGTCGGGACGCTGGACGACACGCTGCGCGCGGAGGGCGGCTTCGGCAGCACCGGCTCCGACGGCGCCCATCGCGCAACCGTCACGAAGGGTCCGGCTGGCGACACATCCTGAGGTAGGGTAAAGCCCGCCCACGATGAACAGGAACGCCGACTGAGGGGCTTCTATGCTGCCAATGCGCTTCGCCGCCATGCGCGTCCCGGCCAACGCCTCCGTCGAAACCCGTCCCAACCTGTTCGACTTCGTCGCCATCCTGGTGATGCTGGGCCTGGCGCTGGCGGTCGGCAGCATAGCCCGGCACACCCTGGCCCCGCTATCGGCCCCCGGCGCCAACGAGATCCACCTCCAGGCGGCGTACCTGCCCGGCTACGCGGTGCGCACCACGCTGCGCATGTTCGCAGCCCTCGCCGTGTCGCTGCTGTTCACCTTCACCTATCCGGTCTGGGCGGCGAAGAGCAGGCGCGCCGGCGCGATCCTGATCCCGATGCTCGACATCCTGCAGTCCGTGCCGATCCTGGGGTTCCTGACCTTCACCGTGGTGTTCTTCATGGGCCTGTTCCCGGGCCGGGTGCTGGGGGCGGAGCTGGCGGTGATCTTCACCATCTTCACCGGCCAGGCGTGGAACATGGCGTTCAGCATGTACCAGTCGCTGAAGACGGTGCCGGCGGACCTGGAGGAGGTGTCGCGCGGCTTCGGCCTGTCCGCCTGGCAGCGCTTCTGGCGGCTGGAGGTGCCCTATGCCATGCCGGGGCTGGTGTGGAACACGATGATGTCGATGTCCGGCGGCTGGTTCATGCTGGTGGCGGCCGAGGCCTTCACCGTCGGCGGCACCACCGTCACCCTGCCGGGCATCGGATCGTTCATCTCCGCAGCCATACGGCACCGGAACCTGTTCGCCGTGTTCGAGGCGATACTGACCATGCTGATCGTGATCCTGCTCTACGACCAGCTGCTGTTCCGGCCGCTGGTGGCCTGGTCGGCGCGGTTCCGCTTCGAGACCACCGCGGGTGCGGTGGCGGAGGATCCCTGGATGCTGGCGCTGCTTCGGCGCACCCGCCTGCTGAACCGCGCCAGCCGGCTGTTCGCCGACATGCTGACCACGATCGGCGGCCTGCCGCTCGGGCCCCGTCCGTCCGCGCTGCGTCGCAACCTGGTGCCCAGGCGGCTCGGCGACGGGCTGTGGTTCTCGCTGCTGATCCTGACGGCGGCGATCGCCGCCTGGCAGGTGACGCTGTATGCCCGCGCCAACTTCAGCCCGGCCGAGGTCGGCCACGTCGTGCTGCTCGGCGTCTACACCCTGATCCGGGTGGTGCTGATGATCGTGCTGGCAACCGTGGTCTGGGTGCCGATCGGCGTCTGGCTCGGCCTGCGCCCGATCTGGGCCAGGCGGGCGCAGCCGGTGGCGCAGTTCATGGCCGCCTTCCCGGCCAACCTGTTCTACCCGATCTTCGTGATCGTCATCGTGCACTACCACCTGAGCAGCAACGTCTGGCTTACGCCGCTGATGATCCTGGGCACGCAATGGTACATCCTGTTCAACGTGATCGCCGGCACCGCGGCCTTCCCCGGCGACCTGCTGGAAGCGGCGCGCAACTTCCAGATCGGCGGCTGGCGCTGGTGGCTGCGGGTCATGCTGCCGGGGATCTTCCCGTACTACGTGACCGGCGCGCTGACCGCGTCGGGCGGCGCCTGGAACGCCGCCATCGTGTCGGAGATCGCCAGCTGGGGCAGCACCACCCTGACCGCGTCGGGGCTCGGCAGCTACATCACGCAGGCGACCAGCGCCGGCGCCACCGCCCGGGTGGCGCTCGGGGTGGTGGTGATGTCGCTGTTCGTGGTGGTGTTCAACCGGCTGGTCTGGCGCCCGATGTATGCCTTCGCCGCCCGCCGCCTGACCTTCGCCTGAGAACGCGGTGCCTGAGGACATGACGATGGACAGCACCCTCCGGGTCGCGGCCCCGCTCCCGGATGCGCCCGACGAGCTGATCCGGATACGCAACTGCCGGCAGTCCTACCACAAGGAAAGCAGCGCCGACCTCGTGGTGCTGGACGACGTCGACCTGACCCTGACCGCGGGCGAGATCGTCGGCCTGCTGGGCCGCTCCGGCTCGGGCAAGTCGACCCTGCTGCGCATCGCGTCCGGCCTGCTTCGCCCCACCGCCGGCGAGGTGACGTGGCGCGGCGCCCCGCTGCGCGGGCCGGCGCCCGGCGTCGCCATGGTGTTCCAGAGCTTCGCCCTGTTCCCCTGGCTCACCGTGCAGGCCAACGTCGAGCTGGGCCTCGAGGCCAAGGGGGTGCAGCGGGCCGAGCGCGAGCGGCTGGCCGAGGAGGCGATCGACCTGATCGGCCTCGGCGGTTACGAGAACGCCTACCCGAAGGAGCTGTCCGGCGGCATGCGCCAGCGCGTCGGCCTGGCACGCGCCCTGGTGGTGCATCCCGACCTGCTGCTGATGGACGAGCCGTTCTCGGCACTCGACGTGCTGACCGCGGAGAACCTGCGCACCGACCTGATCGAGCTGTGGTCGGAAAAGAAGCTGCCGGTGAAGGCGGTGCTGATCGTCACCCACAACATCGAGGAAAGCGTGCTGATGTGCGACCGCATCCTCGTGTTCTCCTCCAACCCCGGTCGCGTCGCGCACGAGCTGCGGGTGCCGTTCCCGCACCCGCGCAACCGGCACGATCCCGCCTTCCGCCTGTTCGTGGACCGCATCTACGGCCTGATGACGCGACGGGAAACGCCGGCGATCGATGCCGCCGCCGCCAAGCCGGGCTCGGCCTTCAACCAGGCCCTGCCCGAGCTGCCGATGAACCTGATGGCGGGACTGATGGAGACGCTGGCGGAGCAGCCCTATCGCGGCCGCGCCGACCTGCCGCTGCTGGCCGGCTCCCTGCAGCTGGAGCTGGACGACCTCCTGCCGCTCGGCGAGAGCCTGCAGATGCTGCGCTTCGCCGAGCTTGAGGAGGGCGACATACGCCTCACCGCGGACGGCCTGCGCTTCGTCCAGGGCGAGCTGGACGAGCGCAAGCGCATCCTGGGCGCCAGCCTGATGAAGAACCTGGCGCTGGTGCCGGCGATCCGGCAGGTGCTGGACGAGCGCTGGAACCACCGCTCCCGCGCCGAACGGTTCCGCGACGAGCTGGAAGACCACATGTCCCCGGACTACGCCAGGCGGACCCTGCAGACGGTGATCGGCTGGGCCCGCTACGCCGAGCTGTTCGACTTCGACGAGGAGGCCGACCAGTTCTTCCTCGACGAGGACGACGACTGAGCGGGAACGCTCAGCCGGCGCGCCGCTCCGTGTCCGTCCGGCGCAGCCTGTCGGCGAACTGCTTGCGGAACTTGGCCACCTTGGGCGCGATCACCACGCGGCAATAGCCGGCGCCCGGGTGCAGGGCGAAATAGTCGTGGTGGTCGGCCTCCGCCGGATGGAACGCCGGCAGCGGCACCACCTCGGTCACGATCGGCCCGTCCCAGATCCCGGCCGATTCGATTTCCCGCATCACCGCCCGGGCTGCGTCGCGCTCGGCGTCGGAGCCGGTGAAGATCACCGAACGGTACTGGGTGCCGACATCCGCCCCCTGCCGGTTCGGCGTGGTCGGGTCGTGTATGGTGAAGAACACCCGGAGCAGGTCGTCATAGGACAGCACCGACGGGTCGTAGCTGACGCGCACCACCTCGGCGTGGCCGGTGCGACCGCTGCACACCTGCTCGTAGGAGGGCTGGGCGGTATGGCCGCCGGCATAGCCGGACAGCACGCCGGATACCCCGTCGAGGTCCTTGAACACCGCCTCCAGGCACCAGAAGCAGCCGCCGCCGAGCACGGCGACCGCGGTTTCGCCCGTCGCGGGACGCGCGGCGTTGCCTGACGTGGCGGAAGAAGGGTCGGACATGTCGTTGCCTTTCATGGGTCGCGACTGGTGAACGGTCTGGACCGTTCGATGTGGAATGGCGAAGCTGAGATGGCGATGCGGTGCACCGGCGGAAACCCCCGCTCGGGAGGATCGATGAAACCGGTCCTGCAACCGAATCCAGGGTATGACGATCTGGCCGAAGCGGTGCGCCGCCATTACTGGAGGAGAACGAACGATGTCCGATAACCCGCTCGAAGACGATCCCGCACGGGACGCGCGCATCAAGGAGCGCGCCTACCACCTTTGGGAGGCCGACGGCGGCCCGCACGGCCGCCACGACGAATACTGGGAGCGGGCCAGCGAGCTGGTGAGGATGGAGGAGGCCGGCCGATTCGGGCAGCTGCCGAACCCGGCCTCGCTGCCGGGCGCGGACCCGTCGGCTGACGCGCCGGTCGAGGAGGCCTTCATCCAGGAGAACCTCGGCGAGTTCCCGGACCGGTTCGCGGACCAGGGCGAAAGCCAGCCGACGCCGAAACCGAAGCGCGCCGCCCGCGCCAAGGCGACCGAGGACGGGCCGCCCACCGGCGCCGCCGGCCAGGCCAAGCCGACAACCGGCACGAAGCCCGCACCGGCCACCAAGTCCGCGCCTGCCGCGAAGCCGACACCGGCCGCCAAGCCGACACCGGCCGCCACGCCGAAGGCGCGCAAGCCGAAAAGCTGACGACCTTCCTATTTGGGCACGACCACGGCGGACCCGTCCGGCGTGGTTGTCGGCGGCCGGATCACGGGTGTGCTCTGCGGCGGCATTCTCGGCGGCTTGATCCTCATGCCCGGGTCGATCCCGCGGTCCGGGACCACGACGGCGTGCATGCGCTGGCTTCCCGGCCGGGCCGGTGCCACGGCCTGCACCCCCGCCGTCTGCGCCAGGCCCGGCACCGAGGCTGCCGGAAAGGCGGCACACGCCAGAAGGACGGCGAGGAACCGCTTGTTCGTCGTGACCGGCATGACCATCCTCCGCTCGCTGCCGATCCAACGAGGCGTCGCTCCGGCGGTTCCGGCGTCGGGCGGACGCCAAGGGCCAACCTGTTCTAGAAGCGGCCGCGCAGCCGATGCGGGATGCGCCAGAGCGAGTCGCCGCTCAGGTGCAGGTCGATCCGGTACAGCGCGTCCTCGCGGCCGGCGGCGCTCCGCATCACCTGGTCCTGCCACGCCGCCAGCATCGGGTCGTCCGGCAGCAGCGTCGCGCCGTCCCGCTTCGGCAGCCCCGCCATCGCCCGCAGCATGCCCTCCCAGCGCCCGTCCGGCATGCGCTGGTGCGATCCCGCTTCCGGCGTCACCCAGGGCTGGGTCCTGGTGCGGTGCAGCCGCAGCAGGCCAGAGGGTAGGTCGGCGTAGCGCAAGTGGAACAGGAACACCGGCCCGAACCGCGGCACGTCGTCGATGCAGTGGAAGCCGGGAGCCCAGGCCACCGGGCGCCGGATCATCACCGGCTTGCACATGGCGCTGCTGGTGCGGAGCCAGTCGCGCTGCATCGTGACCGGCCGGTCCCAGTCCAGCGTCGGCTCCTCGTCCGGCACGTGGATCACGTCGAAGCCCGTCGCCGTCACCACCGCGTCGCGGTCCAGCACCGATGCCAGCTCCGTCAGGGAGCCGTGCGCCGACGGATCGGCCACCAGCAGCTCGTCGACGTCGGTGTAGATCACCGCCTCGTACCAGTTCAGCAGCCCGGCACAGAAATCCGACACGAACCCGCAGCGGCGGCCGTCATCCTGCGGCGAGCGGGGGATGCGCAACGCGCTTGCCTGCCCCAGCACGGCGGTCCCGGTGCTTCCGTCGTCGCTGCCGTGGTCCAGCACGAAACAGTTCGCGGCGCCGGCCTCTGCCGCGTAGTGACGCAGCCAGACAGGCAGGAACACCGGCTCGTTGTAGACCATGGTGACGACGGCGAGCGGCGCTTTCATGATCAAGGTGTATCCCCGTTCGCTTCCGGGCTGAATGCCCCACCGCGACGGGGCACTTGAACCGCCTGCTCCGGTCCTCCATACGATGGCCGCATGGCAACCATGCAACGGCCCGGCCTGCCCGTCGCTTTCCTGCCCGCCGCCTTGCCGCCCGCCGCCCTTCCGCGCAGGGCCGGACGCCGCGCGGCATGAGCACCACCGCCGGAACACAGGCTGCCAGGCCGCGGGTCGGCCGGCTCGGCCTGCGCAAGACGCTGGCGCAGATCGAGGCCGAGACCCATTCGCACGGGCTGAAGCGCAGCCTCGGCGCGCTCAACCTGACCATGCTCGGCATCGGCTCCACCATAGGCGCCGGCATCTACGTCATGACCGGCGCCGCCGCCGCGAACTATGCCGGGCCGGCGATCCTGCTCTCGTTCCTGGTCGCCTGCCTCGCCTGCGTGTTCACCGCCCTGTCCTACGGCGAGCTCGCCTCGACCATGCCGGTCAGCGGCTCGGCCTACACCTACGCCTACGCCTCCATGGGCGAGGTCGCCGCCTGGGTGGTGGGCTGGCTGCTGCTGCTGGAGTACGGGATCAGCTGCGCCGGCGTCGCGTCCGGCTTCTCCGGCTACGCCACCAGCCTGCTGCACGATTTCGGCGTCAACATCCCGGACTGGTACTCCACCTCGTTCGTGCAGACCCTGCCCGGCCCGCACGGCACCACCCTGCTCGACGTCGGCCACGGCATGAACCTGGTCGGCGCCTTCGCCTCGGTGATCGTCACCGTGCTGCTGGTGATCGGGGTGTCGGAGTCGGCCACCGTCAACAGCGTCATCGTGGTGCTGAAGGTGTCGGTGCTGCTGGTGTTCGTGGCGCTGGGCATCTCCGCCATCCACCCCGCCAACTGGACCCCGTTCGTGCCCCCCAACGAGGGCGGCTTCCGCTACGGCGTGCCGGGCATCTTCCGCGCCGCTTCGGTGATCTTCTTCGCCTATGTCGGCTTCGAGGCGGTGTCGACCGCCAGCGCCGAGGCCCTGAACCCGAAGCGCGACGTGCCGATCGGCATCATCACCTCGCTCGGCATCTGCACCGTGATCTACGTCTGCGTCGCCGCCGTCATGACCGGCGTGGTGCCCTACAGGCAGCTCGGCGTGGCCGACCCGCTGGCAATCGCGGTGGACGCGATGCACCAGCCCTGGCTCGCGCTGTTCGTCAAGATCGGCGCCGTCACGGGCCTGTGCTCGGTGATGCTGGTGCTGCAGTACGGACAAAGCCGGATCTTCTTCACCATGGCCCGCGACGGGCTGCTGCCGCGCGTGTTCTGCGTGCTGCACCCCCGGTTCCGCACCCCCTGGCTCGGCACCATCCTGCTCGGGTGCGGCGTCGCCACCGCCACCGCGCTGCTGCCGATCGACATCATAAGCGACCTGGTCAGCCTGGGCACCACCACCGCGTTCGGCATCGTCTGCTTCACCGTGATCTGGCAGCGCAACGCAGACCCGGGCCTGAAGCCGCCCTTCCCGGTGCCGTTCGGGGCGATCCGCATCCGCGGCATCTGGCTCGGCATCGTGCCGATGCTGGGGATCCTGTTCGCGCTGGTGATGGCGGTTCCGCTGCTGATCGACATCGTGCGTGCGCTGCTGAACCACGACCCGATCCCGGCCCTGCTCCTGCTGGGCTACGTGGTGCTCGGCGCGCTGTGCTACCTGCTCTACGGCTACCGCCATTCCCGGCTCGCGGCGGACACCGCCGCCGCCCGCTGCCTGGAAGAACCGCCCGCATGCTGAACAAGCGTATCATGCTGATCATCGGCCTGATGATCGTGGGCTTCGTGATCACCTCGATCAGCGTCTGGGTGCTGGCGTTCGACTTCAACTCCAGCGACGTCCCGGCCTGGACCGGACGGTGGCTGGCGGAACGACTGCCGATCCTGGTCGGCGTGCTGATGGTGGTGGCAGGCTTCCGTCTGCTGTCGGCGACCCGGGTGCCGCGCCCGGCCAGCGCGCCCGACGACGATCCGGCGCCGTGAGGTCCCTGAACGAAGGCTCGGTCAGGTTGCCGCACAGAGCTTGAAGGGAGGCTGATCCTGTGACGCCTTCCCGAAGCAGCGGTGGAAAGGACGTGAAGTACCTGCAGGCGCTGCTGCCCCGCCTAGATCGGCATGTTGCCGTGGATGAAGGCTACAATTCACAGATCGAGCGTGTTGCACCCGGCGCAGCGCCGCCTGCGGGTCCATCCGCCCGACGGCCTTGCCGGCCCCCGCACATTGGCAGGCAGCACCGCGCGCGGCTCACAGGGACCGCAGCACCGCCTCGTACTCCGCCGGCACGCCGCAGAAGGTGATGACCTGCTCCGGCACCACGTCGTAATGGATGCGCCGTCCGGTATGGATCAGGTGGTTGTAGAGCGGCGCCACGTACAGCTCCGGCAGCGTCGGACTGGCCCGCTCCTGCGCCAGCGCCGAGCGGAAGTCGCCGGCGCGGGCGAAATGGTACAGCCCATCGCAGCACAGGTCGGAGATCGGCTGCTTTTCCGTCGTGCGCGCCACCAGCGGCTCCCCGCCGGCCTCGGCAGCATCCGCCGGCCCGACATACGACCAGTTCGCGCCCTCGCCGCGGAACACCTCCAGATAGCCATCGGACGACGCGAACCAGCCTGCCTCGGGAAACGCGTAGCGCGCGCGGAAGGTGTCGATGTTGAAGATCGTCACCGGTTCGCGGTCACCGACCCCCGCCTGCCCCAGGCCCAGCTCCACCGTCTCGGCCTGTCCGGCGGTTTCCTGTTCCAGCATGGCGATCCGGGCGTCGGCGATGCCGAGACGGGCGCATTCCCGGCGCAGGAACGCCTCGGTGTCGGCGACGTGGCGCCCGATGAACAGGAACGGCGTGTCCGCGAACAGGCCGGAGAAGCTGCGCACTGCATGCGCGAACACGGTCGTGTCGCCCACCGGCAGCATGTATTTCGGCAGCGCGTAGCCGGCCAGGGTGAAGCGGCGCGACAGGCCCGCCATCGGGATCACGATCATCGAAACCTCAGAGCCTGGAGTACAGCCGCAGCGCGTTGGCGATGAACGCCGCCTGCCGGTCCGGCCGGTCGGCATGCAGCGGCAGCATCGACAGGAACAGGCCGACGGTGATCGCCCGCACGTCGCGGCCGCCGGCCTGCAGCCCGTCCACCTCGAACTCCGACAGCGCGTCCTGCAGCCAGCCGTGGTGCGCGCTGGTCTCGAACCGGATCGAGAATGAATAGGGATCGGGCCGATCCAGCGCGTAGCGGCCGGCGACGATGTGGTCGTAGTGCCCGTGGATCGAATGCGACAGCTTGGCCAGGTCGTAGCGCGTGTCGCCGAAGATCGAGCGCTGGCCGGCCTCGGTGTAGCCGCGCGGGTCGATCACGCTGATCCGCGCCGCGCGCGAATTGTACAGGATATTGCTGAAGCAGAAGTCGCCGTGCATCACGTTGTCCGGCCGCCCGGAGCGGAGGTCGATCAGCTGCACCACCTCCTCGGCGATCCGGCGCAGCGACGGAAGCGGACGCCCATCCAGCCGGGTCGGATGATCGATGTCGTGACCGGTCTCCTCCGAATACCTCTGCAGCCTGGCCCCGGTCTTCGCCACTGCGAGCTCTGTCAGGATCGCGTCACCCGACCCATGGCCCTTGCAGCCGGTACAGGCCTCCAGGAAGTCGTGGCAGGAGCGCAGGATGTTGGTCCAGGTGTTGCGGCCGACCGAGGAGAACACGAACAGCTCCGACAGCGTCGGCGCGTACTGGTATTCGGTGCTGTAGAACGCCGTGCCGGAGGACTCGCCTGCGTCCAGCAGACGTGCACTGAAAGGCCGTACGGGAGCCGGGATGGAGCCGAACCAGTTCGATTCTGCCTGCATCTTCGCCGTGTCGACGCTCGACTTGCGAACGGTCAGCGCGTCGATATGCAGCGTGTTGAACGAGCGCGCGGTGGTGATGGAGCGGCGCGAGCGGAAATAGGTCTGGATGTGGCCGAAATCGTACCAGGTCTCGACCGGCACGGCACGAAGCGGACACTCGCCCGTATACAGGTTGAGGCCGTCGACGAAGTCGCCACGCGCCCGGGTGATCGCGCGCACCAGGGCGCGACTGCTGCTGAACGAGAAGAAGCCGCAGGCCACCGGGCCGCCGCGATCCCGTCCGCTGCCGGCGCCGACGTTCTCGAACCGGGTCACGTGGCCATCCGACACCGTCACCGCGGCCCAGGAGTAGTCGTCGCCTTCCGGGTGCACGGCGATCAGGTCACCGCCGCCCGTCGGCAGGTCCTCGATCAGGGTGTCGCCGTGCAGCACCTGCACCGGGCCGGCCGGCAGGTCGATGAAGTTGATCGCATACACCACCGACTCGCCCAGCCTCAGCCCTTCCGGCACCCGAAGCAGCGAAACGTTGAGCTCCTCCAGCCGCCTCAGGTCGTAGGCCTGCGGCATGTAGCGTTCCGGAATGGTCAGGTAGATCGGAAGATCCGTTCCGAGGCGGGCGACCTGCGCCTCATACAGCCGGGCGACTCCCACCGGCAGGAACGCCGGGGGCACCTCGCCGAACTCGGCCGACAGCTCCTGCCCGGGATACGCGGCGGAGGTGATCAGGCGATACCCCGCCATCGGCTCAGCCTTCCGGCCTGATCAGGGTCTCGATCTGTTCACGCGACATCGATACGAATTCGGAGGGCCGCACCGCGCGGTCGTCGACGTAGAAGCCGTCGAGCCCGCACCATGGCTTGCCGACATAGATCTCGTCATACGGCACGTCGTGCCGCTGCAGCCAGGCGATGATCACCGGCAGCGTGTTGGCGTTGATCTTGCCGACCGAACCTGCATAGGTGCGCATGTTGCGCGCGGTCTGGATGATGATCTCGTAGCCATCCGCCTTGTACTCGCGCAGCCTTGCCACCAGCGGCAGGTTCGGCTCCTTGTCCGGATAAGACCGGGAAGCGTCCGACACGGTCAGCGTGTCGTCGAGATCGACCACCAGGCGTTTCACGGGTTCTGCTCATCCTTCCGGCCGTGCCGACCACGCTGCAACCGGAAGTCACGCTAGCATCGCCAACGCAACGACAGCAATCTCGCCCCGTCCGCCACCGGATCGGGCGCGCCCGGCTTCACGGCTTGGCGGCGCGCTTTTCCGGCACCGAGTCGTTGGCGGCGGCCGGCACGTCGCTCACCACCGAGCTGATGGTGTCGCGGAGCACCAGCACCCGCACGCCGGCCGCGATCTCGACCTCGATCTCCGCGGCCCCCTCCTTCGCCTTCTGCACCACGCCGACGATGCCGCCCGCGGTCACCACCCGGTCGCCGCGTCGGAGTGCCGACAGCGTCGCCTTGAGCTGCTTCTGCCGCTGCTGCTGCGGCCGCATCAGCAGGAAGTAGAACACCCCGAACACCAGCACGATCGGCAGGATGCTGGCGAACTGCCCGAGGCCCCCGAGCGGGCCGCCCTGGGCCGCCGCGTCCTGGGCATGGGCGGAAGAGATCAGGAAGTTCATGGCTTTGGCATCCGCACCGGGACCTGCCGCTTGCCGCCCCGTGCTGCGGAACATAGTTTTCGCAGCCCGTTCACACAAGGAAACCTCCACACCTCATGGATCCAGCGCTGCTGCCCGCACTGCTCCGGATCGCCGCCGCCCTGGAACGCCTGGCGCCGCCGGAGCCGGCACCGCTCGATGCCGGCGGCGCCGACGCCTTCGTATGGATGCCGGCTGCCGCGCGGCTGGACCCCGTGCGCGAGGTTTCCGTGGTGCCGCTCCGCCTGCTCGCAGGCATCGACCGGCAGCGGGAGCTGCTGCTCGACAACACCGCCCGCTTTGCCGCCGGCCTGCCTGCGAACAACGCCATGCTGTGGGGCGCCCGCGGCACCGGCAAGTCGTCGCTGGTCAAGGCGGTGCACGCGGCCCTGCTCGACGACGTGCCCCCTGCCCGGCCTGGCGGCGTCGCGCCGGCACCCCGGCTGGCGCTGGTGGAGATCGGCCGCGACGACCTCCACTCGCTGCCGCTGCTGCTCGACCTGCTGCGCCCGCAACCGCGCCGGTTCCTGCTGTTCTGCGACGACCTGTCGTTCGAGCGGGAGGACGCCGACTACAAGGCGCTGAAGTCGGTGCTGGATGGCGGCCTGCGCGGCCGTCCGGCCAACGTGCTGTTCTACGCCACCAGCAACCGGCGCCACCTGATGCCGCGCGACATGATCGACAACGAGCAGTCCACCGCCATCAACCCGGCGGAAGCCATCGAGGAGAAGATCTCGCTGTCGGACCGCTTCGGCCTGTGGATCGGCTTCCACGGCATCGACCAGGCAACGTATCTCGCCATGGTCGAGGCCTATGCCGCCGACCGCGGCCTCGCCGTCGCCCCGGACCGGCTTCGCGCCTGGGCGATCGAGTGGTCGGTGGGCCGAGGCGCCCGCTCCGGCCGCGTCGCCTGGCAGTTCGTCGAGGACCTGTCCGGTCGCTCGGGCATGGCCTGAACTCGCCGGCCCGGGTTCACGGGCGACGGTCGAGCGCGTCCAGGATCGCGGATGCGGTCTGGTGCCAGGTGATAGGACGGAACTCCCGCCTCACCTCCTCCTGCCAGGCCGCGAGGCCGGCCCGGTCCTCGATCACCTCCCGGATCACACGCGCGGCGTCGTTGACGTCGAACGGGTCGAAGTAGCGCGCGAGCCGGCCGCCCGCTTCCGGCAGCGCGGTGGCGTTGGACGCCACGCACGGCTTGCCCATCGCCAGGCTCTCGCTCACCGGCAGCCCCCAGCCCTCGTAGAAGGAGGGGAACACCGTGAACAGGCAGCCGGCATAGACCGCACGCAACTCCCGGTCGTCCAGCCCTTCCACCACGTGCAGCCGGCCGTCCAGGTTCCGGCTGTTCTCGATCTGGCTCATCAGGTCGCTGACCATCCAGCCCACCTTGCCCGCGAACACCAGGTCCGGCACCCGTCCCGGCTCCATCTCCACCAGCACCCGGCGCCATACCCGGAACAGCAGCAGGTGGTTCTTGCGCGCCTCGACCGTGGACACGAACAGCACGTAGGGCCGCCCGTCCAGCGCCCCGTCAAGCGCCGCCGGCAGCGGCCCGGCCGGCTCGCTCCGCTGGTCGGCCACGGCGCCGAACCCGGTGCCGATCGGCACCGGCCGCACCGGCCGCCGCAGCGACACGTTGTCTCGCGCGCACCACGACGACAGGTCGTCGGCGGTCGCCTGCGAGTTCGCGAACACCACGTCCGCCAGCGGCAGCACCGCCGTGTACCAGTCGCGGTATACCCGCGCCGTGCCGCGATCGACCCATTCCGGCCGTCGCACCGGGATCACGTCGTGTAGCAGCACCGCCAGGCGCAGGCCCAGCCGGCCGCGCGCATGCGCCGCCAGCTCGGCGTAGTC
>CALMVN010000087.1 GCA_937873225.1 uncultured Acetobacteraceae bacterium
CCGCCGGCCGCAGCCCGATCAGCCCTTCGAACAGCTCGGTCCGCCCGGCGCCCACCAGGCCGGCGAAGCCCAGGATCTCGCCCGGCGCCACCGCGAAGCTGGCCCGCTCGACGAAGCCCGGCACCGTCGCCTCCGTGACCGCGAGCGCCGGTGCTGCGGACGGCGCCGGCGGCCTGGGCGGGAACAGCGTCGACATGTCGCGCCCCACCATCAGCCGCGCCATCTCGTGCTGGCTCAGGCCCGCCGCCGGGCGCGAGGCCACGTGCCGCCCGTCGCGCAGCACGGTGACGCTGTCCGCGATCCGCTCCACCTCGGCCAGCCGGTGCGAGATGTAGAGCATCGCCACCCCTTGCGCCTTGAGCCCCGCCAGCACCCGGAACAGCGCCTCGACCTCGTGCGGCGTCAGCACCGCGGTCGGTTCGTCGAAGATCACCACCCGGTGCGGCACCATCAGCGCGCGGGCGATCTGCACCATCTGCCGCTCGGCGATGGACAGCCGGCCCACCGTCGCGTCCGGCGACGCCGCGCAGCCGAGCGTCGCCAGGCGCTCCGACGCGATCCGACGCATCGCGGCCCGGTCGAGGAACGGCCCCCGCCGGACCTCGCGGCCGAGGAACAGGTTCTCCGCCACCGTCAGCTGCCCTGCGAGCAGCTGCTCCTGCGGCACCAGCACCACTCCCTGCCGCTCCGCATCGGCGGCGCCTGCGAAGCGGACCACAGCACCCCCCAGCAGGATGCGCCCCTCTTCCGGCTGCTCGTGGCCGGCGAGGATCTTCATCAGGGTGGACTTGCCGGCCCCGTTCTCGCCCAGGATGGCGCGCAGTTCGCCGGGTGCGGCGGTCAGGTCGATTCCGTGCAGCACGCGCACGCCGCCGAATGATTTCGCGATGTTGTCCGCCGCGAGCACGCCGCTCCTCCCTGGCGTTCCAACCGGTCTGTCGCCGGTTTCCGCGCCGGCTCCGAGCATAGGCGAAACGTGCGTCCGGGCAAGCAGTCTGACAGGTTGGCGGAGGAGGGACGTCCGGGCGCCTCCAGGGTCAGGACCCGATCAGCCGGGTCCGACCCGATGCGGGCAGCCGTCCGGCCTGGACCGGCTCATCGGCTACATCCTCTCCTTGGTGCCGCGGCGGATCAGCCACCAGTTCACCGGATAGGTCGTGGCGAAGCCCAGCACCATCGCCACCTGCATCAACAGCCAGTAGCTCCACGTGGTCGGCGGCAGGCCGGGATAAAGCCAGGCGCGGAACCCCATCCAGGCGAACATGCCGACCTCGTAGGCCAGCAGCGACAGCGTATCGACCTTCACCGCCGCCACCAGCCCGTCGCGCAAGCCCAGCCCCTTCATCGGCGCCACGGAGAAGAACTGGAACACGATGCCGAACAGGTAGGCGAGCGCGAAGGCGAGCAGGTATTTCCCGCCCAGCTCCGAGCCGAACAGGGTGAAGCCGATCGCGAACGCGATCCAGTCGCCGAGGAAGTCGCCCAGGGCACAGCCCGCGCCGCAATGCGTGGCGCCGTTGAACGTCGCCTGCCACATCGGCCTGTCGCCGCCGGCGCCGTGATGGCTGCCGTGCCCGTCGGGATGCCGCGCCATGCCACGTCCGAACCAGGCGTAGAACAGCAGCCCGGCCGGCCCCCAGTAGAGCATGGTCAGCGGCCAGACGGCCTCCATGATCGCCATGTGCTGGCGCCGGCCCAGGATGAAGATGTCGGCCAGCACCAGCAACGCGCCGGCGATCGCCAGGGGCACGTAGATCGCAGCCAAGGTTTGCAGCCAGATTGGAGGCATCGCGTCGTTCCTGTGCCGGTCACGGTTCGCCGTGCAGCCGACGCATGCGTCGATCCCTGGCATGCGTGCTGTCGAGCATGAGCTCGGCCGCAGGATCGCCGGCCGCTGCCAGCTCAGCGAATGCCCGGCGCCCTTGCGCGCCCAGCGGTTGTAGAGCGTCTTGCGCGGGCCGTAGAGGCTCGGCGCATCCATCCAGCGCCCGCCGCTGATCAGCACCTGCACGATGCCCGAGATCGCCCGCCGGTCGTCCACCCGCGGCACGCCGCGCGGCTTGTTCGGCAACAGCGGTCGCAGCCGCGCCTCGCTCAGCCAGAACAGGTCGGCCACGACCCGATCCCCCCACACCAGAGATCGTGTGCATCACATCCCGCCGCGTCGAACCAGGAACTTGACGGGTCCGCGTCCCAGGGGACGTCGCTCTCTTGTGAGGGAACAGGAGCCTCACGTTACCAACGTACGATCGGCGAACGGTGTCTGGACTGCCAGCAACGCCTCGGCATCCAGGACCGGTCTCAGATGATCGGGTATGAGCCGGCTCTTCAGGCTGTGCTGATCGACAAGCACGCAGACGGCTTCTGCCATCCAGCAGAGGTTATCGTCCGTCTCCCGATGACCGACCAGCTCGAATCCGAGCGACGACCGCCCGATCCGCCTCAGCGCGAGACGGATCTCGAGGACGTCCGTCGGGTGCATCGGCAACAGAAAGCTGCAGGAAAGCGAGGCGAACACAGCGCGCAGCTCCGGCGCATCCCGATCGAGGAAGAGTCGCTCGATGAACCAGCTGTTGACCAGCTTGACAGCGAAGTCGACAACGCGGGACGGGAACACGATCCCGGAGGCGTCGGTATCGACCCGGTAGATCTTGTGACGTCGAGAGAAGAGCATGTCCGGCTCGGTCATGATGTGCTTTCAATCCCTTCGGGTTTGACTCGATCCCGCCTCGGCCTGGCCGACCACTGATCCTTGATCTCGATTACCGCTGCCGCCGTCTCCTCGATCGAGCGGTGGCTGACGTCGATCATCGGCCAGCCGTTGCGGCTGCACAGGCGGCGTGCCCAGCTCAGCTCGTCGCGGACGGTCTGAAGGTCGACATACGGGTTCTCGGCCTCGCTGACTCTCCCCATGGTACCGCCGGGCGCCATGATCCGCACCCGGGTGCGGCGGATCTCGACCAGGGTCTGCGCGTCGATCGTCAGGCCGATCACCGGGCTCCGAAGCTGCGTCAGTTCCTGCAGCAGGGGCAGCTCGGGCACCAGCGGCACGTTGGCCGCCTTGATGCCGCGGTTGGCAAGATAGAAGCAGGTCGGGGTCTTGGACGCGCGCGAAACGCCCACCAGAACCACGTCCGCCTGGTGCAGCTCGGCGGCAGCCTGACCGTCGTCATGGGCCAGCACGAAGTGCATGGCGTCGATGCGCCTGTAGTATTCCTCGTCCAGCACATACTGGCCGCCCGGCCGCCCCTGCGCCGGCTCGTGCAGGGTGTCCTGCAGCACGGACAGCACCGGGTCGAGCACGTTCACCACCTGGACGCCGAGCGCTGCGCAGGCCGCATCCAGCTCGGCCTTGAACTTGCGGTCGATCATCGAGGACAGCACAGGACCCGGATCGGCCTTGATGCCCTCCAGCACCCGGTGCAGGTGCAGCCGGGTGCGGATCAGGGTCCAGCGGTGGTAGACGACGTGCGCGTGCTCGAACTGCGCCACCGTGGCGCGCGCGATCGAGTTCAGCGTCTCGCCGGTGGCGTCCGAGACGAGGTGCAGGCTGAGCCGACGCATCTCCACCGCCAGACGCCCTTCAGGTGCCGCTGATGTAGGCGGTGAGGCTTTCGACGGCGACGGCCTGCCGGTCGAGCAGCGCCTTGACGACGTCGCCGATGCTGATGATGCCGACAAGCTTGCGTGCCTCGAATACGGGAAGGTAACGCACGCGGTGCGTCGTCATGATCTGCATGGCCTCTTCAAGCGTCGTGGATGGAGCGGCCTCGTGCTGCCTGGGCTTCATGGCGCGCTCGGCCGGCAGGGTGCGTACACCCTGCGGGTTGAGCGCCATCGCCCGGACGATGCCCCTGTCCGACAGCACGCCCAGCAGCTCGTCGTCGCGCATCACCAGCACTGCGCCGATGTTGTTCCGGTAGAGGATCTCGGTGACGGCGCCGATCGGGAACTCGGCATCGACCTTGACGAGCCTGCCGTTCTTGGACTTCAGGATGGAAGCAACCGTCATACACCCTCGCCAGAGTTGTGACGCCGGCGTTCGCGAGCCGACGTCGTGCAAGATGGAAAGATGCTCATCCGCGTCAGGAGGCCGTCTGCCGGGATCGGCCGCTCAGCGCCGCCTGGGCGGCGGCCAGGCGGGCGATGGGCACGCGGAAGGGCGAGCAGGACACGTAGTCGAGGCCCAGCGTCTCGCAGAACTCGATCGAGGACGGGTCGCCGCCGTGCTCGCCGCAGATGCCGAGCTTCAGGCCGGGCCGTGCGGCGCGTCCCGCCTCGGCCGCGATCCGCACCAGCGCGCCAACGCCCTCGCGGTCGAGGGTGACGAACGGGTCCTTGGGCAGCAGGCCGTGCTCGATGTAGTGCGGCAGGAAGCGGCCGGCGTCGTCGCGCGACAGGCCGAAGGTGGTCTGGGTCAGGTCGTTGGTGCCGAACGAGAAGAAGTCGGCGTGGGCGGCGATCCCGCCTGCGGTCAGGGCCGCGCGCGGCAGCTCGATCATGGTGCCGACGGTGTAGTCGACGGCGACGCCGGAGGCTTCGGCGACCTCGCGCGCCACCGCCTCGACGTCGGCCCGCGTCACCTGCAGCTCGGCAGCGCTGCCGACCAGCGGGATCATGATCTCCGGCCTGACCGGGATGCCGTCCCGCCCTACCAGCACCGCCGCCTCGAAGATGGCGCGCGCCTGCATCCGGTAGATCTCCGGAAAGGTGATGCCCAGCCGGCAGCCGCGGTGGCCCAGCATCGGGTTGCTCTCCGACAGCGCCGCGTGGCGCTGCCGCACCACGGCGAGGCTCTCGCCCATGTCGGCGGCCAGCTCGGCCAGCTCGGCCTCGGCGTGCGGCAGGAACTCGTGCAGCGGCGGGTCGAGCAGGCGGATGGTGACCGGCAGGCCGGCCATGATGCGGAACAGGGCGGCGAAGTCGTCGCGCTGGAACGGCAGCAGGGCGTCGAGCGCCCGGCCCCGGGCGGCGGCGTCCTCGGCCATGATCATGCGTCGCACCACGCCGATGCGCTCGGGCGCGAAGAACATGTGCTCGGTGCGGCACAGGCCGATGCCCTCGGCGCCGAAGCGGGCGGCGGTGGCGGCGTCCGCCGGCGTTTCGGCGTTGGCGCGCACCCGGAGCCGGCGCACCTGGTCGGCCCAGCCCATCAGGGTGGAGAAGTCGCCGGACAGGGTCGGCTGCACCGTCGCCACGCAGCCGGCGAACACCTCGCCGGTGGAGCCGTCCAGGGTGATCCAGTCGCCGGCCCTGAGCACGTGGCCGCCGGCGGACAGGGTCTGCGCCTGGTAGTCGACGCGCAGGCCGCCGGCGCCGGCGACGCAGGCGCGGCCCATGCCGCGGGCGACCACGGCGGCATGGCTGGTCATGCCGCCGCGTGTGGTGAGCACGCCGCGGGCGGCGTGCATGCCGTGCACGTCCTCCGGCGAGGTCTCGATGCGGACCAGGATCACGTCCTCGCCCCTGGCGGCCCGAGTCTCGACCTCGTCGGCGGAGAACACGATGGCGCCGCCGGCCGCACCCGGGGACGCCGGCAGGCCGCGCGTCAGCACGGTGCGCTCGGCCTTGGGGTCGAGCGTGGGATGCAGCAGCTGGTCGAGCGAGGCCGGCTGGATGCGGTCGATCGCCTCCTCGCGGCTGATCAGCCCGTCCTGCGCCATCTCGATGGCGATGCGCAAGGCGGCGGCGGCGGTGCGCTTTCCCGAGCGGGTCTGCAGCATGTAGAGCCGGTTCTGCTGAACCGTGAACTCGATGTCCTGCATGTCGCGGTAGTGCCGCTCCAGCGTGTCGCGCACCCGCAGCAGCTCGGCATAGGCCTCGGGCAGCACCGCCTCCATCGACAGCTCGCCCTCCCGGGCGCGGGCCTGCGACATCGGCTGCGGGGTGCGTATGCCGGCGACCACGTCCTCGCCCTGGGCGTTCACCAGGTACTCGCCGTAGAACACGTTCTCGCCGGTGGACGGGTCGCGGGTGAAGCAGACGCCGGTGGCGCAGTCGGGGCCCATGTTGCCGAACACCATGGCCTGGACGTTTACCGCGGTGCCCCAGTCGGCCGGGATGTCGTGCAGGCGGCGGTAGGTGTGGGCGCGCGGGTTCATCCAGGAGCCGAACACCGCGCCGATGGCGCCCCAGAGCTGGTCCGACGGCGACTGCGGGAACGGGCTGCCGGTTTCGCGTGCGACCAGGTCCTTGTAGGCCTCGACCACCTGGACCCAGCTGGCGGCGCTGAGCTCGATGTCCTCGAGCACGCCGAGCTCGTTCTTGGTGTCCTCGATGATCTCCTCGAAGCGGTGGTGCGACACGCCGAGCACCACCGAGCCGTACATCTGCACGAAGCGCCGGTAGCTATCCCAGGCAAAGCGGGCATCGCCCGACGACGCTTCCAGCCCCGCAACCGTCTGGTCGTTGAGGCCCAGGTTGAGCACCGTGTCCATCATGCCGGGCATCGAGGCCCGGGCACCGGAGCGCACCGACACCAGCAGCGGCCGGTCGGGGTCGCCGAACCGCAGACCGACCGCCTGCTCGACCCGGGCCAGCGCCGCCTCGACCTCCGGCCGGAGGTCAGGCGGGTAGGCGCGGTCGTTGCGGTAGAACGCGGTGCAGAGCTCGGTGGTGAGGGTGAACCCGGGCGGCACGGGCAGGCCGATGCCGGCCATCTCCGCCAGGTTGGCGCCCTTGCCGCCCCGCCGGTCGCGCATGTCGGCGCGCCCCTCGTTGCCGCCCGCGCCGAAGCCAGCCACCCCCTGCGGCCTGACGCGGGTC
>CALMVN010000088.1 GCA_937873225.1 uncultured Acetobacteraceae bacterium
GCGCACCACGGTGTAGAAGGCCGGCGTGAACAGCAGCCCGAAGCCGGTCACCCCCAGCATGCCGCAGAACACCGCAGTGCCCAGCGACTGCCGCATCTCGGCCCCGGCGCCGGTGGCCACCGCGAGCGGCCCCACGCCCATGATGAAGGCGAACGACGTCATCAGGATCGGGCGCAGCCGGGTGCGCGCGGCGTGCACCGCCGCCCGTGCCGGGCTCATGCCGCCGTCCTGCTCCGCCTGGCGCGCGAACTCCACGATCAGGATCGCGTTCTTCGCCGCCAGCCCCACCAGCACCACGAAGCCGATCTGCGCCAGGATGTCGATCGGCATCCCGCGCGCCATCAGCCCGGTCACCGAGGCGAGCAGGCACATCGGCACGATCAGGATCACCGCCAGCGGCAGGCGCCAGCTCTCGTACTGCGCCGCCAGCACCAGGAACACGAACAGGGCGGCCGCCCCGAACACCAGCAGCGTCGGCGTGCCGCGCTGCTGCTGCTGGAAGGCGAGCTCGGTCCACTCGAACCCGACCCCGCGCGGCAGCACCTGGTGCGCCAGCTCCTCCATGCGGTGCAGCGCCACCCCGGTGGCGACCCCGGGCGCCGCCGCCCCCATCACCTCTGCCGCCGGGAACAGGTCGTAGCGCGGCACCCGGTAGGCCGAGGTCTGCATCGAGAACTTCGCCACCGTGCCGATCGGCACCATCGCCCCCGACGCGTTGCGCGCCCTGAGCCGCCCGATATCCTCCACCCGGCGCCGGAACTGCCCGTCCGCCTGCGCGATCACCTCGTAAGTCCGGCCCAGGTAGTTGAAGTCGTTCACGTACTGCGAACCGAGATAGACCTGGAACGTGTTGAACACGTCGGTCGGGGTCAGCCCGACCTTTTCCGCCTTTTCCCGGTCGATGTCGGCCCACACCGACGGCGTGCGCGTGTTGAACAGGGTGAACACCCCGGCGAAGTGCGGGTCCTTGTTCGCCGCCGCCACCAGCGCCTGCGCCGCCTTCTCCAGCCCCTTCGAGCCGAGCCCGCCCTGGTCCTGCAGCATCATCTTGAAGCCGCCGGCATTGCCGATGCCCTGCACCGGCGGCGGCGGGATGGTCAGGACGAACGCGCCCTGGATCGCCGACAGGCGCCGGCGCAGGTCGCCCAGCACCACCGCCGCCGGATGCCCGTGCGGATCGTGGCTGTAGAGCATCGACAGGCCGGAGAAGATGGTGCCGCTGTTGGAGGCGACCGAGAAGGTGGTGGCGTCCAGCCCCGCGAACGGCACCACGTGCTCTACGCCCGGCGTATTGATGATGATGTCGGTGGCCTGCTTCACCACCGCCTCGGTGCGGTCGAGCGTGGCGCCTGCCGGCAGCTGCAGCACGGTGATCAGGTAGCCCTGGTCCTGCTCCGGGATGAAGCCGGTGGGCGCACGGCTGAACTGGATCCCGGCCAGCACGATCAGCAGCGCGTAGGCGATCAGCACCATGCCGAGCATGTGCACCATGCGGTGGGTGAAGCGCGCATAGGCGCCGGACAGCTTCTCGAAGCCGCGGTTGAACGCGTCGAAGCCGCCGCGCACCAGCCGCGACGCGATCGTGCCGCGCGGCCGCCCGTGCAGCTCCTCGTGCGGGCGGAACAGCACCGCGCACAGCGCCGGGCTCAGGGTGAGCGACACGAAGCAGGAGATCACGGTCGAGGCCGAGATCGTCACCGCGAACTGCCGGAAGAACTGGCCGCCGATGCCGCTCAGGAACGCGGACGGCACGAACACCGCGCACAGCGTCAGCGCGATCGCGATCAGCGCGCCGCCGACCTCGTCCATGGTGTGGTGCGCGGCCTCCTTCGGGCTCATGCCCTCGCGCAGGTTGCGCTCGACGTTCTCCACCACGACGATGGCGTCGTCCACCACGATGCCGACCGCCAGCACCAGGCCGAACAGCGACAGGTTGTTCAGCGAGATGCCCAGCAGGGCCAGGATGGCGAAGGTGCCCACCAGCGACACCGGGATCGCGACCACCGGGATGACCGAGGCGCGCCAGGTCTGCAGGAACAGGATCACCACGCCGACCACCAGCAGGATGGCGATGAAGATGGTGCGGATCACCTCGTGCACCGACTTCGACACGAACACGGTCGGGTCGTAGACGATGCGGTAGTCCAGTCCCGACGGGAACTGCCGCTTCATCGCCTCCATCGTGTTCTTGACCTCGCTCTCGACCGCGAGCGAGTTGGCGCCCGGCTGGGCGAACACCAGCAGCGGCACCGCGTCGCCGTGGTCGAGGTAGCCGGCAGAGCCGTAGTCCGCCGCGCCCACCTCCACCCGGCCCACGTCGCGGATACGCGTCACCCGGCCCGACGGGTCCGACTTGATCACGATGTCGGCGAACTGGTCCGGCCGCTCCAGCCGGCCCAGCGTCTGCACGTTGAGCTGGAACGCCTCGTGCGAGGGCACCGGCGGCTGGTTCAGGATGCCGGCCGACACCTGCACGTTCTGCGCCTGCAGTGCTGCGAGCACGTCGGACGCGTTCAGCCCGTAGGCGGCGATCTTGTCCGGATCGAGCCAGATGCGCATCGCGTAGTCGCGCCCGCCGAACACCTGCACGTCGCCGACCCCGGACAGCCGCGCCAGCGCGTCCTTCACGTGCAGCGTGGCATAGTTCGAGATGTACAGCCCGTCGCGCGAGCTGTCCGGCGACATCAGGTGCACCACCAGCAGGATGTTCGGCGTCGCCTTCCTGACCTGCACGCCGAGCCGCTGCACGTCCTCCGGCAGGCGCGGCAGCGCGTCCTCCACCCGGTTCTGGGTGAGCATCTGCGCGATGTTGAGGTCGGTGCCGATCCGGAACGTCACCGTCAGCGTCAGCTTGCCGTCGCCGGTGGACTGGCTGCCCATGTAGAGCATGTTCTCGACGCCGTTGATCTGCTGCTCGAGCGGCGTCGACACCGTGCGCGCCACCGTCTCGGCCGAGGCGCCGGGATAGGTGGTGGTGATCTGCACCGTCGGCGGCACGATCTCCGGGTACTGCGCCACCGGCAGGATCGCCAGCGCCCCCAGCCCCAGGATGGTGATGAACACGCTGAACACGGTGGCCAGGATCGGCCGCTCGATGAAGACGTGGGTCAGGCGCATGGGGCCGTCCTCCTCAGCCCGGACCATCCGCGACCGGCACGATCCGTCCCGGCTGCGGCGACACCTTCATCCCCGGCATGGCGTGCATCAGCCCGTCCACGATCACCCGGTCGTCCGGCTTCAGCCCGCCGCGGACCACGCGCAGCCCGTCGCGCATCGCGCCGGTCTGCACGATCCGCGGCACCACCGTGCCGTCCGGCGCCACGGTCATGACGACCGACTGCGACTGGTCGAGCGTCACCGCCGCGTCCGGGATCAGCAGCGCCGGCGCCGGCGGCCCCATCTGCAGCCGCAGCCTGGCGAACTCGCCGGGTGCTATGGCGAGGTCCGGGTTCGGCACGGTGGCGCGGGCATGCAGCGTGCCGCTGCCGCGGTCCACCGTGTTGTCGATGAAGTCGAGGGTGCCGTGCGTGCCGAACCGCCCGTCATCGGCCAGGCTGATGCCGACCGGAGCACCCACCATGCCGTCCTGGTGCGGATGCGCGCGCGAGAAGGCCTGGAAGTCGGTCTCGCTCATGTCGAAGTCGAGATGCACCGGGTCGAGCGACACCAGCGTGGTCAGCAGGGTGGTGGCGCTGCTGCCGGCGCGCGAGCCGCTGATCAGCGCGCCGACCGACACCCGGTGGTTGCTGATCCGTCCGGTGAACGGCGCCGTCACCCGGCAGTATTCCAGGTCGAGCTGCGCGTCGCGCACCTGGCTTTCCGCCAGCGCCAGCGCGGCGGCGTTGGCGCGCTGGTCGGAGCCGCGCTGGTCCACCTCCTGCGCGGTGCCGAACGAGGACTGCTTGAGCTGCTGCGCCCGCCACAGCTCGCTGCCCGCGAGCGCCAGCCGGGCCTGCGCGGTCTGCACCGACGCCACCGCCTCGGCCAGCTTGATCTCGTACGGCCGCGGGTCGATCACGAACAGCAGGTCGCCCTTGTGCACCAGCTGCCCGTCGGTGAAGTGGATCTCGGTCAGCGTGCCGCCGACCTGGGCGCGGATCTCCACCGAGTCCACCGCCGAGAACTGGCCCAGGAACTGGGTGCGCGGCGCCAGCTGCTCGGCCAGCGGCGCGCTCACCGTCACCACCGCCGGCGGCATCGCCGGCATCCCCCCGGCAGGGCCGGCACTCCCGCTTCCGTGCAGCAGGGTCCAGGCCGTGCCCGCCGCCAGCACCCCCAGCACCGC
>CALMVN010000089.1 GCA_937873225.1 uncultured Acetobacteraceae bacterium
CCAGGTCGGCGCGGACCAGGGCAAGCAGGGACGCGTCCACCGCCGGGTCGGTCCCGAACCAGGCGGCGAAGCCCGGCCGCCCCTGGTGCAGGAGCATGCCCAGGCCCTCGACCGTGCGCAGGCCCAGCGCCCGCGCCTCCGCCAGCAGCGGGGTGACGCGCGGCAGGTAGACGATGTCCGCCACCACCAGCGCAGCGGGCGCCCGGCCGAGTCCGCAGGGCGAGCCGGGCATGTGCGCCATGCCGACCGGGCTCGCGTTCACCAGCAGCGCGGTGCCGGCAAGCGCCGCCTCGCGCGCGTCCCAGTCCAGCACGCGCACCGGGTTGACCGGGTCGGTCAGCGCGTCCGCCAGCGCCTCCGCCCGGTGGCGGCTGCGGTTGGCGACCTGCACCGCGACGCCCAGCGCCTGCAGCGCCGACGCGATCGCCCGGGCAGCACCCCCCGCCCCCAGCACCAGCGCCGGTCCGGCGGCCGGGTCGATCCGGTCGGCGCGCAGGCTGTCGAGGAAGCCCGGCCCGTCGGTGCTGTCGGCCTGGGTGCGGCCGTCCGGCAGGAAGGTGAGGGTGTTGGCGGAGCCGCAGCGCGCCGCCGTCGCCGTCCGGAGTTCGGCCAGGCGGAACGCCTCCTCCTTGTGCGGCAGGGTGACGTTGACCCCGGCGAAGCCGGCCGCGCGCAGGCCGCGCAGGGCGGCGTCGAGCTGCCCGGGCGGCACCGGCAGCGGCACGTAGGCGCCATCGATCCCGGCACGGCGCAGCCACTCGTTGTGCAGCAGCGGCGAGCGCGAATGCCCGACCGGCCAGCCGATCACCCCGGCAAGCCGGGTGCGGCCGCCGATCAAAGGCCTGCCGTCCCGTCGCAGGCATCCAGCGCCGACGGCAGCAGCCTGGCCAGGCGCTCCGCCCAGGCGCGCTGCCCGTCCGGCCCGGCGATCAGGTCCTGCCTGATCTCCAGCTCGGCGTGGAGCAGGCCGCGCCCCTCGCCGTGCACCGGCACGGTGTAGTCGTCCAGGTCGGACAGGGCGTACGGCTCGTTGTCGCCGACCACGAGGTCGCCCTCGGCTTCCAGGAGAGCAAGCAGGGCACGGCCGAAGCGGCCGTCGTGGTTGTGCAGCACCCCGGCGTGCCAGGGCCGCGACCGCCCGCTCATCGACGGGGTGAAGCTGTGCACCGCCACCAGCACGCTTCGCCGCCCGGCCGCCGTCCGCGCGTCCAGCGTCGCCGCGACCGCCTGCTGATAAGGCATGAAGATCGCGTCCCGTCGCGCGTCGCGGGCCGCCCCGTCGAGGCCATGGTTGCCCGGCACCACGGTGCCGTCGCTGCGCGGCGCGATCGAGGTCGGGTGGCCCGGCCTGCGGTTGCAGTCGATCACCAGCCGCGAATAGACCTGCGCCACCACCGGCGCGTCCAGCAGCGACGCCAGATGCGCGGCCACGCCCAGCGCGCCGATGTCCCAGGCGATGTGCCGGTCGAACTCGTGCTCCGGCAGGCCGAGCCGCCCGAGCGACAACGGCACGGCGCGGCCGGCATGGTCGACGCAGAGCACGAACGGGGAGCCGCCGTCGCGGTTGAGCCGTTGCACCGGCGGCGGGTCCTCGGGGCCGAGCAGCGCCGCCGGAGCCGCGGGCGGAAGGGTTCCGGTCGGGCTCACGCAGCGCTTTCCTTCCGCCCCAGGGCTGTGGTCTGCTGCATCGTTCGCTCCGGAGTCCTGCGCGGCCCGGTCATACTGCCTGATCCCCCTCCCACCCCGGAAGCCCGAGGCGGACCGCCCATGCCGGTTCTGACGGTCGAGCACGTCACCACCTACCGCTACCGTCGCCCGGTCGGCCTCGGCGAGCACCGCATGATGTTCCGGCCGCGCGATTCCGCCGACCAGCGGCTGCTGTCCTGGGAGCTGGCGATCACGCCGCGGCCGGTCGAGCTGCGCTCGATCCCGGACGCGTTCGGCAACGTGGTCACCCTCGCCCGCTTCAACGGCCGCGCCTCCGAGCTGCACTTCGAGAACCGGCTGACCGTGGAGCACACCGAGACCGTGCCGAGGCCGGAGATGCTGGCGCCCTACGCCAGGACCTGGCCGTTCACCTACGACCACGACGAGGCCGCCGACCTGTGCCGGGTGCGCGAGCGCCATTACGACGATCCCGACCACGCGGTGGACGCCTGGGCGCGCGGCTTCCTCCTGCGGCACGGGGGGAGCACGCTCGACCTGCTGGCCGGCATGACCGCGGAGATCCGGCGCGGCTTCACCTATTCCGCCCGCCACGAGGAAGGGGTGCAGGAACCGGCACGGACGCTGCAGCTGCGCAACGGCACCTGCCGCGACTACGCGGTGCTGATGATGGAGGCGGTGCGCGCGCTCGGCCTGGCGGCGCGGTTCGTGTCCGGCTACCTGTACACCCCCGGCTCCGACGGCGTGGCGCATCACGGCGGCGGCTCCACCCATGCCTGGATCGAGGTGTACCTGCCCGGCTGCGGCTGGACCGAGTTCGACCCCACCAACGGCATCGTCGGCAGCCGCGACCTGATCCGGGTCGCCTCCGTGCGGGACTGGTCCCAGGCGGTGCCGCTCGCCGGCTCCTGGACCGGCTTTCCCGCCGACAGCCTCGGCATGTCCGTTTCGGTCAAGGTCGGTATGCGCGGAACGGAGGTGGACGCGGGCGACGGCTACGGCAAGAACCCGCCCAGCGGCGGCGGCGGGCGGCGGCGGCCGGCCGACATCGTCCCGCTGCAGGGCCGCGACGGCACCACGACATCGTCCGA
>CALMVN010000090.1 GCA_937873225.1 uncultured Acetobacteraceae bacterium
CCGACCAGTCGCGGTCCGGGATGAACGCGCAGCCCCGCGGCCGGAGCCGGCGGGGCCGGCGACTGCCACTGCGAGACCGCCGGGTCCGGACCCGCCGGCTGCCCGTTACGGACTGCAACTTATGAGTGTTTCAAGGCACTTGACGTTCCCGTGTGATGGGTTCCGCCTGCTATCCAGCCATGCCGCTTCGTCATAGGGTGCGCGTCCGGCGATCCGTCGAAGCCGTTTCCGGGATCGGTCGCCACCCTGCTCATCTGACGAGGTCGTCCAGCTTGGCCGAGATACCTTGAGGCGCGCACTCCGTCTTGCCGCGCCGGCGCTCCCGCTGCTCTGCGGAGGTTGCGCGCCAGCCGGCTTCTGGCTCCTGCATCCGCGCGGGCCGGTGGCCGAGGCAAGCCTGCAGTCCTGGATCGTCGACACGGCGTCGACCCTTCTGGTCATCGGCCCGGCCACCCTCCTGGTCATGTGGGCGATCTGGCGGTACCGGCGCGCGGGCGGGAAGGGCAGCTACACGCCCGGCTGGTCGCATTCCCTGCCTCTCGAGATCACCTTCTGGGGCGCCCCGCTGGCGGTGGTGATCGGCTTGGGCTTCTACTCGGTCAAGGGCGCGTTCGACACCGACCCGGCCGGACCGGGGGTGATGTCGCGCACCGCCAGCGCCGACGGGCAGAAGCCGCCGGTCAACATCGACGTCATCACCACCGACTGGCAGTGGCTGTTCATCTATCCCGACCGGCACATCGCGGTCGCCAACGAGCTGGTGCTGCCGGTGCATACCCCGGTGCGGTTCCGGCTGACCTCGTCGACCGTCGCCACCGACTTCTTCATCCCGCAGCTGGCGGGCCAGATCGACGTGATGCCCGGGATGCGGACCTGGCAGGGCCTCATCGCCAACCAGGTCGGCACCTATGACGGCTTCGCTTCCGACTACAACGGTCCCGGTTTCTCCTGGATGCGGTTCCAGACCCGGATCGTCTCCCCGGCCGAGTTCCAGGCGTGGGAGGCCAGCGTCGGGAAGGCGGGCAGGCATCTGGACTACGCCGAGTTCGATCGGTTCGCCACGCCGACCATCAACAAGTACGATACCACCGTGGAGTTCTCGGCCGTGCAGGACAACCTGTTCGACCACGTGATGCAGGACGTGATGATGGGAAAGACCTACGTCACCCCGGCCGACATGACGGAGAAGAAGTCGCACAAGCTGAACAACGGCCAGCAGCCGACGGGTCGACCACTCGACACTGTCAAGGACGAACGTCAATGACCGAGGTTCAACAGCACTGGGACCCGATCTTCGGTCGCCTGACCCTGTCGCAGGTGCCCTACGACAACCTGATCGTCTGCTTCGCCTTCTTCTTTGCCGCCACGCTCGGCCTCGTCATCCTCGGAGCGCTCACCTACTACCGCAAATGGGGCTACTTCTGGCGCGAGTGGCTGACCACCATCGACCACAAGCGCATCGGCATCATGTATGCGGTGGTCGGCACCGTCATGCTGTTCCGCGGCTTCGTCGACGCCATCATGATGCGCACGCAGCAGGTCATGGCGGCCGGTCCCGCCTCGCCGGGCTACCTCGGCGCCGAGCACGGCTACCTGCCACCGTACCACTACGACCAGATCTACGGGTCCCACGGGACCATCATGCTGATCTTCGCGGCCACCCCGCTGCTGGCCGGGTTCATGAACTTCCTGGTGCCGCTGCAGATCGGCGCCCGCGACATGGCGTTCCCCTACATCAACGCGCTCGCCTTCTGGCTGACCGCGGTCGGCGCCGCGCTGACCATGCTGTCGCTGTTCGTCGGCGACTTCAGCCACGCCGGCTGGGTCGGCCTGGCGCCGCTCACCGAGCTGCCGTACAGCCCGGACGTCGGCGTCGACTACTGGAGCTGGGCGATCCAGATCGGCAGCGTCGGCACCACGCTGGGGGCGGTGAACATCATCACCACCATCATCAAGATGCGGGCGCCGGGCATGACCTGGATGCGCCTGCCGCTGTTCACCTGGACCTCGCTGACCACCAACGTGATCGGCCTGACTGCCTTCCCGGTGCTGGGCGTCGCGATCGGCCTGCTCAGCCTCGACCGCTACTTCGACACCCACTTCTACACCACGGGCATGGGCGGCAACTTCATGCTCTACACCGACCTGTTCTGGATCTGGGGCCATCCGGAGGTGTACTTCATCATCCTGCCGTCCTGGGGGATCATGTCGGAGATCATCCCCACCTTCTCGCAGAAGAAGCTGTTCGGCTATCCCGTCATGGTGGCGGCGACGCTGAGCATCGGCTGCATCTCCTGGACCGTGTGGCTGCACCACTTCTTCACCATGGGCGCCGGCCCGATCGTCAACGGCTTCTACAGCGTGGCCACCATGCTGGTGGCGATCCCGACCGGCGTGAAGGTGTTCGACTGGGCGCTCACCATGGTGCGCGGCCGCGTGACCTTTCCCACGCCCATGCTGTGGGCGGTGTCGGCGATCTTCATGCAGATCATCGGCGGCTGGACCGGCATGATGCTGGCGATCCCGGCGATCAACTACATGACCCATAACGGCGTGTTCGTGATCGCGCACTTCCACTGCGTGGTCATGGTCACCGTGTTCGCGGTGATCGGCGGCACCACCTTCTGGTTTCCCAAGGTGTTCGGCTTCACCCTGCACGAGACCAGCGGCAAGTGGGTGTTCTGGCTGCTGGTGGGCGGCACCTTCATCGTGTTCACCGCCATGTTCATTCTCGGCCTGACCGGCATGCCGCGCCGTCTCGCCTACGTGCCCTACGCGAGCTGGTGGCCGATCCTCGCGATCGAGGAGCTCGGCGTGTTCGTCGACATCGCCGCCCTGGGCGCGTTCATCTACCAGATGTGGGTCAGCATACGCGACCGCGAGCTGAACAAGGCCGGCCGCGACCCCTGGGGCACCAGCCGCAGCCTGGAATGGATGACCCATTCCCCGGTGCCGGCCTACAACTTCGCGGTGATCCCGCACGTCAACGCCCGCGACGAGTGGGCCTGGCGGCGCGACTACCGGCTGCACCACGTGATGCCGAACGAGTTCAAGGACATCGAGCTTCCGGTCAACACGCCGGTGCCCATGTTCATCGGCATCTGCAGCGCGGCGTTCGGCTTCGCCATGATCTGGCGCATCTGGTGGCTGGCGATCGTCTCGCTGGTGGCGATGATCGCCATCGTCTGCCTCCGCTCGTTCGGCGGCAGCACCGGCACCACCATCCCGGCCGACGAGGTCCGGCGCCTCGAGCGCCTGGCGGCGCGGCCGAGCATGAGGAGCAGGCCCGAGACCGCGATACCGGAAGGCGTGGTCGTGCTCGGCGGGGGAGACGCGCGATGATCGTCGCCGGTCTGCACGACGACCCGCCCGGTCCGGGCACCGTGCTGTGGGCGGACATCGACCACGAGCACGACATGATGAGCACGCGCATGCTGGGCTTCTGGCTCTACATGCTCAGCGACTCGCTCATCTTCGCCGCCCTGTTCGCCGCCTATGCGGTGCTGAGCTATCCCACCAGCTTCATGGGCGGCCCCACGCCGCGCGACGTGGCCTCGCCGCTCTACGGCTATGCCGAGACGGTGGTGCTGTTCACCAGCGTGTTCGCCTACGGCATGGTCATGGTCAAGCTGAGGCATGACCTGCCGCGTGCGGCGATCGGCTGGCTCCTGGTGTCGTTCCTGATCGGGGCGTTCTTCATCGGCATGGAAACGCACGAGCTGCGGGACGTAGCCCTGGCCGGCGGCCCGCCGCAGCGCAGCGGCTTCCTGTCGATCTTCTGGTGCGTGGTGGTGGCGCACGGCGTCCACCTGCTGTTCGGCCTGCTGTGGATGCTGGTGATGGTGGCGCAGATCGCGCGCGACGGCTTCACCCAGCTGGTCACCTACCGGCTGGCGAACCTGAAGGTGTACTGGCTGTACCAGGGCCTGATCTGGACCTTCGTCTACACCTTCGTCTACCTGCGGGGATCGATCTGATGAGCGTCGACAACACGAAGCCCTGGGAACATCCCGAGGTCAGCCTGTCCAGCGCCGGCAAGTACTTCACGGGCTACGTGGTGACGCTGGCCCTGCTCGGCGTCTCGCTGCTCCTGGTCCGCGAGCACGCGATGACGGCGTTCAACCTCCTGGCCACCATCTCCGTGCTCGCCTTCCTCACCACGATCGCCAAGCTGGTCTTCCTGTTCCACCTCGACTTCTCCGAAACCCAGCGCTGGAACACGCTCACGCTGATGCTGAACGTTCCGTTGCTGATCCTGTCGGTCGGGCTCACCTCGTGGATGTTCCAGGTGCTGTTCCGGCGGGTGATGATGCACTAGCCGCTGTCCCGGCGCTCCCGGGCCTACTGCGCCAGGTAGCCGCCATCCACCGGCAGCACCGCGCCGGTGATGAAGGAGGCATCGTCGGAGGCCAGGAACAGGATTGCCTGCGCCACCTCCATCGGGCTGCCCAGCCGTGCCATCGGGTGCATCGCCTTGACCCCCGCAATGTACTCGTCGGACAGCTTCTTCACCGCCTCGGTGGTGATGGTGCCCGGTGCCACCGCGTTGACGCGTATGCCGCGGGTGGCGAGCTCCACCGCCAGGTGCTTGGTGATCCCCGACGCCACGAACTTCGCCGGACCATAGACCGCCTGCCCCTTCTGCCCGGCCTCGCCCGAGATGGACGACAGGCACACGATCGAGCCGCCGCCCGACTTCAGCATCGCCTCTGCGGCGAACTTGCAGGTGAGGAACATCCCCCGCCCGTCCACCGCCATGACATGGTCGAAATCCGCCGCGGTCGCCTTGAGCAGGTCGAGCTCGGGGATGATCCCGGCATTGGCCACCAGCACGTCCAGGCGGCCGAAGCCGTCCACCGCCGCGGCGATCATCGCCTGCGCGTCGTCGTTGCTCGACACGTCGCCGACCACCGCACGGACCGACCCGCCGGACCCGGCGATCAGGCCGCGCACCTCCTCCAGCCGCGCCGCGTCGATGTCGGTGACCACCACGCGCGCCCCTTCCGCCGCGAACAGCAGCGCGGTGGCGCGTCCGATGCCGTTGGAGGCGCCGGTGACCACCGCGACCTTGTCCAGGAGCCGGCCGCGGCCGGCGGGAAGAATTTCGCTCATGATCTGCGCTCCGGGTTCGGCGGACGCGGCGTCAGCTGCCGCGCCGCTTCTGGTTGAGGCTGTCGATCAGCACCGCGCCGAAGATCACCGCGCCCTGGATGAACTGGACCCAGAACGGCTGCACGTTCTTCAGGGTGAGGCCATTGTTGATCAGGCCGATGATGAGCACGCCGAGCAGGGTGCCCAGCATGCTGCCCTTGCCGCCGAACAGCGAGGCGCCGCCGATCACCACCGCGGCGATGGCGTTCAGCTCCAGCCCGGTGGCGGCGATCGGCTGCGCGCTGTCCAGCCGCCCGGCCAGGATGATCCCGCCCAGCCCGGCCAGCGCGCCGCTGACGACATAGACGATCGCCAGCGTCCGGTTGACCGGGATGCCGGCCAGACGCGCCGCCTCGCGGTTGCCGCCGACGGCGTACACCTCGGCGCCGAACACGGTGCGCGCCAGCACCAGCCCGGCCAGGAGGAACACCCCCAGGCTGACCAGGGCGGCGACCGGGAACGGGCCGAGATTGCCGCCGCCGATGTCGTCGAAGCCGTCGGGAAAGGAGAAGATGGTGTTGCCGTTGGTGACGATGAAGGCGAGCCCGCGCGCCATCGCCAGCACCGCCAGGCTGACGATGAACGGGCTCATGGCCAGCGCGGTGACGGCAAAGGCGATGAAGCCGCCGGACAGCGCACCGATGCCGAGGCCGACCAGCACCGCGAGCGGCACCGGCGCGTGCGCGTTCAGCGCCAGCCCGGCCATGACGCCGGAGAACGCCACCACCGAGCCCACCGACAGGTCGATGCCGCCGGTCACGATCACGAAGGTCTCGCCCACCGCGACGATGCCGATCAGCGCGCTGGCCAGCAGGATCGACAGCAGGTTGGCCGAGGTCAGGAACGCCGGCGTGGTGAGCGCCAGGTACAGGGAGATGCCGACGAAGCCGACCACGATGGTCAGCTCGTTGAGCGCCCGGCCCACGGAGCGGAGCCCGAAACGGCGATCCTGCGGCGGGGCGGCGGGGACGGCCGTGATCCCGGTTTCCGGCGAGGGGGCGGACATCAGCCGAGCGCCGCAAGCTGCATCACCCGCTCCTGGCTGAACGCGTTGCGGGACAGGGTGCCGGCGAGGCGGCCGGCGCGCATCACCAGGATGCGGTCGCTCAGCCCCAGCAGCTCGATCATGTCCGACGACACCACCAGCACCGCGCCGCCCCCCTCCGCCAGGCTGTTGATCAGCCGGTAGACCTCGATCTTGGCACCGACGTCGATGCCCCGCGTCGGCTCGTCGAGCAGGAACACGCGCGGCTGCGTGGTCAGGGCGCGGCCGAGCACGACCTTCTGCTGGTTGCCGCCGGACAGCGAGCGCACCGGCTGGCGTATGCTTGGCGTGCGTCTGCGCAAGGACTGCACCGCGAGCTCGGCCATCCGGTCGACGCGGCTGCGGACGATCACCGAGCCGAGCCGGGACTGCCGCCGCAGCGTGGACAGGGCGACGTTGCTGCGCACCGAGAACGGCAGCACCAGCCCCTCCGCCTTGCGGTCCTCCGGCACCAGCGCCATCCCGGCGGCGATGGCGTCGCGCGGCGAGCGGATCCGTGCCTCACGCCGCTGCACGCGCACCCGGCCGTGGCTGGCCGGCAGGGCGCCGTAGATCGTCTTGAGCAGCTCGGTGCGGCCGGCGCCGATCAGGCCGCCGATGCCGACCACCTCGCCGGCCCGGACGGAGAACGACACGTCCGAGAACCGGCCGGCACAGCCCAGCCCGTCCACCTCCAGCACCACCTCCCCGGCGGTCGCGTGGCGCCCGGGAAACAGCGCCTCGATCGGGCGGTTGACCATCGCCTGGATCAGCGCCGTCTCGTTCCAGTCGGCGGCCGGACGGGTTTCCACCGCGGCGCCGTCGCGCAGCACGGTGATCCGGTCGCAGGTCTCGAACACCTCCTCCAGGTGGTGGCTGATGAACACCAGCCCCACGCCGGCGGCCCGCAGGATGGCCATGGTGGCGAACAGGATCTTCTGCTCGGCCGCGGTCAGGGTGGCGGTGGGCTCGTCCATCACGATCACGCGCGCCCGGCGCGACAGCGCGCGGGCGATCTCCACCAGCTGCTGCTGCGCGATGCCGAGCTCGCGCACGCGCGTCTGCGGCGGCACCTGGAGGCCGACCCGGGCGAGAAGCGCCTGGGCGTCGCGGTTCAGCGCCGTGCGGCGTATCCCGCCCAGCCGCCCGCGCGGCAGGTGCCCGAGAAAGATGTTCTCGGCCACCGACCGGTCCGGCACCAGGCTCAGCTCCTGGTGGATGACGATGATGCCGGCTTGGAGCGAGTCGCGCGGCCGCCTGGGCAGGAACGGCTGCCCGTCCAGGCGCATCTCGCCGGAGTCGGCCGCGAACGCCCCGGCCAGGATCTTCATCAGCGTCGACTTGCCGGCGCCGTTCTCGCCGACGATGCCCAGCACCTCGCCGCCGTCGAGGACGATGCTGACGTCGGACAGCGCCCTGACGCCGGGAAAGCCCTTGGAGATGCCGCGCATCTCCAGCAGACGGGCCATGGGACCGGATGCCCGGTTCGGCCGGCGCTAGCGGCTCACCTCGTCGCCCCACAGGCCGTAGGACTTCGCCGCGGCGCTGTCGATGTTGGCCTTGGTCAGCAGCATGTGCGGCCAGTACTGGTGCGCCGGGATCTTCGACTTGTCGCCGTGCAGGTACTCCTCGACGTAGGTGACCGATTGCTGCGCCATGGTCAGCGGGTTCTGCGACAGGGTGGCATCCATCTGGCCGCGCCGTATGTCGCTCAGCGCCTGCTCGGTGCCGTCGATGCCGATGATGACGATGTGCTTCGGGTCGCCGATCGGCGCCTGGCGGTTGGCCTGACGGATCGCCCGCACCGCGCCCACCGCGTTGTCGTCGTTGCCGTTGAAGATGGCGTCGATGTCGTTGTGGGCGGCGAGCAGCTGCGTGGTGATGTTGAACGCCTTGTCGGCGTCGAAGTCCGCCGCCTGGCGCGACACCAGCTTGAGGTCGGGATTGTTCTTCTGCAGCACCGCGAACTCGGTGGAGAAGCCGTGCTCGCGCTCGTCGCCGGCGGTGGTGCCGAGCAGGCCTTCCAGGTCGACCACGTTGCCCTTGATGGTCCCGTAGCGCTGCTTGAGCTGGGCGGCGATGAAGTCCGCACCCTCCTTGCCGAGCGCCTCGTTGTCGGTTTCCAGGAAGTTCACCTGGCAGGAGCCGCAGGCGGCGCCCCGGTCCAGGGTGAACACGGGGATGCCCTTCCGGTTGGCCTCCTTGACCACCGGCACGATCGAGTTCGCGTTGATCGGGTTCAGGATCAGCGCCGAAACGTTCTGGTTGATGAGGTCGGTGACCTGGTTGGTCTGGGTGTTCGCGTCGCCGTTGGCGCTGGTGTTGACCAGCTTCAGGTCGCCGTGGTTGCCGATGCCGATCTGCACCCCCTTGGTCATCCCCTGGAAGAAGGGATTGGCCAGCGTGGCGACGCTGAGGCCGACGAGGTCGGCGGCCCGCGCCTGGGTTGCCCCCAGCAGGGAGGCTGCGACGACGGCGGCAAGGACGCCGCTTCCTGGCTTGGACATGATGAACTCCCGCTGTTTGCTCGTGCGATCCGGTCGAAGTCGAGTCCGCCCGGGATGATCGTCGTTCGTCGTGACGCGCCGTGCGGCTGCATCAGAAAGCTGTATGACACGTTACCCCGTCCTGCGGCGTGCGCAAGTTCCGCCGGGTTGCGCGTGACGCACGCGATCTAGCGGCCCGGAACGCCGGTGGTGTTGAGGTAGAGCGCATAAACCGACGTGCTCGCGGCCATGAACAGCCGGTGCCCCTTCCTGCCGCCGAAGCACAGGTTGGCACAGGCTTCCGGCAGGTGCACCTTGCCGAGAAGGTCGCCGTCCGGCGCGTAGCAGCGCACCCCGTCCTCGGCCGGGTCGGCCCAGCCCATGCTGCACCAGATGTTGCCGTCCACGTCGGCGCGCAGGCCGTCGGTGAAGCCGGGCGCGAAGTCGTCGGCGAACACCCGGCCGTTGCGCAGCGTGGTCCCGTCGACGTCGAACACCCGGATGTGCGACGGGCCGCCATGGGTGATGCCGCTGTCGACCACGTAGAGGCGGCTCTCGTCCGGCGACAGGGCCAGCCCGTTCGGACGGGAAAAGTCGTCGGCGACCACCGTGGCCCGTCCGGTCGCGGGATCGAGCCGATACACGTTGCGGCTGATCTCCGACTCCGCCTGGTGCCCCTCGTAGGGCCCGTCGATGCCGTAGCCGGGATCGGTGAACCAGATCGCCCCGTCGTTCGCGACGATGACGTCATTCGGCGCGTTCAGGCGGTGGCCCTCGTGGCGGTCCATCAGCACGGTGATCCGCCCGTCCGGCTCGGTGCGCGTCACCCGCCGGGTGTCGTGCTCGCAGGTCACCAGCCGTCCGCTGCGGTCGCGGGTGTTGCCGTTGGCATGGTGGCTGTGCGCACGGAACACGCTGACGTGCCCGTCATCCTCCAGCCAGCGCATGATCCGGTTGTTCGGGATGTCGCTCCACAACAGGTAGCCGCCGTCGGCGAAGTACACCGGCCCCTCGGCCCAGCGGAAGCCGGTGGCGATGCGCTGGATCGCGGCGTTGCCCTGCCTGGCGGTGAACCGCTTGTCGAGCGCCTCGACCGCGGCGTCGGGATAGCGCGTGCCGGGCAGGTCGCCCAGCGGCAGGGCGGCGTAGCGGCCGAACGGGTGGTCGGCGCTGTGGTGCCCGGTCTCGGTCATGCGTCGTGTCCTCCTGGTTCGTCCCGCCTGGCCTGGGCGATGATCGACCCGATCGCGACGCGTCGCCAGGGGCCCAGGCAGGCAGCCTGCGACGTGCCCGCTTCAGGCTAGACACGGCCCGTCCCGGCATCAACCGGATGGAGGCAGGGCGGCCAACGGCCTGGAAGCGATCACCAGCCGAGCGGCGGGCGAGTTCTTGCCCTGACCGATTGAGCAGGACACGGAGCTTCTGCCCGTCCTGCTGGCTCCGCTGGTAGCTCGGGGCCCCGACGCGGCGGCATCAGGACCGGCCTGCCGAGCAGAGCGGCACCGGTGATGCCGCGCTCGTCGCCCGGACCAGCGGCTCGCATATGATGCCGCTGGCGAAGCCGGACGCGGCGCGGTTGGGCCTGCCCGGCCGCACCACCGCCGTCGGCAGGCGTAGGCTGCGCCCGTCGACGAAGCCGTGCCGGCTGCAGTCCGCGAGCAGCAGGTCGGCCATCGCCGTCTGCGTGCCGTAGGAGCTTCGCGGCTCCCGGACCTGGGTGTCCGGCACGACGGGCGGCAGGGCGCCACCGAACACCGCGACCGAGCTGGTGGTGACCAGCTTCGCCCCCTGGGCAACACGGATCCGCTCCAGCAGCCCGCGCGTCGCGTCCAGGTTGACGCGCATGCCGAGGTCGAACTCCTCCTCCGCCTGCCCGGACACGATCGCGGCGAGGTGGAACGCCACGTCGGTGTCGCGGTCGACCAGCTGCGCGACCGAAGCGGGATCGGCGAGGTCGCCGGCGACCGGCACCCGACCTCTCCAGAACCACCCGTTCCGCCCAGGCTGTATGACAGGTTTACGCATCCCTCGCGTCGCCGCAAGGCGTCCCGTGCTTGCGGCCGGGGAACGGGCGCGGAAGAATGCGTGGTCGTCACTCCTGGCGGCACCCGGTTGATCCGATCGGCGCGTCAGCGCGGGTCGGCGGGCGGATGGAGGAAGACGGGCATGCAGCTCCACAGCCGGGCCGACCGACTGGCCGAGGCGCTTCGCGAGCGGATCCACGGCGGCGCCCTGCCGCTCGGGTCCAAGCTCGCCTCCGAACAGACCATCGCCGCCGAGTTCCAGGTCAGCCGCACGGTGGTGCGCGAGGCGGTGGCGCAGCTGAAGTCGGACGGGCTGCTGGAAACCCGCAAGGGCGCGGCGACCCGGGTGAGCGCGCCGAAGGAGGGGACCGGACGGACCCTGTCGATGCCGCGCTCGATCGACGGGCTGGTCGGCTTCCTGGAGGTGCGCCGGTCGATCGAGACGGAGATGGCGGCCCTGGCGGCCGCGCGCCGCTCCGAGCGGCAATGCCGGGAGGTGGAGGCGGCCCTGCTGTCGATCGACCGCGCGACGCGCGACGGCAGCAGCGGCGTGCAGGAGGACCTCGACTTCCACCTTGCGATCGGGCACGCGACCGACAACGCCTACTGGACCCAGTTCGTCCGCCTGTTCGCAGACCCGATGCGCTCGGCGATCGGGGTGACGCGCGCCAACGAGGCCAGGCGCAAGGACTTCGCGGTGGCGGTGGCGGACGAGCACCGCCGGATCTACGACGCGATCCTGCACCAGGACCCGGCGGAGGCGCGTGCCGCGGTGCACCTGCACCTCCTGAACGCCGCCGAGCGAATCATGGAGGCCGACACCGAGTTCTGGCAGCACGAGGGCGGCGACCTGGCACAGCTCTGGGCGACGCACGCCCTGTCGGAGCCGGGCGGCCGCCGAAGGAAACCCTGATCCCGGCCGCAACGGCATCCGGACCCGCCGGCGTCGCTCCCTGTTGCGCGTCGCCGCCCGGTTGGCTCATGGTTGCGCAACCGAGCGGGCGCCAAGCCGGCCGGAAAGGGGAGGATCGATTCATGACCACGGCCAGCGCGTCGTATCGGAGCTGCCTGCTGTTCTCCACCTTGGCCCTTGGGCTCGCCTGCGCGGCCCCCGGCGCCGCCCGGGCCGCGGACCCGTCGAACGCGCAATGCTTCACCCCGGCCAGCAACAGCAACGGCACGGTGAGCATGCCTGCCAAGAAGGGCCCATACCGCATCGCCTTTGCCAACGGCTTCATCGGCAACGCGTGGCGGGTGCAGATGCTGCAGACCCTGAAGGCCTACGCGGCGCAGCCGGAGGTGGCGTCGCAGATCAAGGAGCTGCGCATCGTCAGCGTCGGCACCGACGTGTCGGCGCAGATCGCGGCGATGGACAACTTCATCAGCGCCGGCTTCGACGCCATCCTGATCGACGCCAACAGCCCCACCGCGTTCAAGCCGGTGATGCGCCGCGCCAAGCAGGCCGGCGTCCTGATCGTCAGCTTCGACAACACGCTCGACCGGACGGCCACGGAAACCGACCTGGTGCAGGTGAACCAGGACCAGAAGGCGATGGGCCGCATGATGGGCGAGTGGCTCAACCAGACCATGAAGGAGAAGAAGCGCGTCATCGAGGTGCGCGGCGTGCCCGGCAACAGCGTCGACCGCGACCGGCACGACGGCTTCCGGGAAGCGATGGCCGAGGATCCGGGCATCCAGGTCTCGGAGGTGGTCGGCAACTGGGACGACGGCACCGGGCAGAAGGCGGTCGCCGATACCCTGGCCGTGACCGGCGGCGTCGACGGCATCTACACCCAGGGCGGCAGCACCGGCGTCACCCACGCCCTGCTGGACAGCCACAAGCCGCTGATCCCGATCGCCGGCGAGGGCGAGAACGGCTTCCGCAAGCTGATCGCGGCCAACAGCAAGGACGGCCTGCTCGGCGACAGCGCCGGCCAGTCCCCGGCCCTGTCGGCGGTGTCGCTGAAGGTGGCGCTCGCGGTGCTGGGCGGGCAGTCGGTGCCGGCCGAGATCAGCGTGCCGATCCCGTCGGCCAACTACAAGACGCTCGAGCCCGGCAAGAACTACTTCCCCGAGCTGAGCGACACCTTCTTCGCCGCCCACGACTTTCCGGTGTGCGACATCAACCTGACCGCGGCGCAGATCACCGGGGTCGCGGCGAAATGAGCAGCGCCGCCGCATCGGGGGATGCGGCGGCGCGGCCACCGCTGCTGGAGCTGTCGGACGTGGTCAAGCGCTATGGGCCGGTCACGGCCCTGGCGCATGGCTCCTTGCGTTGCGAGGCGGGCTCGATCCACGCGGTGATGGGCGAGAACGGCGCCGGCAAGAGCACCCTGATCAAGATCGTGTCCGGCGTGGTGGCGCCGACCGAAGGCGAGATGCGACTCGACGGCGCGCCGGTCCGCTTCCGAAGCCCGCTCGACGCGCAGAAGCGCGGCATCGTCTGCGTGTTCCAGGAGCTGTCGCTGCTGCCCGACCTCAGCGTCGCCGACAACATCGGCATCACCGCCCCGCCGCGCCGGTTCGGCCTGATCGACCGGCGCGCGCAGGTCCGGCAGGCCGAGCGCTGGCTGGCCGAGATCGGCTGCGACGGCATCGACCCGCGGGAGCGCGTGCGCGACCTGCCGCTGTCGCGCCGGCAGATGGTCGAGATCGCCAAGGCGCTCAGGCACCGCCCGCGCCTGCTGATCCTGGACGAGGCCACGTCCGCGCTGACCGCCGACGACGTCGAGCGCGTCGTGGTGCTGCTGCACCGGCTGCGCGCCGAGGGCATGGCGATCCTCTACATCTCGCACCGGATGCACGAGATCCGGAAGCTCGCCGACACCTGCTCGGTCTATGCCAACGGCCGCCACGTCGAGACCTTTGCGCACGGCACCCGCAGCGAGGCCGAGATCGTGCGCATGATGATCGGCCGCGAGCTGTCGCAGATGTTCCCGCCGCGGCCGCCCCGCCCAATCGAGGCAGCCGCCCCGGTGCTGGAAGCCCGGGCGCTCACCTGGGAGGACCGCCTGCGCGGCGTGTCGCTGTCGGTGGCGCCGGGCGAGATCGTCGGGCTCGGCGGGCTGGACGGGCAGGGGCAGCGCGAGTTCCTGCTGGCGCTGTTCGGCTGCCTGTCCGGCCTCGGCGGCGAGATCCGCGTCGACGGCACGCCCGCCTCCTTCCGTGGCCCGTCGGAGGCGATGGCGGAGCCGGCCCGGCTGGCGCTGATCCCGGAGGATCGCAAGACCGAGGGGCTGATGCAGCCGATGACGGTGGCCGAGAACCTTTCCGCCGCCACCCTGCGCTCCTGGTGCCGCGGCCCGTTCCTGAACAATGTTCACGAACGGCGTGCGGTGGAGGAGATCGTGCGCCGCATGCAGATCAAGGCGGTGCTGGACCTGCCGGTCAGCACCCTGTCCGGCGGCAACCAGCAGAAGGTGGCGATCGGCAAGTGGCTGCTGGCAGCCCCTCGCGTGCTGCTGCTGTGCGACCCGACCCGCGGCATCGACGTCGGCACCAAGCAGGAGATCTACCGCCTGCTGCGCGAGCTCGCCGCCGGCGGCACCGCGGTGCTGCTCCACACCACCGACTACGACGAGCTGATCGGTTTGTGCGACCGGGTGGCGATCTTCTATGCCGGCCGGATCAACCGCCTGCTGGAGGGCGACGCCATCACCGAGGAGGCGATCATCGCCGCAGCACTCGACATCGGTGCGGAACGGGAGCGGGCGGCGTGAACCGCGCGGGCCTCCGCCTGGTCCTGCGTCACAACGCCCTGCCGTTGCTGGCGGGCGTGATCTTCGCCGCCATGTTCGGCCTGTACTTGGCCCTGCAGCCGAACGGCATACGCACCGACGTGCTGGTGACCGCGTCCAACAAGGGGGTGCTGCTGGCGCTGATCGCGGCCGCGCAGACCCTGCCGGTGCTGACCGGCGGCATCGACCTGTCGGCCGGTGCGATCGTGGTGCTGTGCAACTGCCTGGCCTCCATCCTGGTCAACGGCAGCGGGCTGCAGATCGCGCTCGGCGTCGTCGGGGTGCTCGGCGGCGGCCTCGCCGCGGGCGTGTTCAACGCGCTTGCCGTGGTGGTCGGCCGGCTGCAGCCGATCATCGCCACGCTGGCCACCAGCACCATGTTCTACGGCGTGTCGCTGCTGCTGCGGCCGAGCCCGGGGGGCGACGTGGACGACGACTTCGCAAGCCGGCTCACCGGCGCGTGGTACGGCATCCCGGTGAGCCTGATCCTGCTGGGGGCGGTGCTGCTGCTGGTGTGGATGCCGTTCCGCCGTTCCCTCACCGGACGCGGCATCTACGCCGTGGGCTCGGCGGAAGCGTCCGCCTACATGTCCGGGGTGAAGGTGGCGCCGGCCAAGTTCGCCGCCTATGTCGGCGCCGGCCTGCTGTCCGGCCTGGCCGGGCTGCTGCTGACGCTGATCGCGGAGTCGGCGCAGGCGAGCGCGATCCAGGCCGGCGACCTCACCCTGAACAGCATCGCCGCGGTGGTGATCGGCGGCACCTCCCTGTTCGGCGGCGTGGGCGGCATCGTCGGCTCGGTGCTGGGCGCCTTCATCCTGCGCACCATCGGCGACCTCCTCTTCGTGCTCAAGGCGTCGCCGCTGTGGCAGCCGCTGTTCCAGGGCCTGATCCTGCTGCTGGCGGTCAGCCTCGGGGCGCTGCCGATGCTCCGGATCCGCAACCGCCTGGAAACCTACCGGTGAGCGTCCCGGCCGCGATGCCGCAGCGCCCGAGGCTGCAGGACAGGGTGCGGGTGCTGCTGCACCGGCTCGATCCGCCGCTGGTGGTGGCGAGCGCCTGCATCCTCGCCATCCTGTTCGGCGGCTCGCTGTACAACAGCAGCTTCCTGTCGCCGCACTACCTCCTGCAGCAGCTCCAGGTCGCCTCGTTCCTCGGCATCGTCGCCACGGGCGCGATGCTGGTGATCCTGCTCGGCCATATCGACCTGTCGGTGCCCTGGACCCTCGCGACCGGCGCCATGCTGGCGACCGGGCTCGCCGGCAGCACCCTGGGCGGCATCGCCTCCATCCCGATCGCGCTGGCCGTCGGCGCCGCGATCGGCCTGGTGAACGGGCTCGGCGTCACCGTGCTGCGCATCCCCTCGATGATCTTCACCCTTGGCGTCAACGCGGTGCTGCAGGGACTGATGGTGCTCTACACCGGCGGCTCCGCGCCGCCCTCCTCGGCAGCACCCATCGTGCGCTGGATGTCGGACGGACAGCTGCTGCCGGGGATCCCCAACGCGATCCTGGTCTGGGCGGCCGTCGGCGCGTTCGCCGCCGTGCTGCTGCGCGCCACCCCGTTCGGCCGCACCGTGTACGCGATCGGCAACCGCGAGCGCGCCGCGTACCTGTCCGGCATGAAGGTCCGCCGCGTGGTGTGCCTGAGCTTCGTGCTGGCCGGCAGCGCCAGCGCGCTCGCCGGCCTGCTGCTCACCGGCTATGCCGGCAAGGCGTTCCAGGGCATGGGCGACACCTACCTGCTGCCGGCGATCGCCGCGGTGGTGCTGGGCGGCACCAGCATCGTCGGCGGGCGGGGGAGCTATGCCGGCACCATCATCGGCACGATCCTGATCGTGCTGCTGCAGAGCATGCTGGCGGTGATGCAGATGCCGGACGCCGGCCGGCAGATCATCTACGGCGCGGTGATCTTCGCAATGCTGCTGCTCTACGGGCGCGGCCGCAGCGGCCAGGCCTGACCCCGCCGCTCCGACCCCGCGGGCTTCACGGCGGCGGCCCCGCATGGCATCCCGGTCCCGCCTCCTGCCAGGATCCCTGATGCGCCCGTTCGTCCTGCTCGCCGTCCTCGCCTGTCCAGTCGCAGCGCTCGCAGCGCCCCCGCTGCACCAGTTCGACAGCGTCGTCCTTTCTCCGGACGGGCAGCACGTCGCCTCGATCGAGAACGACGACGTCGACTCCGACACCGCCCCGCCGCAATCCCTGCTGATCCGCGACCTCGCCGGCAGGACGATCACCGTGGCGCTGCCCTGCCAGCCCGGCCCGGACTGCCGCATCGCGTCCCCCACCTGGAGCGGCGACGGCACCCGTCTCGCCTTCCTGCTCGACCACGCCGCCGACGGCACCACCGACATCGAGGTGGTCGACGCAGCCGGCGGCGCCCCGCGCCGGCTGCTGGGGTTCGACGGGCCGCTGGTGTCCCTGCGCTACGGACCGCGCGACCGGCTCGCCGTGCTGGCCACGCAGAGCGCGCACAAGCGCGTCGGCCGCACCGAGGCGGCGGCGCCGCTGACCGGCGAGATCGGCACCGCGGTCGACGAGCAGCGCATCGCCGTGCTGGACGGGCAGGCGCTGCGCTTCGTGTCGCCGCCGGACCTCTACGTGTACGAGTGCGCCTGGCGCCCCGATGGCGGCTTCGTCGGCACCCCGGCGCATGGCGACGGCGACGACAACGGGTGGAGCGCCCGGCTGTCCGCGTTCGACGCGAACGGCGGTTCGCGAACGTTGTTCACGCCCGGGCCGCGCGAGCAGCTGGCGTCCCCCGTCGTGTCGCCCGACGGGCGCAGCGTCGCCTTCATCGGCGGCTGGATGAGCGATTTCGGCTCCACCGGCGGCGACGCCTTCCTGCTGCCGCTCGACGCTGCCGCCGGCGCGGCGCCACGCGACCTGACCCCCGGGTCGCACGCCACCGTCACCGCGATCGACTGGCGCTGCGGCGACGGGCTGACCGGCGTGACGCTGGCCGGCGACACGGTGTCGATCCGCAGGCTGGACGGCGGGAGCGCCCCGTCCTGGTCCGGGCACGGCGCGCTGTCCGCGGAGCGGCGGACCATGTCGGTGTCCTGCAGCCGGCACGGCATCGCCGCGGTCGCCGAAAGCTTCACCGATCCGCCGGAACTCGTCGCCGGGCCGATCGGCGGCTGGCACGCGATCACCCACGCCAACGCCGGCACCCCGGCACCCTTCACCGCGCGATCGGTGACTTGGCGCGACGACACGGTCGACGTGCAGGGCTGGCTGCTGCAGCCGGGAGGGGCCGCGGGCACCCGGCGGCCGATGGTGGTGCTGGTCCACGGCGGCCCGGAAGCGGCGGCCACCCCGGTGTTCCCGTCGGCGCAGGGCAACGTGCGGGCGCTGCTGGCGCAGGGCTGGGACGTGTTCGAGCCGAACTACCGCGGCTCCTTCGGCCAGGGCGAGGCGTTCGCCGCCGCCAGCATCCAGGACCTCGGCGGCGGCGACTGGCGCGACGTGCTCACCGGCGTCGACGCGGCCGAGCGCGCGGCGCCGATCGACGACGGCCGCCTCGGCATCACCGGCGGCTCCTATGGCGGCTACATGACGATGTGGGCGGTCACGCAGACGCACCGCTTCCGCGCCGGCGTCGCCGATGCCGGCGTGTCCGACTGGCTGTCGATCGAGGGCGAGGCGCCGCAGGCCGGCTCCGATGAGGTCAACTTCGGTGGCTCGGTGTACGACAACCCCCAGCCCTACCTGCGCGCCTCGCCGATCACCCACATGCGCGGCGTCACCACCCCGGTGCTGATCGCGGTTGGCGAGCGGGACGCGGAATGCCCGATGCCGCAAAGCCTGGAATACTACACAGCGATGAAGGCGCTGAACGTGCCGACCGATTTCGTGGTCTATCCCGGCGAAGGCCATGCGCTCCGGCGCGAGGCGGACCGCGACGACCTGCGCCGTCGCACGCTCGCCTGGTTCCACCGCTGGTTCGACGCCAGACGCTGACACCACCCGCGCTCAGGCGAACAGCACGCGCGGCAGGTACAGCGAGACCACCATGTTCGGCACGTCGACGATCTCCGAGATGCGCAGGTCGGCGGCGACGCTGGCCAGCATGTAGGCCTGGACCGGAGCCATGCCGTGCCGCGCCACCAGCAGGTCGATCATCCCGGACACCGCGTCGCGGGCGCAACTGAGCAGGTCCGGGCCGATGCCGGTGGTGACGTCGTAGCCGTGCCCGTCGAGATGCCGCGTCACCGGGCCGGGCAGCTCGAAGCGGGGGAACCGGGGTGCGGCGCCCTTCAGCAGCTCGAACCGGAGCGCCACCGTCATCGGGCTCTCGATCGCGGTGCCGCACACCTCGCCGTCCCCTTGCGCGGCGTGGGTGTCGCCGATCGAGAACAGGGCCCCCGCCACCTCGACCGGCAGCAGGAGGGTGGTGCCGGCGCCGAGGTCGCGCAGGTCGAGGTTGCCGCCGACCCGTCGCGGCGGCACCACGCTGTGCAGGCCTGGCTCTGCCGGCGCCACGCCGATCGTGCCGGCGAACGGCCTGAGCGGCACCCGGGCGAAGGAGCCGAACGCGGCCGGCGCCAACGTGCCGGCGTCGTAGCGCCACAGGTGCAGCGCCGGATCGGGAAACTGGTCGGCGAGCAGGCCGAAGCCGGGTATGTTCGCGGTCCAGCCCCAGCCGGACGGTCCGAAATGCTCGATCCGCACCACCAGCGCGTCGCCCGGCTCGGCGCCGTCGACGTGCACCGGGCCGGTGACCGGGTTGACCCGTCCGAAGTCCAGCGCGCGCAGGTCGTCGAGCGTGCTGTGCGGCGACAGCTGGCCGCCCGAGCTGTCCACCGTCTCGAACAGAACGCTGTCGCCGGGCGCCACCCGCAGGACCGGCGGGTTGTCGCGGTTCCAGCCATGGTGATGCCGGTGCGCGTGCAGCGTGTGTCGATGGCCTGTCATGGATGGGCAAGCTCCGGGATGCCGGGCGTGGAGGACGCGGCGCCGCCGTCGCGATCCGGGCGCCGGAACCGTCGTTCCGACGGCACGCCCGTCAAGCGCGGCGGCATCGCAAGCGTTGCCAAGACCCGTTCCGTTCCGGCAGGAACGGCCAGGATCATGGACAGGTGCGGCCCATGCCGTTGAAGCGGTGCGTCGGCGCGTCTGGGTCCACCGGAATCGGCATTGCGGTGCTGCTGCTCGCAGGCGCCGCGCCGGCGCAGGTGCCGACCTCCAACGCGCTGGCACCCCCGCCGGGGAACCACCTGTTCCTGTCGGCGCAGGCGAGGGGAACGCAGGACTATGTCTGCCTGCCCGCAGCGGATCGTTCCGCTCCGGCGGCCTGGCGGCTGCTCGGTCCGCAGGCGGTGCTGTCGGCGTCCACGGCCGGCGCGCTTCCGGACCTGGCCGAGCACGTCCTGGCTGCGGTGCCCGGTGCCGCGCCGCTGCCCTCGCCGGGCTGCATCGAGGCTGCGTCCGGCTCCCGGCAGTACTGTCCGAGCTGGCGGAGCCCGACCGACGGAAGCGCGGTCTGGGGCGAGAAGTCGGCAGGCATCGCAGCCGGGAGCGACCCGGCCTGCCCCGACAAGGGCTCGATTCCCTGCCTGCTGCTCAAGGCGGTCGCGACCAGCAGCGGACCACGGCGGCCCGGCCTGTTCTCGCGCACGACCTTCATCCAGCGCCTCCGAACCAGCGGCGGCAGCGCCCCCGACGCCGCCTGCACGGCGGGGCAGGTGGCGCTGGTTCCATACCAGGCGACCTACCTGTTCTACGCCCGCCGGCCTTGAGCCGCTCGTCCTCCCGGGATCAGGCGGCCGGATCGGCGTAAAGCCCGGTCGCTGCGAGGTGGACGTCGAGAAAGGTGTCCGGCCCGGCTTCCGGCAGGTCGAGCTCGGCCCATCCGTCGGTCCAGCGATGGGTCGCCTCCTCGTCGTGCCAGCCGCCGAGGCCGGGCGCGCCGGCCTGGACCGCCACCTCCTCCAGCCCGGTCCACAGCACCAGCCTGTCCACGGCGACGCCCAGGATGCGGCGGTCGTCGACGAACGGGCCGATGATCTCGGCCGGCACAGCGGCACGCGACGACAGGCGCACCGGCCGGGCGTTGCGCGGGATGTGGAACATGTGGCGCTGGCCGTTGTGCCAGCAGGCCGTCAGCGTGCGGCCGTCCTCGAGCAGCAGGCGCAGGTTCGGCTCGTCGGTCACGGCGAGCGGGCTGTCGCACGGGAAGCCGAGCAGGCGGGCCCGGTCGGCGAGGCGGGTCCAGATCGGCTCGACCACCTCCCGGGCGACGGCCAGCGGCGCGGCCATGGCGACGTGGCGCCTGACCGAGACGCCGGCGTTCCCGTCCACGAACAGGTCGCGGTTGCCGGTGTCGAGGTAGCTTTCGGTGGCGAGGCCTTCGGCAAGAAGGATGCCGTGCGTGTCCAGCTCGACGTGGAAGAAGTCGTAGACCGGAACCGAGCGGTCCACGACGATGGCGCCGTTGTTCACCAGCATGCGCGCCGGGACCAGGCCGGCCTCGGTCAGGATGCAGTGCTCCGGGGTGACGAGCAGGTCGCGATGCGGCACGTTCTCGGCGAAGGCGTGCCTGCGGATCCGGATCGGATAGGCCGCCGTCCGGTTGCCGAACTCTGCGGCGTCCATGCGTCGGCCGCCGACCCAGGCTGCCGGCCTGGACACGCGTGTCCCGTTCTCGATCACGTCGACCAGGTCGCCGGGCCGCAGGCTTTCCACCGCCGTTTCGCCGCCGGGCGTGGCGATCATCGTCCCGCGCAGGAAGCAGGTCGCGGTGACGGTGAGGGTGGTGTCCGCGGACATGGACCCGTCGCTGTCGTTGATGGACAGGTCGATCAGGGTGGACACGGTCTGCCCGACGGCGACCTGGCCGGCCGTCGGCGTGAACCTGAGCGCGTCCAGTTCCGCGGACAGGTTGCCCGGCGTGGTCGCGGCGAGGGTGTAGGTTCCCGTCTGGCCGGATGTCTTGCTGAGGCCCGTGCCGCTCAGGATGCCGTCGGCATCGGTGGGCACGCCGTTGCTGCCGAGGGTGATGGTGGCGCTGACGGTGGTGGTCGTGTCGGTGTCGGACACGGTGACCGCGGCGAACGGCATGGCAGCCGCATGGTCGGTGCCGGTCTCGGTGGACGGGAGCCCGTTGATGATGGGCGTCGAGCCGGTCCCGGTGCTGCCGTCGCCGACCAGTCGCAGCGGCGTCGTCGGGCTGCCGCCGGCGCCGTTGAGGACGGACGTGTAGAGCGACGGGGTGCCCTCGTACAGCGAGCTGGGGTTCTCCGTCTTCCAGTCGATGTAGAGGCCGCTGTACTGGCCGCCGCTCGCGTGCAGCGAGTGGATCTCGTACGACGAGCCGGTGGCCGACGTCGCGTAGGGCAGCGTGCCCATGCTGGTGAAGGTGGTGGTGCCGCCGCTTCCCGAAACGGTGAAGGTGGCGTTGCTGACGGCGAGGAGGTTGCCGGAGCTGTCGTACTCGGCGGTCCAGGTTCCCGACAGGGTGGACCCGTCGGAGAACTGGGCGCCATTGATCGATGTCGTAACAAAGGTGTCGGCCATCGATTGATCCTTTATTGACGATCCTATATTTGCCCGTCCCGGGCCCCGGCGTGAGATACTTAGGCAGCGGCAAGTTATCAAACCATTTGTTTCGATTAACTAACTTGTATCGTGCCGGACAAATAATGATCCAGATCCTGTCCGGTGATGAAAATCTCAACATTCTGCACGTCGCCGTCGCGCGGCGTCGGCTGCAGCGGCCCGAACGGCGTGAAGCCCTCGATTTCCGGTTCGCGGGGTCCGCATCTTCAGAAATCGCTAACCCGGCTCGTTCACACCCGTCGCCGGGGAGGAGTGGCGGCGACCATGTTAGTCCACGAGGCGATCGGTGCCTTCCGTCCCGGCCGCCGGCCGGGACGGCTTCTGCATGCGGCGCTGCTGGGCCTGCTTCTGTTGTGGTGCCTGATCCCCGGCGCGCACGCCCAGTTCACCCGGTTCCAGAACCTCACCGACGAGCAGGGGCTCGGGAACCTCACCATCTACGCCCTGGCCCAGGACCGCGACGGCTATCTCCTGTTCGGCACCGAGGCAGGGCTTTATCGCTACGACGGCGTGGGCGTCACCGCCTATGATGCCGGGCTGCCTTCCGCGGCCTGGATCCAGCAGATCGTGTCCGACGAGACCGGGCGGCTCTGGGTCGTCGCCGCCGAAGGCCTCTACCTCCGCCGGGGCACGACGTTCGGCAGGGTCGACACCGGAACCTCCGTCCATCTGCAATCCACCCATCTCCTGGCCGTCACCGCCACGCGCGTCGTGCTCGACGTCGACGGCACCCTCCTGGGCGCCCGGATCGGCGCCGGAACGGTCGGCCGGTTCTCGCCGCTGTTCGACGCGGCGACGCTGGCGCGCGTCCCGGACCTGGCACGGGCACGCTTCGTCGCGCCGGACACCGGCGGCGGCCTGCTGATCGGCTGCGGCGTCTCGATCTGCCAAGAGGCGGGCGGCCGGGTCGCGGTGCTCGGCGAAGCGGACGGCCTGCCCGCGGACGCCTGGCAGGTGGCGATCCGCACGCCCGACGGCACGCTCTGGGCACGCAGCCTCGACCGCATCGCCTGGCGCAGGCCGGGCCGGGAGCGGTTCGAGGTCGCGATGCCGCCGGGTGGCCGCGATCCCGGCGTGGCGGGCCCCGGCGAACACACCTCCTATGTTGCCCATCCCGAGCGGCTGGGCCTCCTGGACGACCGGCATGGCGGCGTCCTGACGCAGAGCGCCGGCGGCCTGATCGACTGGAACGGCACCACCTGGCACGCCTATGCGCATCATGCCGGCGGCCTTCCGACCAACCGCCTGCAGGCCTTCATGTTCGACCGGGAGGGATCGCTGTGGGTCGGCAGCTTCGGGACCGGCGTGTTCCGCAGCATCGGCATGAACAGCTGGGAGCACTGGACCGCGGACGACGTGCTGCCCAGCAACATCGTCTGGTCGATGACCCGGCTTGCCAACCGCAAGCTCTGGGTCGCCACCGACAGCGGCACCGTCGCGATCGGCAGCGCGGCGTCGGGCGTGTCCGCCGAGACCAACTACGTCGCGCAGGCGACGCCGGCCGGCCGGATCTGGCTGGCGCCCGTCGGGGGTCCCCTGACCCGCATCGACCCGGCGCGGAACGTGGTCGACCGGTTCCCCCCGGTCGGCCGGGTGGTGACGGCCGCCATCGACCGGGACGGCCGGCTCTGGCTCTGCTCGCCGGGCGGGCTGTTCATGGTGGCGCGGCCCGACGCGCCGGCGCCGGACGTCCATCCGGAGCTGGTCCTGGCGCACGACGTCCAGCAGGTGACCACCGATCCTGCGGGAGCGGTGTGGGCGCTGTCCGCAGACGGCGTGTTCCGGCGCGGCGCGTCCGGCCGCTTCGACCTCGTGGTGCCCCCCGCCCTGCTGACGAGCGCGCCGTTCGCGCTGGCCTTCACCCCCGGCGGCGAGCTCTGGGTCGGCACCGGATCGACCGGGGTGCTCCGCTTCCGCGTCGCCGGCAGCCGGGTGGAGCCCCTTCCGTCCCTGGTGTCGCCGGCCATCGGCTCGAACAACGTCATGTTCGCCCGTCGCGACCGTCGCGGCTGGATGTGGATCGGCACCGACCATGGCATCGACATGTTCGACGGCCGCTCCTGGCGGCGCTTCGACGGCAGCGACGGCCCGGTGACCAACGACATGAACCAGGCCGCCATCTACGAGGACGTGGACGGCTCGATGTGGTTCGGGACCAGCCATGGCCTGTCGCACCTCGTGGATCCGACGGTCCGGCCGCCGCCTGTCATGCTGCACCCGCTGGTGACGGGCGTGTCGTTCGACAACCGGCCGCTGGCGCCGGGCCCGACGATCCGGACCGACTGGAGCGCCGCCCCGCTCACCATCCGCTTCGTCGACCTCGACTACACCCACGGTCACAACGTCGCGTTCCGCTACCGGCTGGACGGGCTCGACGCCGGCTGGAGCACCACGACCGAACACGAGGTGCGCTATGCCGGCCTGCCGCCGGGCAGGCTGCGTTTCGAGCTGGTCGCGGTGGACACCGTGCACGGCCGGACCTCCGCGCCGGTCGGCTTCACGATCCGCATCCGTGCGCCCTGGTGGCGGCGCTGGTGGTTCTATGGGCTGTGCGCGCTGGCGGCGACCGTCGTCCTGGTCGGGACGTGGCGGGTCCGGATCCGGTTGCTGCTTCGCCAGAAGCGGCGTCTGGAGGACCTGGTGGGCGCCCGCACCGCCGAGATCGAGGAGGCGCGGCGCGAGCTGCAGCGCCAGGTGCTGTCGGATGCCCTGACCGGCCTCGCCAATCGCCGCGCGATCATGGAAGCGCTGGAGCACGCGGTCGCGTCGGCCCGGCGCTCGGGAGCGCCGCTTGCCGTCCTCCTGTGCGACATCGACCACTTCAAGAGGATCAACGACTGCTTCGGCCATCTGGCGGGCGACCAGGTGCTCACCGCCTTCGGCGCCAGGCTCGGCGCTGCCATCAGCCCACCCGAAGCGGCGGGCCGCTATGGCGGCGAGGAGTTCCTCCTCATCCTGCACGGCGACCCGGACGCCGTCCTGCGCAGCGTGTCAGCCATCCACTGCGCCATAACCGTGGCACCCTACGGCGTCGGCGACGTGGACCGGCCGGTGACGTCGAGCGGAGGGCTCGCCTTTCTTCGCGCCGGGGACAGCGCGCTGTCGCTGGTCGCGCGCGCGGACGCAGCCCTTTATCGGGCGAAGGAGAACGGGCGGAACCGGGTCGAGGATGAACGATCGCTCGACGCGGCGTGGTCCTCTGCCGTCGACACGGTCCCGGTCGGGACCCTTCCGCACCCTCCGGCGGGGAACGCGGATGCCGGGGTCCGGCTGCGCAGCCTCGCGGCGGGCTGACCGTCAACCGTCCGAGCGCATGGACGCGCAACGGTTTCCGGCCCGGCAGGCCATCGTCGTGGTCCCGTCCGCCCTGCCGGCAGCCATCATGTTCAGGTTCCGCGACGCGCTCGATGCCGCGCGCCAGGCCGTCGCCTGGCCGGAAGCGATGGTCGGCCACGCCGCCGGACATGCCGCAGCACACCGCCGGCCTGCCCGATGTCGCCCGCACCGTCGCCACCCTGTTCGACGCGTCCGACGGCGGCGAGGCCTGGAACACCTCCTGCGCCCCGGCCAGGACGCCGCGCGAGATCCTGCGCTCCGGCGTCCGGCCGAGGATCGTGCCGGTGCCTCCTGGGTTTCTGCCACTGGCCGGCCGGGCAGCGCCGGTCGCGTGCGAGACGGCCAGGTTCACCCGCCGCTTCCGGCGCCGCGTGAACAACGTTCAGGCAGGCGCCCCGCCGACCGCGCGGCTCCTCGCCTACGCGTCCCGACGATCATGGCCGTCCCGCGACTGTCCCCGGCAGGCGGAGCCGGCGGTCCATCGGTGCGCCCGGCTTCCGGGTTGTCGGCCGCGCACTTTCGTTCGAATCGGATTGGGAGGATAAGGGGCCGCGTCCGCTGGCCGGAGCCACCCTTTCCGGGGCCGGTCGGACCGCCTGGCTTCGAGGATCCGGAAGAAACACCCAGATGAGCGCCGTGCTTTCCGCCACCGGCCCGGCCGGACCGGCCTGGACCCCGTCGAGCTGGCGGGACCGCCCGATCAGGCAGGCGCCGTCGTATCCGGACCAGGCGGCGCTGGAGGCGGTCGAGGCGCGGCTGCGCGCCTACCCGCCGCTGGTGTTCGCCGGCGAGGCCCGCCGCCTGAAGCAGCAGCTGGCGCTGGCGGCGGAAGGCCGCGCCTTCGTGCTGCAGGGCGGCGCCTGCGCCGAAAGCTTCGGCGAGTTCACCGCCGACGTGATCCGCGACACCTTCCGCGTGCTGCTGCAGATGGCGGTGGTGTTGACCTTCGGCGCCAAGGTGCCGGTGGTGAAGCTCGGCCGCATGGCGGGGCAGTTCGCCAAGCCGCGCTCCGCGGACACCGAGACGGTGGGCGGCGAGAGCCTGCCTTGCTACCGCGGCGACATCGTCAACGGGTCCGAGTTCAGCGCGCGCGCGCGGCTGCCGGACCCCCTGCGGATGGAGACCGGCTACTTCCAGTCCGCCGGCATCCTCAACCTGCTCCGCGCCTTTGCCGGCGGCGGCTACGCCAACCTCCATCAGGTGCACCGCTGGAACCTGGGCTTCGTCGAGCGCAGCCCGCTGGCGGCGCGCTACCAGGACCTGGCGCAGCGCATCGACGAGACGCTCGCCTTCATGGGCGCCTGCGGCCTGGGCGGCAACGCGCCGCAGGTGGACGAGACCGAGTTCTACACCAGCCACGAGGCGCTGCTGCTGCCGTACGAGCAGGCGCTGACGCGGGTCGATTCCACCACCGGCGACTGGTACGGCTGCTCGGCGCACTTCCTGTGGATCGGCGACCGCACCCGACAGCCGGACGGGGCGCATGTCGAGTTCCTGCGCGGCGTGCGCAACCCGGTCGGGCTCAAGGTCGGGCCCACCACCACGGCCGACGACCTGCTCCGCCTGGTCGACCTGCTCAACCCGTGGAACGAGGCCGGGCGGCTGACCCTGATCAGCCGCATGGGCGCGGACGGGGTGCGCCGGCACCTGCCGCCCTTGCTGCGCGCGGTGCAGAAGGCCGGCCGCTCTGTGGTCTGGCTGTGCGACCCGATGCACGGCAACACGGTCAGCACCGCGTCCCGGGTCAAGACCCGCTCGTTCGACGCCATCCTGTCCGAGCTGCGCGGCTTCTTCGACGTGTTCGCCGCGGAAGGTGCCCGGCCCGGGGGCATCCACGTCGAGATGACCGGCCAGGACGTGACCGAATGCGTCGGCGGCGCCCACCAGCTGACCGAGGCGGACCTCGGCGGCCGCTACGAGACCTTCTGCGACCCCCGACTCAACGCCGAGCAGTCGCTGGAGATGGCGTTCCTGGTGGCGGAGGAGCTCACCACCCGGCACCGGGCGGCGGCCCGATGAGCGGCGACGCCGGCGACGCGGAGATCGGCGCCAGGACCGACGCCTACTTCAACCGCACCAAGGCGGTGGTCGGGCGGTTCGGCGACTGCCGCGTCACCTACGCCTTCTTCCTGCGCCGGCCGGTGATCGCCGCCTGCGGCCTGATGACCGGCTGGCTTGCCGAGGTGGCGCGGGCGCGCGGCCTGGAGCTGGAATGCGAGCCCTGCTTCGCCGAGGGCGACTGGGTGGGAGCGGGCGAGCCGCTGGTCTACGTGTCCGGCAGCTTCGCCGGCCTGGTCGACCTGGAAACGCTGCTGCTGCAGAAGCTGGGGCCGGCCTGCGTCGCCGCCCACAACGCCTACCAGATGTGCCTGGCCCTGCCGAAGGCGCGGTTCCTGGCGATGGAGGCCCGGCACTGCGCAGGCTTCGGCATGCAGGAGATCATGGCCTATGCCGCCGCGGTCGGCGGCCGTGCGGCGCAGCGCGAGGGCGCGCTCGGCTTCACCGGCTGCGCCAACGACGCCACCGCGCACTTCTACGGCGCCGCTGCCGGGGCGGGAACCATGCCGCACGCCCTGATCGGCTATGCCGGCTCTACCCTGGCGGCGGCGGAAATGTTCCACGACGCGTTTCCCGATTCCGACCTCACCGTGCTGACCGATTATTTCGGCCTGGAGGTCACGGATGGGTTGGCGGTCTGCCGCCGGTATCCCGAGTTGGCCGCCTCGGGGCGGATCGGCGTGCGGCTCGACACCCATGGCGGCCGGTTCCTCGAAGGGCTCGACCCGCAGGCGAGCTACGCGGTGATCGAGCGGCATGCTCCCGGAGCGATCCGCCGCTACCGCAGCGATGCCGAGCTGCGCCACCTGGTCGGCACCGGCGTGTCCGCGGCGGCGATCTGGCACATGCGCGAGTCGCTGGACGAGGCCGGGTTCGACCGGGTCAGGATCGTCGCGTCTTCCGGCTTCGGGGTCGACAAGTGCCGGGTGATGGCCGACGCCGAGGCGCCGATCGACGTGGTCGGCACCGGCAGCTTCATCCCCGATACCTGGTCGGAAACCTACGCCACCGCCGACATCGTCGCCTATGACGGGGTGCCGAGGGTGAAGGTCGGACGCGAGTTCCTCCTGCGACGCGTCGCCGGACAGGGCGCGGACGCGGCGTCGTGAGCGAGGCGCTGTTCGCGCCCGACGGCGGCTGGCGGGTGCGCATCATCGATCTGTCCGGCGCCTCGGAGGACGACGTCGTCGAGGAGGTCGGCGGTTTCCCCACCCTGATGCTGGCGAACGCGTTCTGCCGTGCCTATGTGCGCGACAGCATCGAGCGCTGCCGGGTGCCGGGTGCCACGGACCGCGAGGTGCTGGCCGCCTGGTTTGCGTTCGGCGAGGACGCCGAGGTGGCCGAGGCCGGCGAGGAAGGCTGGCGCTCGGCGAACGAGCTCGACGCGTTCGCCTCCGCGCCCGGCTCGGAGATCGAGCGCGACTGGCGCTCGATCGATCCGCGGCGGACCGACGCCTCGGATGGCGACGAGGAAGAGGACGACTAGGATCTTGCCGCAGTGAAGCTTCGTTTCGCGCCGAGCCCGACCGGTCTGCTGCATGTCGGCAACGCCCGCCAGGCGGTGGCCAACGCGCTGCACGCCAGGCGACACGGCGCCGGCTTCCTGCTCCGGATCGACGACACCGACGCCGAGCGCTCGCGCGAGGAGCACGTGGTCGGGATCCAGCACGACCTGCGCTGGCTCGGTCTCGACTGGGACGAGATGGTGCGCCAGTCCGACCGGACGCCGCGCTACGAGGCGGCGGCGGCGCGGCTGAAGCAGGTCGGCCGGCTCTACCCGTGCTTCGAGTCCGAGGAGGAGCTGCGGGCCAAGCGCGAGCAGCGCCTGCGCCAGCACCGGCCGCCGGTGTACGACCGGGCCATGCTGCGGCTGACCCCCGAGCAGCGGGCGCAGGCGGAGGCCAACGGCAAGCAGCCGTACTGGCGGTTCCGGCTGTCCGACGGCACCGTGTCCTGGGACGACCTGGTGCAGGGACGGACGGAGGTGAAGCTTTCCTCGGTGTCCGACCCGGTGCTGATCCGCGCCGACGGCACCGTGCTCTACACCTTCGCCTCCGTGGTGGACGACCTGGAGCTCGGCATCACCCACGTGCTGCGCGGCGAGGACCACGTGTCCAACACCGGGGTGCAGCTCGACATCGTCGAGGCGCTGGGCGGCCGTCCGGACCGCTTCACCTTTGCCCACCTGCCGCTGCTGCTCGACGAGGCGGGAACGAAGCTGTCCAAGCGGTTCGACGGGCTGTCGCTGCGCGCGCTGCGGCACGACGGGATGGAGCCGACCGCGCTGGTGGCCTATCTCGCCCGCCTCGGCACCTCGGAGGACCCGCAGCCGCTGGGCTTCGACGCGCTGGCGGCGAGCTACGACCTGCGCCGGGTGTCGAAGTCGCCGGCCCGGTTCGACATGCGCCAGCTGCTGGCGCTGAACCGGCGCACCATGCACGTCATGCCGTTCGGGCAGGTGCGGGACCGGCTGCCCGAAGGGGCCACGGAAGCGTTCTGGAACGCGGTGCGCGGCAACGTCGACATGCTGTCCGAGCTGCGGCACTGGTGGGACGTCGTCAGCGGCAGCATCGTGCCGCCAGTGCAGGAAGGAGAGACCGACTTCCTGCTGCAGGCGATCGACGCGCTGCCGCCGGACGGGCCGGAGCACCCCTGGGACGAGACCACCTGGCCGCGCTGGACCGAGGCGCTGCGCGAGTCGAGCGGCCGCAAGGGCAGGGCGCTGTTCCATCCGCTGAGGCTGGCCCTGACCGGCGAGGAGCAGGGGCCGGAACTGCGTGACCTGCTGCCGCTGATGGGCCATGAACGGGTGAGCGGCCGCCTGCGCATGGCGGCCAGCTGACGCCGTGGCGCTACATGAACAAGAAGCAATGTGTTAGCATGGGTTAGAAAGACTATTGTGCGTCGCAGAAGCGGCGACGCGCAAGGACGCGACGCGACAGGAAGCAGCACATGGCCGCCTGGCCGTGTGGCAGACACCGAAAAGGCTCCCCAAGGAGGAGCGCGGCGAACCGGGACCCGTTCCCACGTCCCGGCACCGGCCGGGGCAGGGGCGGCGATCGGGGCCGTATCAACGAGGCACGGAATGATCACGAGACCACTGCCGTTCCTGACCAGGGCTTCCGCCCTGGCGGCCCTTGTGTCGCTGACCGGGTGCAAGTACTCGATCCTCGACCCCAAAGGCGCGATCGGTGCGGCAGAGAAATCGCTGATCCTGACCTCGACCTATGCCATGCTGGTCATCGTCGTGCCGGTGATCATCCTGACCCTGTGGTTCGGCTGGCGCTATCGCGAGGGAGCCGGCGCGCGCTACGAGCCGGACTGGGGCCACTCCGGGGTGATCGAGATCTTCTGCTGGGGCATCCCCTGCGCGATCATCGCCTTCCTGGGCTACCTGACCTGGGTCAGCACCCACGCGCTGGATCCCTACAAGGCCCTGGGCGGCCAGAAGAAGCCGCTGGTGATCGACGTGGTGGCGCTGAACTGGAAGTGGCTGTTCATCTATCCAGACCAGCACGTCGCCACCATCAACGAGGTGGCGTTCCCAGTCGGCACCCCGGTCGACTTCCGGATCACCTCGGACTCGGTGATGAACTCGTTCTTCATCCCCGAGCTCGGCAGCCAGATCTACGCCATGGCCGGCATGCGCACCCAGCTGCACCTGATCGCGGACCGGGAAGGGACGTTCCCGGGGCTGTCGGCGATGTACAGCGGGCGCGGCTTCTCGGACATGCACTTCAACGCCATCGCCACCACCGACGACAAGTTCGCCGACTGGGTGTCGAACGCGGCCAGGTCGAGCGTGCCGCTCAACACCGGCGACTACGTGAGGATCGCGGCTCCGGAGGAGAAGGCGCCGGTGCAGTACTTCTCGAACGTCGAGCCGAACCTGTTCAACGAGATCATCGCCAAATACATGGGCAAGGCCGAGAGTTTCCACTCCGGCGTCAAGGAGTAGCAGGATCATGCTGGGGAGAATGACTCTCGCGGACGTGGCCATACTCGACTCGCCGATCATCATGGCGGCGGGCGTGTTCATGGCCCTGGTCGTTGCGGCCATCGTCGGGACCATCACCTACACCAAGAGCTGGGTCTATCTCTGGAAGGAGTGGATCACCTCGGTCGATCACAAGAAGATCGGCATCATGTACATCATCGTCGCCATCGTGATGCTGCTGCGCGGCTTCTCCGACGCGATCATGATGCGGGCGCAGCAGGCGATGGCCTATGGCGGCCACGCCGGCTACCTGCCGCCGCACCATTACGACCAGATCTTCACCGCCCACGGCACCATCATGATCTTCTTCATGGCGATGCCGTTCATGATCGGGCTGATGAACATCGCGGTGCCGCTGCAGATCGGCGCCCGCGACGTGGCGTTCCCGTTCCTGAACTCGTTCTCGTTCTGGATGACCGCGGTCGGCGCGATCCTGGTGAACGTGTCGCTGGTGCTGGGCGAGTTCGGCCAGACCGGCTGGCTCGCCTATCCGCCGCTGTCCGAGCTGAAGTTCAGCCCAGGCGTCGGCGTGGACTACTACATCTGGTCGCTGCAGCTCACCGGCCTCGGCACCCTGCTGACCGGCGTCAACTTCTTCGTCACCATCGTGAAGATGCGCGCCCCCGGCATGACCTGGATGCGCATCCCCATCTTCACCTGGACCATCCTGTGCACGGCCATCCTGATCATGGCCGCGTTCCCGATCCTGACCGTCACCTTCGGCATGCTGTCGCTCGACCGCTACCTCGGCATGCACTTCTTCACCAACGAGCTCGGCGGCAACCAGATGATGTACGTCAACCTCATCTGGGCCTGGGGCCATCCGGAGGTGTACATCCTGATCCTGCCGGCCTTCGGCGTGTTCTCCGAGGTGGTGCCGACCTTCAGCCAGAAGCGCCTGTTCGGCTACAAGGCGATGGTCTACGCCACCGTCTGCATCACCTTCCTGAGCTTCGTGGTCTGGCTGCACCACTTCTTCACCATGGGCTCCAGCGCCAACGTGAACGCCTTCTTCGGCATCACGACCATGATCATCTCCATCCCCACGGGCGTGAAGATCTTCAACTGGCTGTTCACCATGTATCGGGGGCGGATCCAGTACACCTCCATGATGCTGTGGACGATGGGCTTCATGGTCACCTTCGTGATCGGCGGCATGACCGGCGTGATGCTGGCCCTGCCCGGCAACGACTGGGTGCTGCACAACTCGCTGTTCCTGATCGCCCACTTCCACAACGTGATCATCGGCGGCGTGTTCTTCGGCTACATGGCCGGCCTGACCTACTGGTTCCCCAAGGCCACCGGCTTCAAGCTGAACGACAGCTGGGGCAAGGCGTCGTTCTGGTTCTGGCTGACCGGGTTCTACGTCGCCTTCATGCCGCTCTACGTGCTGGGCTTCCTCGGCATGACCCGGCGCATGAACCACTACGACAACCCGCAATGGACGCCCTACCTCTGGATCGCCGCCTTCGGCGCGCTGATCATCGCCGCCGGCATCGCCTGCACGGTGATCGGCCTCGTGGTCAGCATCCGCCAGCGCCACCTGCCGCAGAACCAGGACGTGACCGGTGATCCGTGGAACGGCCGCACCATCGAGTGGTCCACCTCCTCGCCGCCGCCGTTCTACAACTTCGCCGTGCTGCCGCACGTCGACGCGCTCGACGCCTTCAACGAGACCAAGAAGCGCGGCCTCGAGGCGCGGGAAACGCCGGTGTATTCCGACATCCACATGCCGCGGAACACCCCGGCCGGGTTCATCATGTCGGTGGCGGCCGGGATCGTCGGCTTCGCGCTGATCTGGCACATCTGGTGGCTGGCGATCATCGGCATGCTGGGCGTGGTCGGCACCTTCATCGTCCGCTCGTGCAACGACGACATCGACTACTACGTGCCGGCGGCCGAGGTGGCGCGCATCGAGGGGCTGCACAACGCGCGGGTGGCGCAGCTGGAGCTGACCCATGTCGCCTGACAGCCTCGTCGCCCACCACGGCGAGTTCGCGGAGGACCATTCGCACGAGCCGAACAACGTGTTCGGCTTCTGGCTCTACCTGATGACCGACTGCATCCTGTTCGCGACCCTGTTCGCGGGCTTCGCGGTCGGTCGCCATCAGTATGCGGGCGACGTCAGCGGGCACGACATCTTCGACCTGAAATACGTGGGCGTGGAGACGGCGCTGCTGCTGGTCAGCTCCTCGACCTACGGTTTCGCCATGATCGGCGCCTACCAGCACAAGCTGAACCAGGTGCTGGTCTGGCTCGGCATCACCTTCCTGCTCGGCGCCGGCTTCGTCGGCATGGAGATCAACGAGTTCCACCACCTCGTGGCGGAAGGACATGGGCCGGATCGCAGCGCGTTCCTGTCCGCGTTCTTCACCCTGGTCGGCACCCACGGGCTGCACGTCACCTGCGGCCTGCTGTGGATGCTGGTGCTGGTGGTGCAGCTCACCGTGCTGCGCAAGCCGCTCGACACCCGCTACGTCAACCGGCTGATGTGCCTGAGCCTGTTCTGGCACTTCCTGGACATCGTCTGGATCTGCGTGTTCAGCCTGGTCTACCTGATGGGGGTTCGGTGATGGATCATCCGGCACTGCACGGGCACTCGCACAAGACCCACATCGAGGGATCCGGCGGCGCCGGCCATGCGGGCTACGGCGCCTACGGTGTCGGCTTCGCGCTGTCGGTGATCCTGACGGTCGCTGCGTTCTATCCCGTCATGGTGCCGGGCACCTTGCCGGCCGGCTGGATCGCGCCCCTGATCGCCACCCTGGCGGTGGTGCAGATCTTCGTCCACCTCGTGTGCTTCCTGCACATGAGCGCCGGGTCGGAGCAGCGCTGGAACGTCACCGCCTTCGGCTTCGCCCTGCTGGTGGTGTTCATCCTGATCGGCGGCTCGCTGTGGATCATGCGCAGCATGAGCCAGGGCATGGCCGATCCGGACGTGCCGGCGGTGGCGACCCAGGGCCACGGCAACATGAGCGGCGGCAACATGAACGGCATGTAGCGGAACGCTGCCTGCCGCGCTTTCCGGCGCCCGCTGCTCCCGGCAGCGGGCGTTTCGCGTTCAACGGGGACAGGGTGTATCCGGCGACGGACCGATGTCGCATCCGTCATGGTCGTCCTTCGCCGCCTGGTCGTGATCGATGCGCTCGATCGAGGCCATGACGAGATCGGCCGGACGCTCTCCGTTGGTCTGCACCTCGATGATCGGCCGGCCGGCGCGTGCGAACAGGAACACGCAGTCGTTCAGCCCGGTGCCGTCGCAGTACGCCAGCTCGGGGTAGCGACGCCTGATGGCCCCATCACCGAAGTCGTTCGGATGCAGGTCCGATCGGCCAGCGGGCAGACGGCGGTAGGGGTGGTAGCCCTGCGCACGCAGGTGATGGACGAAGCGCTGGAAGGAGATCGAGGGAAGTGCGTCGTGCGTCCTCGCGCGGGCACCTGCCGGACCAACGCCCGGCAGAAAGGCCGCTGCCAGCACCGCGGCCATCCTCGTCATCATCGACCTGTCACTCCTGCGGAGCGCGTGACCCACACGAACCGCGTCGCCATCATGATCGCGACCGCCGCCAGGGCCGCGGCGAGCGCGGTCCACAGCCCGGCGGCGCCGTATCCCAGCCGGAACGCCAGCAGCCACCCGAGCGGCAGGCCCACCAGCCAGTAGCCGACCTGGGCCAGCACCATCGGCGTCCTGGTGTCGCCCATGCCGCGCAGCGAGCCGATCGCCACCACCTGCACCCCGTCCGCCACCTGGAACAGGGCCAGGATGCCGAGCAGGGCGACGGCGATACGCAGCGCCGTCCGGTTGGCCGTAACCGAGGGGTTCAGGAACGCCGACGCCACCAGGCTCGGCGTGCACAGCAGCAGCAGCCCGATCGCGCCCATGACCAGGATCGCCATGCCGATCGCCACCAGCCCGGCGCGACGCACCGCGATCCGGTCGCCGGCGCCGGTCGCCAGCCCCACCCGCACGTTCGCCGCCTGGCCCAGCGCCATCGGCACCATGAAGGTGAAGGCGCCGATGCCGAGCACGATCTGGTGCGCCGCCAGCGACGCGGTGCCGAGCAGCCCGGCGGCCAGGCTCGCCAGCAGGAACATCAGCACCTCGCCGGCGATCGTCGCCATGATCGGCAGGCCGAGCCGAAGCAGCGGTGCCAGCTCGCATCGGTCCGGGCGCGGCGGGGTCACCAACCGTCCTCGGCGCCGGCTGCCGTGCAGGCAGGCGAACAGCACCAGCACCGTGCTCCACAGGGTGGCGGCGCTGGCGATCGCCGAGCCGCGCAGCCCCAGCGCCGGCAGCCCAAACGCGCCGTAGATCAGCGCGTCGTTCAGCAGCCCGTTGCCGACCGCCATTGCCGGCGTGACACGGAGCAGCAGGCCCGCCCCGTCGATCGCCGGCAGGATCGCCCGCATCGTCCCGAGACCTGCCACGTAGGCCGGCGTGGCCCAGCGCAGGATGCCGAGATAGGTCCCGACGTCGTGCGCGAGCGGCGCCGGCTCGCCCAGCAGGCGCAGGATCGGTTCCGCCAGGCTGAACAGCCCGAACAGCGGCACCGACAGGGCGAGGCCGAGGCAGAGCCCGGTGCCGTACAGTCCCGCGATGCGCCGCTCCGTGCCGGCGCCGCGCGCCTGTGCCGCCAGGATGCCGACGGCCATCAGCGCCCCCTGCAGCGACGCGCCGATGGCGAAGAACAGCGTGCCGGACAGGCCGCCGGCTGCCACCGCACGCTCGCCCAGGCCGCCGAGCAGGACCGTGTCGGTCAGTCCCATCGCCATCTCCGACAGGCTGACGATCGCCAGCGGCACCGCCAGGCGCAGGAGTGCTGCGGCATGCGCCGCCTTGCCCGCCGCCTCGACGGTTCCCACCGCGCTCATCGCGTCTCCACCCGGCACACCTGCCTGCCGCCCCTGCTTGCCGCGTTCCGGCCGATGCCGCAAAACCGGGCGATGGCCCAGCTCACCCTCCACGACAGCCTGACCCGGAGCACGGCGCCTTTCGTGCCGCTCGATCCGGCGCATGTGCGGGTGTACTACTGCGGGCCCACCGTCTACGACCTCCTGCACATCGGCAACCTGCGCGCCATGCTCACCGCCGACGTGCTGGTGCGCCTGCTGCGCCGGCTCTACCCGCGCGTCACCTTTGTCCGCAACATCACCGACGTGGACGACAAGATCAACGCGCGTGCCGCCGAACTCGGCATCGGCATCGCGGCACTTGCCGACGGAACGATCGCCGAGCTGCACGCCGACCTCGCGGCCGCGGGCGTGCTCCCGCCCGACATCGAGCCGCGCGCGACCCACCACGTCGGCGAGATGATCGCCCTGATCGCGAGCCTGGTCGCCTCCGGCTACGCCTATGCGGCGGAGGGGCACGTGCTGTTCTCGGTGCGGCACTTTCCCGAGTACGGCCGCCTGTCGGGCCGGAACCCGGACGAGCTGCTGGCCGGCGCACGCGTCGAGGTGGCGCCATACAAGCGCGACCCCGGCGACTTCGTGCTGTGGAAGCCGTCGACGTCGGAGCTGCCGGGCTGGGACAGCCCCTGGGGGCGCGGCCGGCCCGGTTGGCACATCGAGTGCAGCGCCATGGCCGAGCGCTACCTGGGTGCCAGCTTCGACATCCATGGCGGCGGCAGCGACCTGCTGTTCCCGCACCACGAGAACGAGCGCGCGCAAAGCCTGTGCGGCTATCCCGGCAGCAGCTTCGCCACCGTGTGGCTGCACAACGCGATGCTGAACGTCGAGGGCGAGAAGATGTCCAAGAGCCTGGGCAACTTCCGCACGATCCGCGACGTGCTGCAGGACGCGCCGGCGGAGGCGCTGCGCCTGCTGCTGCTTGGCACCCACTACCGCTCGGTGCTGGACTTCACCCGTGCCGGCCTGGACAAGGCGCGCCATACGCTCGACCGGTTCTACCGCGCGATCCAGCACTCCGGCGCGGACGCGGAAGGGCCGGTGCCGGACGAGGTCCTCCACGCGCTGTGCCAGGACCTGAACAGCCCGGCCGCCATCGCCGTGATGCACCGCCTGGCGGATGCGGCGATGGCCGGACGGCAATCGGCGGGGGAGGGGCTTCGCGCCGCGGGACGGCTGGTCGGGCTCCTGCAGGCGGACCCGGAACAATGGTTTCGGGCCGGCACGGATGCGGACGCGGTGGAGCAGGCGATCGCGGAACGGCTGGCGGCGCGCAAGGCGCGCGACTTCGCGCGCGCCGACGCCATCCGCGCCCGGCTGCTGGCGGACGGCGTCGTGCTGGAGGACGGCCCCGCCGGCACCACCTGGCGGAGGGCGTGATGGGCGGCGGACGCGACGGGGCGGCGGACGTGACGGGGCGCCGCGCATGACCGGCCGCGACGGCGGCGCCGCGCTGGAGCCGATCGGCAACAGCCCGGTGGTGATCCTGGTGCGGCCGCAGCTGGCGGAGAACGTCGGCAGCGTCGCCCGCGCCATGGCCAATGGCGGCCTGTTCCACCTGCGCCTGGTCGAGCCCCGAGACGGCTGGCCGCAGGAACGGGCCTGGCGCGCCGCCTCCGGCGCCGACCGGATCCTGGACGGCGCGACCGTGCATCCGGACGTCGGCGACGCGGTGGCCGACCTGCACCACGTGTTCGCCACCTGTCCGCGTCCGCGTCACGTGGTCAAGCCGGTGCTGACCGCGCGCGGCGGTGCGGCCGAGATGCGCGAGATCACCGCCCGGGCCTTGCGCGTCGGCATCCTGTTCGGCCCGGAGCGCGCCGGGCTGGACAGCGACGACATGGCGCGCGCCGACGCGCTGATCCGCTACCCGCTCAACCCGGGCTTCTCCTCGCTCAACCTGGCCCAGGCGGTGATGATCATGGCCTACGAGTGGTGGCTGGCCGCCGACGACACGCCCCCGCGCACGCTGATGACCAACGAGACGCGCGTCGCCAACAAGGGGGAGCTGGAGAACTTCATGGGCCACCTCGTCCGCGAGCTCGACGCCTGCGGCTTCCTGCGCAACCTGCCCAAGCGGCCCGGCATGGTGCGCAACCTCCGGCACTTCTTCGAGCGCGGCGAGGTGACCGAGCAGGAGCTGCGCACGTTGCACGGCGTGGTCACCGAGCTGGCGCTGGGCCGCCGGATGCGCGGGCGCGACGAGACCGGTTGAGCCCGCCCGAGATTGACTTCCCGCGTTCCTGCTCCTATGAGCCCCGGCTTACTGCCGGGAACGTGGACGGTCCGGTCGATGTCGCGGAAGCGGCCCGATGATGCGGAACGCGCCCGCCTTGACCTCCGGGTCCGGGCCTACCGGTGCAACAAGCGGAACACGGCGGCGGGCTGATGGCCCGGACGCTTGCCGCACAGAAGACCGGAAGGAGCGCGCTCATGACCAAGCGCCTCGAGAGCAAGTACAAGATCAACCGCCGCCTCGGCGTCAACCTGTGGGGCCGCGCCAAGTCGCCGATCAACAAGCGCGAGTACGGCCCCGGCCAGCACGGCCAGCGACGCAAGCAGAAGCCGTCCGACTTCTCCGTGCAGCTGATGGCCAAGCAGAAGCTCAAGGGCTACTACGGCAACATCAGCGAGAAGCAGTTCCGCAAGTACTACGACGAGGCGGTGCGCCGGAAGGGCGACACCTCGGAGAACCTGGTGGACCTGCTGGAGCGCCGTCTGGACGCGGTGATCTACCGCCTCAAGTTCGCGATGACCCCGTTCGCCGCGCGCCAGTTCGTCAACCACGGCCACGTGACGGTGAACGGCCGCAAGGTGAACATTCCCTCCTTCCTGGTCCGCGACGGCGACACCATCGAGGTGCGCGAGAAGAGCAAGCAGCTGGCCGTGGTGCTCGACGCGGCGCAGAGCGGCGAGCGCGACGTGCCGGAATACCTGGAGGTCGACCATCGCGCGATGAAGGGCCGCTTCCAGCGCAGCCCGAAGCTGACCGACGTGCCGTATCCGGTCACCATGGAGCCGAACCTGGTGGTCGAGTTCTACTCGCGCTGAGGCGGCTGCCGCAGGGGGCGCTGCCCCCTGCACCCCTGCCAGAGGGCAGTCGCCCTCTGGACACCCAATCGCTTAAACCCTGGGTTCCAAGGACGACTGTCCTTGGCGGGGTCCAGGGGTGGAACCCCTGGATGTCCGAGCTTCAATCCGAAATCTCCCGCCGGCGCACCTTCGCGATCATTTCGCATCCCGATGCCGGCAAGACCACGCTGACCGAGCGCCTGCTGCGCGCCGGCGGCGCGATCCAGCTCGCCGGCAACGTGCGCGCCAAGGGCGAGCGGCGCCGCACCCGGTCCGACTGGATGGGCATCGAGCGCGAGCGCGGCATCTCCGTGGTCACCTCGGTGATGACGTTCGAGTACGGCGGCTGCATCTTCAACCTGCTCGACACCCCCGGTCACGAGGACTTCTCCGAGGACACCTACCGCACCCTGACCGCGGTAGACTCCGCGGTCATGGTGATCGACGCCGCCAAGGGCATCGAGGAGCGCACGCGCAAGCTGTTCGAGATCTGCCGCCTGCGCGACATCCCGATCATCACCTTCGTCAACAAGATGGACCGGGAAGCGCAGGACCCGTTCGCCCTGCTCGACGAGGTGAGCCAGGCGCTGGCGCTCGACACCGCTCCCGCGACCTGGCCGATCGGCCGCGCCGCCAGCTTCGTCGGCACCTATGACCTGCGCGCCCGCGCGGTGCACGTGTCGGCCCCGCTGCCGCAGTCCGACCCGCGCATGGTGGCCCTCGGCGAGGAGCTTGAGCTGGTGCAGGCGGCGCTGCCGGAGTGGGACCGCGAGGGCTTCGACGCCGGCCACCTGACCCCGGTGTTCTTCGGCAGCGCCATGCGCGAGATCGGTGTGACCGACCTGCTCGACGCCCTGGTCAGCTTCGGGCCCGCCCCGCGCGCCCAGGCCACCGACGGCCGGGTCGTGCAGGCGGACGAGCCGGCGATGACTGCGCTGATCTTCAAGATCCAGGCCAACATGGACCCCAACCACCGCGACCGGATGGCCTTTGCCCGCGTCTGCTCCGGCCGGCTCGCGCGCGGCATGCGGGTCAAGCACGTGCGCTCGGCCAAGCAGTTCGCGCTGCACACGCCGCAGTTCTTCTTCGCCCGCGACCGCCAGCTGGCCGAGGAGGCGTTCGCCGGCGACGTGGTCGGCATCCCCAATCACGGTACGCTCCGCATCGGCGACACCCTGACCGAGGGCGAGGACATCCGCTTCACCGGGGTGCCGCACTTCGCGCCAGAGATCCTGCGCCGGGTGCGCCTCGACGACGCGATGAAGGCCAAGAAGCTGCGCACCGCGCTGCAGGAGCTGGCGGAGGAGGGGGTGGTGCAGCTGTTCCGCCCGCAGGATGGCTCCCCGCCGATCGTCGGCGTGGTCGGCACGCTGCAGCTCGACGTGCTGCAGGCAAGGCTCGCCGGGGAATACGGCGTGAGCATCGGCTTCGAGAGCACGCCCTACTCCCTGGCGCGCTGGGTCGACGGTGACAAGGCGCTGCTGGCGGGCTTCGTCGCCACCAACCGCACTGCCATGGCGGACGACATGGACGGGGCCCCGGTGTTCCTGGCCAGCTCGGCCTTCATGATGCGACGCGCCGCCGAGATGAATGCCGGACTTCACTTTTTTGACATCAAGCAGATCGGTGCCGCTTCTGCCTGAAGCGCTGCCGTCCGGTGCTGCGCGCTTTTACCGCTCGTTAAGTTCGGTCTTCTAGCAATGGCTTCTGTCGCTGGCAGCGGCCCGGGTGTTTCCAGGCCTGATCCCCTGTCGGCTCGAAACAGCTTGTTCAAGCCAGCAGGAAGAACGTCATGAGCACGCAAGACACCAGCGTCGAGATCACGGGGGCCGGTTCCGCGACGGCCATCAGCGGGCAGCAGGGGGCACTTTTTTCCGACCTGGCTGTGACGAGCGGTGACGGGTCCGCCGTGTCCGCCACCCTGCTGCTTCCTGCTTCCGAAGGAACCCTGTCGATTGCGGACGTGCCGGCGGATGTCGCGGCGACGCTGATCCAGCGTCCGGACGTGTCCACCAGCGCCCTCCTGATGAGCGGCACCGCGGCGCAGGTGCAGGCGGCCCTGTCGGAGGTGATGCTGACCCCCACCGCCGGCCTCACCGCCCCCTCGTCCGGCAGCTACCAGCTGATCCTGTCCAACGACGCGCAGCGCAGCTTCGTCACCGGCAGCCTGACCATCGCCGCGGTCCCGGTGGTGGTGACGCCTCCGGTGTCGCCCACGCTGCCCGTGTCGCCTACGCCGCCCACTCCGCCGGCGTCCGCCTACGTGCAGACCGGTTCCAGCTACGCCGTCAGCGGCGACGGGTCGCAGGCTGCGGTCATCGATACCGGCACCACCGCCTCGACCGTCACCGGGGGCGCTGCCTCCCTCGACTTCACCGGCGGCAACGCGACGCTGTACCTCAGCGGCACCGGCACTACCACGGTGCACAGCGAGGGCGGCAACACCGTCTGGGTGGGTGCGGCACCGCTCGACTACGTCAGCGGCGGCAACAGCACGCTGCAGGTCAGCAGCGGCAGCATCGACATCAGCGGCGGCGCTGCTACCGACAGCAACATGATCGTGCTGGCTGCCACCGGCTCCGGCTCCGGCTCCGTCGACGTCACCAGCTCCGGCCCGTCCGGCACCGTGCTGTTCGGCGGCCCGTCGGCGCTGCACTACACCGGCGGCAACGCCACCCTGGTCCTGAACGGCACCGACATGACCGGCAGCGCCGTGGTCGACAGCACCGGCGGCAATACCGTCTGGGCCGGCCGCGGCAGTCTCATGTACAACTCCGGCGGAACCAGCTCGCTGATCCTGTCGAGCGGCGCCGCCACCGTCACCGGCGGCGCGGCCGGGTCCGCCACCAGCATCTCGATGGGCAGCGGCACGCTCGCCTATGACGGCAGCGCCGGCCCCGCCACCGTGCAGGGCGGCGCGGGCGCGCTGAGCGTCGACGGCGGCAACAGCGTGGTCACCCTCACGAACGGCAACGCGACGGTCGACGGCGGCGGCGCCGGCACGAACAACGTGGTCTACAACGGCAGCGGCGACGTGGTCTTCCAGGGCTCCGCCGGCGCTGCGGTCGTCACCGGCGGCACCGGCTCGGACACGGTGCATGCCGGCTCCGGCGGCGGCTGGTTCGGCGCCGGCACTGGCGGCAACAGCTATCTGCAGGCCGGCGGCGGCGCCACCTTCCTGCAGGGTGCCGCCAACGGCGACATGCTGGTCGGCGCGGCCGGGGGATCCACCTGGATGCAGGCCGGCGCCGGCAACGAGACCCTGCTCGGCGGCAACAGCTCGGGCGTGGTCACCATGCAGCTCGGCACCGGCGCGGATCACGTGGTGCTGTCCACCGGCGGGAGCGCCATCACCACCGGCAGCGGCACCGCCAGCATTTCCGGCGGCGGCGGCACCGAGCTGCTCAACATCGCCTCCAACGGCGGCGCCACCCTGTTCTCCTCGGGCAGGACGGACCAGGCCACCATCAACGGCTTCCGGTTCGGCACCGACCATCTGGCCTTGTCCGGCACCTCCGTGACCGGCCTCATCCATTCGAGAGCCGGCACCACCATCGACCTGTCGGGCGGCGGCTCGATCACCTTGAACGCGGTTCACGTCACCAACATGGACGGGTTGCTCGGCTAGAACCGTCCGACGGCTTTCCCCCGGCCGTGATGGCGGCCGGGGGAAACACGTCCCGCCATCCGCCGTTGCTGCTGCACCACAGCGTGCAGGAGACGCAGATGCCCGACATCACCGGACGCAGGATCGCCGTGCTGGCCACCGACGGGGTCGAGGAGGTGGAGCTGACGGAGCCGGTCGAGGCGCTGCGCGCGGCCGGTGCCGAGGTCACCCTGGTGTCGCTCAAGGCCGGGCGGATCCAGGCGATGAACGAGGACGTGAACCCGGCTGGCACCCATCAGGTCGACCTGCCGGTCGCGGAAGCCGACGCGGGATCGTTCGACGGCCTCGTGCTGCCGGGGGGTACCACCAATCCGGACAAGCTGCGCCTGGACGAGGACGCGGTGGGCTTCGTGAAGGGCTTCGTGTCGTCGGCCAAGCCGATCGCCGCCATCTGTCACGGCCCGTGGATGCTGATCAACGCCGGCGGCGTCGCCGGGCGCACCATGACCTCGTGGCCCTCCCTGCAGACCGACCTGCGCAACGCCGGCGCCACCTGGGTCGACGAGACGGTGGTCAGGGACGGCAGGCTGGTGACCTCGCGAAACCCGAAGGACCTGCCCGCCTTCTGCGACGCGATCGTCGCCCTGTTCGCCGAGGCCGCCTGACGGGGCAGGCTCTACCTGTCGTCGCTCCAGCAGCGCATCAGGATCCGCGCCGATGGCAGCAGCATCGGCTCGGTTCCCGCCAGGGTTCGTGCCACGTCGTCCGGTGCCACGACGCGAAGCGCGTCGTACTCGTCGTTTCCTGCAAGCGTCCGACGCGCCTCGATGGCTGCGAAGGACAGGCCCGTCCGGAGCAGGAAGCCCACGTCGACCACATGCGTGTCGGCGTGCTCGATCGCCACGACCGCGCGGATGTCCTCGACCTCGGCCGGCTGGAGGCCGAGCTCCTCGTCCAGCTCCGCCAGCAGCTGGCTGGTCAGGTCGGTTGCCGCCGACCCGTTTCGCGCCTCGACGTTGCCGGCGGGCGGTGCCTGCCAGTAGCCCGGCAGGTAGACCGCACCCGCCTGGCGCCGTCCCAGGATAAGCCCGTCCGCGCACTCGATCAGGCCGTTCACCGCCAGCGCGCGGATACGCAGCCGGTCGAACAGGTCCGGTTGTCGCATCTGCGCCAGCACGCGCCGGTACTCGGTCCAGTGGCCCGCGATCCGGTCCGGCGCGATCCGGTCGGCGCAGAACACCCGGCCGTTGAACAGGCCCGGCCGTCGGGCCCGCTCCACCGCCCAGACGGAGGCGACGGCCGGTTCCAGATCCGGCGGCAGCTCCGCCATCACACCCTCGGCCACGAGCGCCACGTCCGCGCGTAGCGCCGTGCCGTGCCAGCCGGCCTCCGGGTCGGCCACCCGCGCCGCGTCGGTCAGCTCGTCTGCTCGTGCCAGCCATGGCCGGTGGAGCGGATCAGCGTGCGGGCCGCTTCCGGGCCCCAGGTGCCGGCGCTGTAGTGGTGCAGCGTGCCCGGCTGGGTCTTCCACGCCTTCAGGATCGGCTCGACCCAGGTCCAGGCCGCCTCCACCTCGTCGCGACGCATGAACAGCACCGGGTCGCCGCGTACCGTGTCCATCAGAAGCCGCTCGTAGGCGTCGGGATAGCGCGCGCCGAACGCCTGCTCGAAGGACACGTCGATGTTGGCCGGGCGCAGGTTCATGCCGTCGCCGCCCGGCACCTTGTTCATCACCGACAGCTGGATGCCCTCCTCGGGCTGCAGCCGGATGATCAGGCGGTTCGCTTCCAGGCGGGTCGGGAAGATCGACCACGGGGTTTCGCGGAACTGCACCACGATCTCGCTGACCTTGGCCGGCAGGCGCTTGCCGGAGCGCAGGTAGAACGGCACCTTGCCCCAGCGCCAGCTGTGCACCTCCGCCTTGATGGCGATGAAGGTCTCGGTGTCGCTCTGCCGGCCCTCGCCGAGCTCCTCCAGGTAGGCCGGCACGATCTCGTGGCCGACCTGGCCGCGCCCGTACTGGCCGCGCACCGCCACGTGGGCCACGTCGGCCTCCGTGATCGGCTTCAAGGCGCGCAGCACCTTGAGCTTCTCGTTGCGCAGGTCGTCGGCTTCCAGCGAGCCGGGCGGCTCCATCGCCACCAGGCACATCACCTGCAGCAGGTGGTTCTGGATCATGTCGCGCAGCGCGCCGGAGTTGTCGTAGTAGTCGCCGCGTCCCTCCACGCCCACGGTCTCGGCCGCGGTGATCTGCACGTGGTCGATCGCGTCCGCGCTCCAGATCCGCTCGAACACCGGGTTGGCGAAGCGCAGCGCGATCAGGTTCTGCACCGTCTCCTTGCCGAGATAGTGATCGATCCGGAAGATCTTCTTCTCGTCGAAGAAGCGGCCGACTTCGTCGTTGATGCGGCGCGCCGAGTCGAGGTCGTGGCCGATCGGCTTCTCCAGCACGATACGGGCCGCCTCGGTCACCAGCCCCTGCGCCGACAGGTTGGCGCAGATCGGTCCGTACAACTCGGGCGAGGTCGCCAGGTAGAACACCCGGATCCTGTCCCGCACCTCGTCGCCGAACAGGCGCAGCAGGTTGTCCCAGCTGCTTTCCGCCTCGGCGCCGTTGACGCTGGCGTAGAACACCATGCCGAGGAACTGCGTGATCAGCGCGTCGTCGAGCGCGTCCGCCTTGACGAAGCGCCGCAGCGCCTTGTCCGCCCGGCCGCGGTAGTCGTCGTCCGACAGCTGCGACCGGGCGGCGCCGATGATGCGCGAGTCCGATGGGATCTGCTTGTCGCGGAACCGGTGATACAGCGCCGGCAGCAGCTTGCGCATGGTCAGGTCGCCGGTGGCGCCGAAGACGACGTAGTCGAAGCTTTCCACCGTGCTCATCGCTGGCATCCCATCGTCTCCCTGCTGCCCGTCCGGCGTGACGGTGCGGCCGGCATTGTCATTGACCGGGCGCGTCCTGCCAAGGTAAGCCCCCCGGCCTTGGCGGTCGATCGGGGCCGATGGCGGGGCGGGGGCAGGGATCATGACGCTGGAAGCGGCGGACCGGACGACCGGGCATGACGACGCACCCGCGGACAACGCGGCAAGCGCCGTGGGCGGCATAGCCGCCGACCGGCTGCGCTCCATCATCGAGCGGGTCGAGCGGCTCGAGGAGGAGCGCAAGGCGCTCGGCTCCGACATCAAGGACATCTTCGCCGAGGCCAAGTCGGCCGGCTTCGACGTCAAGGTGATCCGGCAGATCATCCGCATACGCAAGCAGGAGCCGTCCGACGTCGAGGAGCAGGAAACGCTGCTCGACATCTACCGGCGTGCGCTCGGCATGTAGGGCGGCCGCGGCATCCGCCGGTCTGGCGGCGCGGATTCGCTTGGGGTTATAGTCGTCCGTGCCGTCGACGCTGCCCCTGCCGGACTGGATGCCGTGGTGGATACAGCTCGCGATCCTGATGATCGCGATCCTGTTCTGCCTTGCCCTGCTGATGATGCCGTTCGCAGTGTTCGGCCTGAAGGGCCGGCTCGAGCTGATCGAGGCGCAGCTCGACGACGTCCATGCCGAGCTGCGCATGCTGGCGACCCGGCTGCCGGAGGTGGGGCGCCGGCCTGCGCGTCCGGCGGAGCAGGAGCCGGTGACGGAGGAGATCGTGCCCCGTCCGCGACCGGCGCGTCCCCGTCCGCAGCCCGTTCCGGTGCCGCCGGTTTCTCCCGACGCGCCGCCGCCTGGCGTTCCGAGGCGACCGCGCGACGGCGACGACTGGCCGGAGGCGCTGCCTGCCGACGAGGAGCTGCCCCCGAGGCGTCCGCTGCGCGCTACGCCGCTCCGGAACGTCGAACAGGACCGCACCCCGCGCAGCCGATCCGAGCCGACCCTGCGCTGGCCGCCGCGCTGACCCCGCGGGTGGAGGGAGGAGGGCGGGGACGCCCGGCTCAGCCTGGTGCCAGCACCAGGTCGTCGCGGTGGATCATCTCGTCCCGGCCGCGCCAGCCGAGCAGGGCCTCGATCGCGTCCGACCGGTGGCCGATGATCCGCGCCGCATCCGCGCTGCCATAGGCTGACAGCCCACGGCCGATCCCGACCCGGCCCTCCGACACCACCAGCACCAGGTCGCCGCGTCCGAAGCTGCCTTCCACCGCCCGCACGCCCGCCGGGAGCAGCGAGCCGCCGGCGTGCAGCGCACGCGCCGCGCCGCCGTCGATCACCAGCTGCCCGGCCGGCCGCAGGCTGCCGGCGATCCACCGCTTGCGCGCCGAGTGCCCGTCCGGCACCGGCAGGAACCAGCTGCAGCGCGTGTCCGTCCCGAGCGCCCGGAGCGGGTTCGCAATGCTGCCGAGGCCGATCGCCATGGTGCAGCCGGCCCGTGTGGCGATGGCGGCGGCCAGGAGCTTGGTCCGCATGCCGCCCGACGAGTAGCCCGGCGGCGGCGCGCCACCCATGGCCTCGACCTCCGGGGTCAGCGCCGTCACCAGCGGGACGTGCCGCGCGTCCGGGTCCTGGCGCGGGTCCGCGGTGTAGAGCCCGTCGATGTCCGACAGCAGCACCAGCTGGTCGGCGCCGATCATGCCGGCCACGCGGGCGGCCAGCTGGTCGTTGTCGCCGAAGCGGATCTCGGCGGTGGCGACCGTGTCGTTCTCGTTGATCACCGGCACGCAGCCGAGCCCGAGCAGGGTGGACAGCGTCGCCCGCGCGTTCAGGTAGCGACGCCTGTCCTCGGTGTCGTCCGGCGTCAGCAGCAGCTGGGCCGCGACCATTCCGTGCGCGGACAGGGCGGTGCTCCAGGCCTGCGCCAGCCGGATCTGCCCGACCGCGGCGGCGGCCTGCTTCTCCTCCAGGCGCAGGCTGGACCGGGTCAGCCCGAGCGCGTGGCGCGCCAGCGCGATGGCGCCGGAGGACACGACGATCACCTCCACGCCGCGCGCCCGCAGGCCGGCGATGTCGGCGGCGATGCCGTGGAGCCAATCGACACGCGGTGCGGCGGCCTCGCCATCGACCACCAGCGCGCTGCCGATCTTGACCACCAGGCGACGCGCCTGGTGGAGCGACGGCGCCGGAAGGGGGGAAGGGCCCGGCAGGCTCATCCGGCTGCCCGGCGGCCTTCGGTCACGCGGTCCTGCAGCACCCGCAGCGTTTCCCCGACATTGCCGTGCGTGGCGGCCGACAGCGTCAGCACCGGCGCACCCGTCGCCTTTTCCAGCGCGCGCCGGCGCGTGCCGAGCTGCTGCGGCGTCATCGCGTCGGTCTTGTTGATCGCCACGATCTCCGGCTTGTCGGCCAGGCCGCCGCCATAGGCCAGGAGCTCCTCGCGCACCGTCCGCCATGCCTCCACCACGTTGCCGGCCGCCCCGTCGACCAGGTGCAGCAGCACGGCGCAGCGCTCGACGTGGCCGAGGAAGCGGTCGCCCAGCCCGGCGCCCTCGTGCGCGCCCTCGATCAGCCCGGGGATGTCGGCCAGCACGAACTCCTCGGAGTCGGACAACCGGACCACGCCGAGCTGGGGGTGCAGGGTGGTGAAGGGGTAGTCGGCGATCTTCGGCCGGGCGGCCGAGGCGACCGACAGGAAGGTGGACTTGCCGGCGTTGGGCAGGCCGATCAGTCCGGCGTCGGCGATCAGCTTGAGCCGCAGCCAGACCCAGCGCTCCTCGCCCGGCCAGCCCTTGTCGGCGCGGCGCGGCGCCCGGTTGGTGCTGGTCTTGAAGCTGGCGTTGCCGAAGCCGCCGTCGCCGCCGCGGCACAGCAGCACCTGCTTGCCAGGCTGGTCGAGGTCGGCGAGCAGCACCTCCCGGGTCTCGTCGAAGATCTGCGTGCCGATCGGCACCCGGATCAGCACCGGGGCCGAGCCGGCGCCGGTGCGGTCGGAGCCGGAGCCGTTGCCGCCCTTGCGGGCGCGGAAATGCTGGGTGTAGCGGAAGTCGATCAGCGTGTTCAGGTTGGCGGCGGCCTCGAACACGATGTCGCCGCCGCGTCCGCCGTTGCCGCCATCCGGGCCGCCGAACTCGATGAACTTCTCGCGCCGGAACGCGACGACGCCGTCGCCGCCGTCGCCGGACCGCACGTAGATCTTGGCCTGGTCGAGGAACTTCATGCTGGCGTCGGTCCGTTGCGGCCGGGTTCGACAGGGAAAGGCGTGGAGACGAAAAAGGGCCGACCCGAAGGCCGACCCTTGCGCTTCGACCGGGGCGAGGCGGGACGCCCTATTCGGCGGCGAGCGGCTGGGCGTCGACTGAAACCTGCACGCGGCCTTCCGAGCGGGTCTCGAACTTCACGTTGCCGTCGATCAGGGCGAAGATGGTGTGGTCGCGGCCGAGGCCGACGTTGCGGCCCGGCTTCACCTTGGTGCCGCGCTGGCGGATGATGATGTTGCCGGCAATCACCGCCTCGCCGCCGAACTTCTTGACGCCGAGGCGACGCCCGGCGGTGTCGCGACCGTTGCGGGACGAGCCGCCTGCCTTCTTGTGTGCCATGAAACCGTGTTCCTGTGCCTATGGGCTGCCGACGCCGATGCGGGGATGCGGGTTCCCGGGATCGGGTTCAGGCGGCGCTGATCTCGCCGATGCGCAGCACCGTGACGGGCTGGCGATGGCCGTTGCGTCGGCGGCTGTTCTGCCGGCGGCGCTTCTTGAAGATGATGACGGTGTCCAGCCTGTCCTGCGCGATCACGGTCGCGGTGACGCTGGCGCCGGGCACCAGCGGCGCACCGATGCTGGTGCCGCCTTCGCCGCCGCCGATCGCCAGCACGTCGCTGAAGGTCACGGTGGCGCCGGCCTCCACGTCGAGCTTCTCTACCTTGAGCACGAGGTCAGGGGTGACGCGGTACTGCTTTCCGCCGGTGCGGATGACTGCGAACATGGTTCTGGCTTTCCGATCTCTTGATCCGCCTGCGTCCCGCCCGAGCGGGTGCCGACGAACCCAGTCGCTTCTTGTGATGGGCCGAACGCCCGGAGGTGGGAGCACGGCAATGCCTCTCCCGGCTGGATCCAGCCTGAAGCGACGGGCCGGCATCTATCCGATCGACGTGGTTCCTGTCAATCGGTTGTCAGGCCGCTCCCCGGGAGGTTATATGCCGGCCGCCACGACCTCCGGAGAGGTGCCAGAGTGGTCGATCGGGACGGTCTCGAAAACCGTTGTGCGTGCAAGCGTACCGTGGGTTCGAATCCCACCCTCTCCGCCAGAGCCCCCAACCTGATCGCGCATTTTCCGCGTCCCGTCCTGCCGCTTGCGCGGCAGAAGGTGGCCCGGACTTGGCACTGGGACGATGGAGCGTCGGGCCGCCCGAGGGTTCAATCGGCCCGACGGGGAAACTCAGGCGCGCCTGCGCCGGGCCACCAGACCGAGCCCGAACAAGCCGGTCCCAAGCAGCGCGATCGACATGGGCTCGGGGACGGCCGTGGCGGTGGGGTCCTTCACGTCCTTGAAGCTGGCCGAGATCACCGCGCTGTCGCTCGAGCCGTCGTCGGAAAAGGTGGCGGTCCCGAGCGAAACGTCGAGCACCGCACCGTCACTGAAGGTGATGGCGCCCGGGTTGTTCCAGCTGATGCTCCCGTCGGACCCGGCAATGACGCCGAAGACCGAGTACACGGTCTCATTTCCCGACCCGCTCACGCTGCCGCTGCCGCTGCTGGGGCTGGTGAACGCGAAGTCCACCTCGACGTTGTCCTTTGCCGTGCTATTGCCGAGGATCGGGTTGTTGGTGTCCATCGACCTGATGGTCAGCAGGTCCGAGGTGGAATAGGTCTGACCAGCCGCCTCGCTGAAGGAGATGGACGGCGTGTTGTAGCTGGCCGTGAAGTTCAGGCCGTTGTTGGTGGTGCCGTCGTCCTTGAACGTGTCGGTTCCCAGGAACGCGGTTGCGTGTGCCGCCCCGGCGCCACAGGCCATTGCCGATACGGCGGCAAAGGCGAGCATGGAAACGCGGAAGCCCATGGTGGTGTCCCTTCTTGAACGTGAGGCGACGTTGCGCCGCAACCGGAAGGGTCTGCAACCGCCGTGCCAAATTGAAATCGTGAAGCGATTCAATCGGTTGAACTTTCTGACCAGAGGTCTCATCACGTTTCCGTAAAGTCGGCCGACGATGAACGTGTGGCGAAGGCGACCAAGCCGCGGCTCCGTCCGACGCTCCCAACACCCTTCGTGCTGCCAGAACGAGGCCGCCCGGCCGATGGCGGAGGAGGTCTCAGAGCCGTGCCGTCATCCGGCCGGATGTCGGGCGGCCGTGCCTGCCGCCTTGCGAAACGACCTCCGACGCGTCCGGAGTGGTCAACGACAACAGCGAGACCGGGTAGGGCACCTTTGCCGAGGTCCTGAACCGGCGCGGCGACTGGCCGACCTGCCGGGCGAACGACTCGTAGAAGCGCGACAGGGAGTTGAAGCCGACCTCCAGGGCGATGGAGGTGACGTCGCGGCTGGTTGACAGCAGCAGCTCCTGCGCCTTGTGCAGCCGGCAGCGGGTCAGGAACCCGCCGATGGTCATGCCGGTCGCGTGGCGGAACACCGACATCGCGTGGTTCTCGTGCAGGCCCGCCACTTTCGCCACGTCGGCGATGCGCAGCGGGCCGGCAGAATGCGCCAGCACGTGGCGGATCATGGCGATCACCTTCTCCGACCGCGCCGGGCAGGGGGTCGCTTCCGCCCGGCCATCCGGTCGCGTGAGGTCGTTCCAGCCGCGCCGGTCGATGCGGCGCAGGCACAGCTCGAGCTCGGCGTGGTCGAGCTCGGACATCTGCGCGTCCTCCCCGACAAGGGCCTGGTGCAGCACGTCCAGGCGCGCGAGGTCGAGGCGCAGCGCGGAGGCGGCGCCCTTGCCGTCGCGACAGGCGACGACCATGCCGCCGGCAAGGACCGCGAACTGAAGCCGCGTGCTCAGCTTCAGCCCGAGGAACATCTCGATCGGCACGTAGATGCAGATGAACCGCGTCCGCGGCGCGACGCGTATCGTCTGGTGCGGGAAGGCGCCCCAGAACAGCGCCAGGTCGTTGCTGCGCAGTTCCAGCTCGAGGCCCTGGAAGGCATACACCGCCTCGCCGCACAGAAGCAGATTCAGCTCGACCTGGCTGTGCGTGTGCGGCTGCGCCATCGGCAGCATGGATCTGGATGGCCCGGCATGGAACACGTCCTCCCGGACGCGGAACGGGTCGAACTCGCCCAACATTCCTCCGATCGACGAACCTTAGGATCCCGGACAAATCTGCGCCCAAAGCGGACGACAGGAAAGCCGCTTCCTTGTCTTATGTCCTCCCATGGTCGCCGGGAACCACCGGCCGTCGCCGCACAAGGGACCAGCTCGGGAAGGAACGCTCATGCTTTACCGGACATCCGGCCGATCCTCGGCCGTGGCCAGGACGTGGCTGGCCAGCATCGTGGCGCTGGGCATCGCGACCCCGGTGCTGGCCCGGGCCGCGACCCTGGTGTTCAACGCGGACACCTCCGACGCAGCACCCCGCGCCGCGTTCGAGGCGGTGGTCGCCAAGTTCAAGGCCGAGAACCCCGGCATCGACGTCCGGTTCAACGTGTACGACCACGAGAGCTACAAGCAGTCGATCCGCAACTGGCTGACCTCGGCGCCGCCGGACGTGGTGCTGTGGTACACCGGCAACCGGATGCGCCAGCTTTCCGGCCCGGGCCTGCTGGAGGACGTGAGCGACCTGTGGACGCCGGAGATGAAGGCGCAGTTCCCCGCCCAGGCGGTCGCGGGCGTGACCGACCGCGGCAAGCAGTACGGCGTGCCGTACAGCACCTACCAGTGGGGGATCTACTACCGCGCCGACCTCCTGCAGAAGAATGGCCTCGGCGTGATCAACAATTGGAACGACATGCTGGGAGCCTGCGATAAGCTGCGCGGCGCCGGCCTGGATCCGATCGTGATCGGCAGCAAGGACCTTTGGCCGACCGCCGGCTGGTTCGACTACCTCGACCTGCGCACCAACGGCTACGACTTCCACCAGACCCTGATGGCCGGCAAGGTGGCCTGGACCGACCCGAAGGTGAAGGCGGTGTTCGCGCACTGGAAGGAGCTGCTCGACAAGAAGTGCTTCGTTGCCAACCACACCAGCCTGTCCTGGCAGGAAGCGCAGTCGCAGCTCTACCAGGGCACTGGGGCGATGATGCTGATCGGCAACTTCATCACCGAAAGCATCCCGCCCGAGGCGCTGCCGAAGATGGCGTTCAGCGACTTCCCCGCGATTACCCCGGGCCTGCCGCGCGCCGAGGAGGCGCCGGTGGACACGGTGCACATCCCGGCAGGCGCCAAGAACAAGGCCGACGCCCGCAAGTTCCTGCAGTTCATGATGCGCGCCGACGTGCAGACCATGATCAACCGCACCGAGAAGCAGATCCCCGAGAACATCCACGCCACCGTGCTTGACGATCGCTTCCTGCAGGAAGGTCAGAAGATGCTGAACGGCGCGGCGCACCTGACCCAGTTCCTCGATCGCGACACCAGCGAGGACCTCGCCACCATCGCGATGAAGGGGTTCCAGGAGTTCATGGTGCGCCCGGCCCGGCTCGACCGCATCCTGGACGGGATCGAGCGCGCCCGCCAGCGCATCTACGGCCCGCTGCCGGGCTGAGCGGCCGGCTCCGACGGGCGCAACGACGGGATCCAGGTCCGCATGGCATCGTCCTCCTCCACGCTCGCCGGGTTCGGCACCGCTCCGTTCGCAGGCGAGAGCTGGTGGCGCCGGCACCAGATGACGCTGACGCCGGCGATCCTGCTGGCGCCGGGCTGCCTGTTCTTCGCCGTGTTCGTGCTCTGGCCGATCCTGGACTCGCTGTGGATCAGCCTGCACGACTGGGACGGCATCCACCCGATGCGCTACGTCGGCTTCGGCAACTACGCCGAGCTGCTGCACGACGACACGTTCTACACCGCGCTCGAGAACAACGTGTATTGGCTGCTGGCCTACATGATGGCGCCGGTGTTCGGGCTCGTGCTGGCGCTGTTCCTGAACCAGACCATTCGCGGCATGCGGTTCTACAAGTCGCTGTTCTTCTTCCCGTTCGTGATCAGCCAGGTCGTGGTCGGCCTGGTGTTCAGCTGGTTCTTCAACGTCAACTTCGGCCTGCTGAACGTCGTGCTGCACGCGGTGCACCTGCCGCGGGTGGCGCTGATGGAGAGCGAGAACTGGGCCACGGTCGGCATCATCATCGCCGGGCTCTGGCCGCAGACCGCGTACTGCATGATCCTGTACCTGACCGGGCTGACCGCGATCAACCCGGAGCTGGTGGAGGCGGCGCGGCTGGACGGCGCGTCGGGCTGGCGGCTGTTCCGCCACGTCATCCTGCCGCAGCTCAGGCCGGCCACCTTTATCGCCGTGGTGGTGTGCGTGGTGGGCGCGCTGCGTTCGTTCGACCTGGTGTCGATCATGACCAAGGGCGGCCCGTTCGATTCCTCCACCGTGCTGGCGTACTACATGTACGACCAGACCTTCCACTCGTTCCGCTACGGCTATGGCGCCGCCATCGCGACCGTGCTGTTCCTGCTGATGGACGTCTACATCGCCTTCTTCCTGTGGTCGCTGCTGCGTCGGGAGCGGAGATAGCCATGTTCCCCGCACCGATCCAGGACGCGCGCCCGCTCGGGCGGTTCGGCTACGCTGCCGCGGTGCCGATCGTGCTGGTGATCTGGCTGCTGCCGCTGCTGGCGATCGCGCTGACGTCGATCCGCTCGCTGGAGGACCTGTCGCGCGGCAACTACTGGGGCTGGCCCGACCGCATCATGGCCGTGCACAACTACCGCGCGGTGTTCACCAGCTCGCCGATGGGCCGCTACCTGCTCAACAGCATCATGATCACCGTGCCCGCCGTGGTCGGCACGCTCGCCCTGTCGTCGATGGCCGGCTACGCGCTGGCCAAGTTCCGCTTCCGCGGCAACCTCGCGCTGTTCGCGATCTTCATCGGCGGCAACTTCGTGCCGTTCCAGGTGCTGATGATCCCGGTCCGCGACCTGATGATCCACGTGGTGCCGCTCTACGACACCATCTGGGCGCTGGTGGTGTTCCACATGGCGTTCCAGACCGGGTTCTGCACGCTGTTCATGCGCAACTTCATGCGCGAGCTGCCCGACGCCCTGGCCGAGGCGGCGCGGCTCGACGGGGTCAGCGAGCTGCGCATCTTCTGGCACGTGGTGCTGCCGCTGGTGCGCCCGGCGCTGGCGGCACTCGCCGTTCTCGTCTTCACCTTTATCTGGAACGACTACTTCTGGGCGCTGGTGCTGGTGCAGTCCGACAGCGCCCGCCCGGTGACCGCGGGCCTGCAGGCGCTCAGCGGTATGTGGCTGGCGTCCTGGCAGCTGATGTCGGCCGGCGCCCTGATCGCGGCGGCCCCCTCGGTGCTGCTGTTCTTCCTGATGCAGCGCCACTTCGTGACCGGGCTGACCCTGGGCGCCACCAAGGGATGACCGCCATCCCGCCCGCCCTGCGCCTCGACGGCGCGCACGTGACGCTGCTGCTGCTGCCCCGCGGCTCCAGCCCGGAGATCGCCTATTGGGGGCCGCGCCTGCCGGACGGGCTCGACCTTGCCGTCCTGCCGTCGCTGCGCAGCCGCGCCGTAGCCCGCAACGCCCTCGACCAGGACCACACCGACGCGCTGCTGCTGCCCACGCTCGGCGCCGGCCCGACCCGGCAGCCCGCCTTTGCCGCGGTGCGCGACGACGGGCGCGACTGGACCGCCGAGTTCCGGCTGGAGGCCGCGGAGCAGGCCGGACCGACCCTGATCCTGCGTTTGGAGGACCCGGTGGCGCGGCTCGGCTGCGTGCTCCGCCTCGGCCTCCATCCGGACGACGACGTGCTCACCCAGGACTGCACGATCGTCAACCGCGGCGACACTCCGCTCCGGGTGGAGCGTCTCGGCGCCGGCGCCATCCTGTGGCCGCAGGGCGCCACCGAGTTGCTGGTTCTCGACGGCCACTGGGGCCACGAGTTCACCGAGCGGCGCACGGCGCTGGACGGCGGCTCCTTCGCCGTGGACACCCGCCGCGGCCGCGGCTCGCACGAGCACGTTCCTGCCCTGATCGGCGGCCAACCCGGCTTCGACGAGGATTCCGGGCTGGTGCATGGCGTGCAGCTCGGCTGGAGCGGCAACCACCGCATCGCCGCCGAGCGGCTGGAGGACGGGCGCGCCCTGGTGCTGGCCGGCCTGCTGCTGCATCCAGGCGAGCAGATCCTCCTTCCCGGCGAGGCGCTCCATGCGCCGACGATCTACGCCACCCTGTCCGAGACCGGCCTCAACGGCCTGTCGCAGCGGTTCCACCGCCACGTCCGCCGCCACGTGCTGCCGTTCTCGGCTGCAGCGGTCCCGCGCCCGGTGACCCTGAACACCTGGGAAGGCAACTACTTCGACCACGATCAGGGCAGCCTCAAGGCGCAGGCCGACGCCGCCGCATCGCTCGGCATCGAGCGCTTCGTGCTCGACGACGGCTGGATGCGAGGCCGCCACCACGAGCGCGCCGGCCTCGGCGACTGGGTGCCGGACCCGGGCAAGTATCCCGACGGCCTCGGCCCGCTGGCCGGACACGTGGTCGGCCTGGGGATGCAGTTCGGCCTCTGGGTGGAGCCGGAATGCGTCAACCCGGACAGTGACCTCCACCGCGCGTTCCCCGACGCCGTGCTGCACGTCGAGGGCCGCCCGCTGCGCACCGCCCGCCAACAGCTCGTGGTCGACATCACCCGGCCCGAGGTCGCGTCGCGCATCGAGAACCAGATCGACGCGCTGCTGCGCGCGCACCCGATCGGCTACCTGAAATGGGACATGAACCGCGACCTCCTTGCGGCCGCAAGCCGGGACGGGCGCCCGGCCTACCACCGCCACGTCGTGGCACTGCACGGGATGATCGACCGCCTGCGCGCGGCGCATCCCGGCCTGGAGATCGAGAGCTGCGCCTCCGGCGGCGGCCGGCCCGACCTCGGCATGCTCCGTCGCACCCACCGCGTCTGGACCTCGGACTGCACCGACGCGCTCGACCGCATCGCCATCCAGCGCGGCTTCTCGCGGCTGTATCCGCCCGAGGTGATGGGCGCCCACGTGTCGGCCAGCCCCAACCACCAGACCGGGCGGGTGCACACGCTCGGCTTCCGCGCCGCGGTGGCGCTGTTCGGCCATCTCGGCGTCGAGCTCGACCCGCTGCGCATGACCGACCCCGAGCGCGCCGAGCTCGCCGCCTGGATCGCGCTGCACAAGCGGCTGCGCCCGCTGCTGCACGGCGGCCTGCACGTCGCGGTGCCGAAGCGGGCAGGGCGGGAAGCCCGAGGGGTCGTGGCCGAGGACCGCCGCCACGCCGCCTGGTGCGTGATGCAAACCGCGAGCGCCGACCGGCGCATCCCGGCGCCGCTGTTCCTGCCCGGCCTCGATCCCCAGGCACGCTACCGGATCCGCGCGCCCGGGCCCCAGGCGGTCCCGGCACGCACCACGGAGCCGCATCGCCAGCTGTTCCGTGACGGGCTCGTGGTCCCGGGTGCACTGCTCGTGCAGGCCGGGCTGGTGCTGCCGGAGATGCAGGCCGAGACCGCGCTCGTGCTGACCCTGGACGCTGAGGACTAGCACCGATGTCGGACGTCCAGCTCAGCCACATCGCCAAGCGCTTCGGCGACCACGCGGTCATCCACGACCTCGACCTTCACGTGGCGCCCGGCGAGTTCTGCGTGTTCGTCGGTCCCTCGGGCTGCGGCAAGAGCACGCTGCTGCGCATGATCGCGGGGCTGGAGAAGATCAGCGACGGCACGCTCAGCATCGGCGGCCGCGACATGACGCGCGTGCCGCCGGCCAACCGCGGCATCGCCATGGTGTTCCAGTCCTACGCGCTCTACCCGCACATGACGGTGGCGGAGAACATCTCGTTCGGCCTGCGCATGAGCGACATGCCCAAGGCGGAGATCGAGCGCCGGGTCGCCAGGGTCGCCGACACGCTGGAGCTGACGCCGCTGCTCAAGCGCCGCCCGTCGCAGCTGTCCGGCGGCCAGCGGCAGCGGGTCGCGATCGGCCGGGCCATGGTGCGCGAGCCGGTGGTGTTCCTGTTCGACGAGCCGCTGTCCAACCTCGATGCGGCGCTGCGTCTGCAGACCCGGGTGGAGATCCTGCGCCTGCACCGCCAGCTCGGCGCCACCATGATCTATGTCACCCACGACCAGGTCGAGGCGATGACCATGGCCGACAAGATCGTCGTGCTCAGCGCCGGCCGGATCGAGCAGGTCGGCACGCCGCTGGAGCTGTATCACCGGCCCGACAACCTGTTCGTCGCCGGCTTCCTCGGCTCCCCGCGCATGAATTTTCTTCGGGCGACGCTGGTGCCGGACGGGGAGGCGGTATCGGTGCGGCTCGCCGGCGGCGGCAGTCTGGTGTTCGACCTGCCCGGGACGCCGCACGGCGAGGCCACGCTCGGGATACGGCCCGAGCACCTGCGTCTGCTGCGAAGCGGGGAGAAGGGCGCCGGCCTGGTCCTGTCCGCGACGGTGGACCTCGCCGAGCACCTGGGGGCGGAGACCATCCTGCATCTCACCGCGTCCGACGGCACCGCGCTGCTGCTGCGTACCGAGGGGCTGGCGCGCGAGACCATCGGCGACGCGGTGCAGGTGCTGGTGGTGCCGGAAGCCTGCCACCTGTTCGCGCCGGACGGCCGCACGCTGCTGAACGGCAGCCAGGGCTGACCACCGCGCCCGAGATCCGGAGGAACCGTTCATGCTGGGCGTCTGCTACTACCCGGAACACTGGCCCGAGGCCTGGTGGGCCGAGGACGCGCGGGCGATGCGTCGCATGGGCATCACCCACGTCCGCATCGGCGAGTTCGCCTGGAGCCGGATCGAGCCCGAGCCGGACCATCTCGACTGGGGCTGGCTCGACCGCGCGCTGGACGTGCTGGGCCATGCCGGCCTGCGCGTGGTGCTGGGCACGCCGACCGCGACCCCGCCGCGCTGGCTGGTGCTGCGCCATCCCGGCATCCTGCCGGTGGGTGCCGACGGGCGAGTGCGCGGCTTCGGCTCGCGCCGCCACACCAGCTTCTCCTCGCCCGACTGGTGGCGCGAGAGCCGACGCATCGTCGAGACGCTGGCAGACCGCTACGGCGAGCACCCGGCGATCGTCGGCTGGCAGGTGGACAACGAGTTCGGCTGCCATGACACCGTGCTGTCCTACGGCCCGCACGACGTCGCCGCCTTCCGCACCTGGCTGCGCGCGCGCTACGGCGACGTCGCCACGCTGAACGCGCGCTGGGGCAGCGTGTTCTGGTCGATGGAGGCCGGCAGCTTCGACGAGATCGACGCGCCGGTGGGTGCGGTGACCGAGACCACCCCGATCGCCCGGCTGGACTACCGGCGCTTCAGCTCGGACCAGGTGGCGGCCTACGGCGCCATGCAGGCGGCCATCCTGCGCGCCCGCTCGCCCGGCCGCTTCGTCACCCACAACTTCATGGGCTTCTTCACAGAGTTCGACCATTGGACGGTCGGGCGCGAGTACGACGTCGCCAGCTGGGACTCCTATCCGCTCGGTTTCCTCGAGCGGTTCCCGTTCGACGAGGCGGAGCGCGCCGGATGGGCCGAAACCTCCCTGCCCGACATCGCCTCCTTCCACCACGACCTGTATCGCGGTGTCGGCCGCGGCCGCTGGTGGGTGATGGAGCAGCAGCCGGGCCCGGTGAACTGGGCCCGGCACAACCCGGTGCCGAAGCCCGGCATGGTCCGGCTGTGGAGCTGGGAGGCGCTGGCGCACGGGGCCGAGGTGGTCAGCTATTTCCGCTGGCGCCAGGCGCCGTTCGCGCAGGAGCAGATGCACGCCGGGCTGCACCGGCCGGACCGCAGCCTGTCGGCCGGCGGCCAGGAGGCCGGGATCGTCGGACGCGAGCTGCACGACCTGCTGATGAGCCTGGGAACGGAGGCGCTTCCCGACGGCGGGCGGTCGCCGGTGGCGCTGGTGCTGGACTACGAGAGCCTGTGGATGGCCGACATCCAGCCGCAGGGCGCGGGTTTCGACGCGCTGCTGCTGCATTACCGCTGGTACGAGGCGGTGCGCCGGCTCGGTCTCGACGTCGACATCCTGCCGCCCGGCGCGCCGCTCGACGGCTATGCGGCGGTCCTGGTGCCGTCGCTGATGGCGATCGCGCCCGACGCGATGCGGGCCTTCGCCGACACGAAGGCCGTCCTGCTGTTCGGGCCGCGCAGCGGCTCCAAGACGGGCGACTTCGCCATCCCCGGGACGCTGCCGCCGGGACCGCTCCAGTCCCTGCTGCCGTTCCGGGTGACGCAGGTGGCCTCGCTGCGGGACGGGTTGCGGCACCAGGTGGTCGGCGAGGCGGTGCAGGGACAGGCCGAGCGCTGGCGCGAGTGGCTGGAGCCGCGTGACGGCGCCGCCTCGATCGCCCGCCATGCCGACGGCAGCCCGGCGGTGATCCGCCACGGCCGCGTGCTGTACTGCGGCGCGTGGGCGGACGGGCCGCTGCTGTCCTCCCTGATGCGGCACGCGCTGCACGACTTGGCCGGGCTTCCGGTCGCCGCGCTTCCGCCCGGCATCCGCCTGCGCCGGCGCGGCAGCCTGTGCTTCGCCTTCAACTACGGCGACCAGCCCTGGTCGATCCCGGGGTCGCCCACGCTGTTGTTCGGCAACGATCCGCTCGGCGCTCAGGACGCAGCCTGCTGGCAGGAGGCTGGCTGGAGACCGTCATGAACCCGGCGCTTGCGGATCCGTTTATGGCAGGATGACCGATCGTGGAAGGCTGCGGGTCGGTCCCCAGCCGGCATGTAGCGAGATACCAACGCCAGGAACCTGGGGTTGGTCGCCAGGATCGGTTGACGCGGCCCGGTCGCGTGGCTTCATGTTGATGGATGAAACACCCCACACCGCCGGATTATGATCCTGGTCCCATTCCGTCCAGGATTAGGCGAAACCGCGTTCCGCGCCTGTCATCGATCCGGACGTGGATCGACCGTCGCCCCTGGATCTGCCTGCTGCCGATGCTGGCGCTTCTGCTCGTGGTCGTGTTCGGCAACCGCTTGTTCCTGACCGGCGACGAGCCGCGCTATCTGCTTTATGCCATGTCCTTCATCCGGCACGGCACGCTCACCATGCCGGTGGCGGAATGGAACCGGGTGTCCCTGCAGGCGGCGCATGTCGGCGCTACCAGTCTTCCTGCAGGCGGCGGCGGCGTCGTGGTGATGAACGGGGTTTACGTGCCGGTGATCCTGTCACTGGTGGCAGGTGTGTTCTCGCTCATGGGACTGCGGATGGTAACGCTGATCGCCGGCATCGCCGGGCTGGCGGTCCTGCATCGCGTGCTGCGTCGGGTTGCTGGGCCGGTGGCCTCGCTTGCCGCCTTGTTCATCGTTGCCTTCTCGATGCCGCTGCTGCCCTATCTGCATCTGTTCTACATGGAAACGTTTCTGTTCGCGCTCGTGTGTTGGGCGTGGGAGCGCCTGCAGACCAGGGAACGGGGCGTGTCGGGCGACCTGCTGACGGCGACGATCCTGATCCTGGTTCCGATCGTGCACATGCGCGGATCGGTGGTCGCGGCGTTGCTGTTTGTTGGCCTGCTGGTGCAGATCCTCCAACGGCGCCTTTGGCTGCGCGCCGGGTTGCTGCTGATAATCGCCGCAGCGGCGGGGATCGGCTTCGCCGGCCTCAATCTGGCCATCTACGGAACCGTCACCGGCCCGGTAAACACGGCCAGGCCGCCGATGCCGTGGGACTGGTTCCCGGTGCTGTCGATGCAGCTCTTCAACGTCCGCCACGGGCTGTTCGCCTACGCGCCGATCTGGATCGTCGGCTATGCCGGCCTGATCCACGGCGCGCTGCGCCTGGACCGTCCTGGCAACGACCCGGCGTCCCGCGTGCTTCGTCAGGCGCTGGCGCTGGGAA
>CALMVN010000091.1:0-2558 GCA_937873225.1 uncultured Acetobacteraceae bacterium
CGTTCGGGCGAATGGCACCCCTTGTGGATCCCACAGCTTATCCACGGGCGATCGGTACCCTGGATGCGGGCGTATGGTACCCCAGAGTTCGGGCATATGGCACCCTTCAGGTGCGGGCGTATGGCACCCCCCTAAACCTATATGACTCCCGATAGATCCTCCTTTAGCTCTTGCCGCTAGCTGCCGCCGCCGTCTGTGGACAACCGCTGACGCGGCCGTGGATGGCCTTCAGCCATCCCCTTTGTCCTCAGACCGGCTGGCGTCCATCATCAGTCAGCAGGATGATTCATCTGCCGAAATGAAGAGCAGACCGATCAAGCCACTTCCGAGGCAAGCATCGGTACCCCTAGAGTGCGGACCAAGGCCGCCCGGGGGAGGGGACAGTGTCAGACGACGTGCCCAGCCAGGGCGATCTGTTGAGCTCCATACCCGCGGCCACAGCACGCATCATCCGCTTCGCTGCAGACATCGCCACCGCCACGCCTGAGCGAGCCGACTACCAGCACAGTGTGCTGTGCCAGGTTGGCCTTCCCCGCCGTGAGACGCAGGCACTGACCTTCGAACGGACCAACGGCAACGCCTCGCTGCTGATCGAGGCCGGCAAGCTCTGGAACGGCAAGGCATGGGTCCAGCAGCCGATCCCCTATGGCACTCGGCCGCGTCTGGCGCTGGTCCATGTCAGCTCGGAAGCCGTCCGTTCAAAGTCACCAGTGGTCGAGGTGGGACGATCCGTGCGCGAGTTCCTGATGCGGCTCGAGGTGGACACCGGAGGCCGAGAGTATGCCACGTTCAAGAAGCAGATGCGCGCACTCTCGGCCTGCCGCATGAGCCTCGGCTTCGGCACCGAGACGGTCGACGCCAAGCCTATCGAGCGGTTCTCAGCCTGGCATGAAAGTTCGGGCGATCGGGACCCCCTAGCTCCTGGGGTCATCGAGCTCACCCCCAAGTTCTTTGCCTCGCTGAGCGAGTATGCGGTGCCTCTCGATGCCCGGGCTCTTGGTGCTCTCCGCCACAGTGCGCTGGCGTTGGACATCTACACATGGCTCGCGCATCGCCTGCACCGGGTGCAGCGCGTCACAGGCGACCGGGTGACGTGGAAGAACCTCCGGGAGCAGTTCGGCCAGGAGTATGCCGACCCGAAGAACTTCAAGCGGAAGATGCTAGCGACGCTGATGGCAGTGCGAGCTGTCTATCCTGGCGCTCGTCTCGACCAAGTCAAAGGCGGCTTCATCCTCCTGCCATCAAAGCCTCCGATTCCGAAGGTGATCAGCCAAGTGCGAGGGCTCAACGCTTCCTAGTCAGTTCGGGCAATCAGTACCCCTTCCACCAAACCGACTACCGATGGCGCCATGCCTAACCGCAAACCGATAGCCCTCACCAGATCCCCCAGCTTCATTCGACCTGGTCCCAGAAAAACCGAGTAGGCATGCCGGTGAGCGAGTTATCGCACCATGCGGAAGAGTCGATTACTATCCTCATCGTGGAGGATGAGCCGCGGCAGCGGATGAGCCTGGCTGACGCGGTGGAAGGCATCGGCTACGCGATCATCGAGGCGACCGATGCCGACCAAGCGATCGCCATTCTGGAAGCCCAGCCGGAGATCCACATCGTCATCGCCGACATCCACATGCCCGGCTCGATGGACGGGCTACAGCTGGCAGCGACGATCCGGGAGCGCTGGCCGCCGGTCGGGGTCATTGTCATCAGCGGCAGCGAACCGCCGGAACCGGACGCCCTTCCGGCTCGCACGGTGTTTCTGCGTAAACCGGTAAGGCAGCGACAGGTCAGGATGGCGGTCGAGCGGCTCGCTACATAGGCGAGATGAAATACCTCGTCATCGGCGCTCTGCTGCTGGTCCTGCTCCTGGCGGCCGGCCTGTGCGCCTTGGTTCTCGGTGTCGGCCTGCGGCTGTCGTCGCCCTTCCGGAGGCACGTCGGTCCTGCTCCCGCCCAATTGCCGGGCGCGGAGGCAGTCTACATACCCTCGGCATCCAGATCCGTGTTGCAGGGATGGTGGGTAGCAGGCAATCGACCCTCAGGAGGCGCCATCGTCCTCATGCATGGCGTTCACGCTGACCGGCTGATGCTGGTCCAGCGTGCCCGGGTGCTTCATGAGCATGGCTTCTCCGTGCTGCTGTTCGACCTGCAGGCTCATGGTGAGAGTTCTGGCCGGCGCATCACGTTCGGCAAGCTTGAGGCTCTGGACGCAGCAGCCGCGGTGAGCTTCGTACGACACCGTCTGCCGGGCGAACGGGTCGGAGCGATCGGTATCTCGCTCGGCGGTGCCGCGGCTCTCCTGGGGCCGAAGCCGCTGGACGTGGATGCGCTCGTGCTGGAGGCTGTCTATCCAGACATCGACGCAGCCTTGGCAAATCGTCTGCGCGCAGGGTTGGTCCCGGCAGTTGGAGCCTTGTTCACGCCTTTGCTGGTTCTGGCCTTCAAGCTGCTGCTGCCGCCCATCCTCGGTGCCCGGGCAAGCGAGTTGCGACCGATCGATCGCATCGGAGCCGTGGTGGCGCCGCTCCTGATCGTGTCCGGCACTGCCGATCGTCTGACGAC
>CALMVN010000091.1:2658-5496 GCA_937873225.1 uncultured Acetobacteraceae bacterium
CTAGTGAGGCGCCTGGTGTGACGCTAGTGCGACGCGCTGGTGATGGGACCCTGACTCGGGAAGGAGGGCGCTTTAGGTTCGAATCGGGTCATGCACCTACGTTCCAGACGCCCATCTCCCGGAGCCGCCTATGTCCAAAGCCTTCATTGCCTCCGTCCTGCAGGACTCGCTCGACATCACCGGCGTCGCGGCCAACCATGCCGCCGAGCAGCTCATCGCCGCCATCGTCCGGGACCTGAAGAAGGAGGGCGGCTTCACCCTGCCCAGCTTCGGGACCTTCCGGGTGACCAAGACGAAGGCGCGCAAGGGGCTCAACCCGCGCACCGGCGAGCCGGTCAAGGTGAAGGCCGGCAAGACCGTCCGCTTCAAGGCCAGCCCAAACCTCAAGAAGGCGGTGTAGTCGTTTCCATACGACTAGCTCGTGAAGTCAGCAGCTTTCGGCTCATGGATCGGGCAGCCATTATGCTCCGATCGGAACTTGACCGAACTTGTATAGGTCGTGTTCCGAGCACGCATCACTGAGCCAAGCGGCCGGTGCGCGGCCAGGCCATGCCATGGACTGAAGGCGAGGCCTTCATCAACGGCGGCGATGCCCTCGGCGCTCCATGAGTCCTGTGGCTTGACGGTCAGCCGAGCCACCGTGAGATACGGGCTCTGGTCCTCGGGCCAGACGACGGATGCATCCTCGATCGGCATGGTCTCGATGTCGGTGCAAAGCTGGACGCGGAACTCCCACTCGCCACCATGCTCCCGGAAGTACTGGGACGTCACCTCGCGCAGCACGTTCGGGCTGCTGGTGTCGACCGGGGCGCCAGTCAGCAGGGACATGTCGAAGATCGGTGCCGCCGAGAATTTGGCGATGTAGTCCCCGTAGAGGATCGGCACCTGGGAGTAGAAGGTCTCACCCAGAATGTGGGTCTCCTTCTGTCCACCCATCGTGGTCAGGGTTGGGCTCTTGCCGCCGAACGCCTCGATCATCGACGCGGTAGCGCGGTTGACTGCGGATACGGCCTTCTTCAGGCCCTCCGCCTTGTCAGTCGTGGCAGCCATCATCTTGAGATTGCCGAGGAATTTCTTCGCGTTCGGCGCGCTGAAAGCTGGCCCATTGACCATGACGAAATCCTGGGTGCTGTCAGCTTCGCTCCCAGGCAGGCGGGCGCCTTCGACACCCATCACCTTTACAGCCAAGCCTCGCGGTGTGGAGACGCTGTCGTCCAGGATGTCGCCCGGCAGGGTGGAGAAGCGCATCGCAACCGGGTAGGTGCCGGGCTTGGAGAACAGGCCTTGCGCTAGTTCCGCCGGTAGATGGTCCAGCACCTGAAGTTCGCCGTGCACCACTCCGTGCGCCTTGGCATGCACCGAACGGATGGCGTGCCCCGAGTGCTCGAAGGTGGTCTGGCTGATCTTGCCCAGGGCCTCAATCAGGCCGTCGTTAGTGGCGCCCTCGTTTTCGTCCACGACCTCCATGGACGGTGCGAAACGCAGTGGTGTGACGGCTGGAGTAGCGGTGTGATCGGACATTGGATCCTCCCATCTACGCGTGCCTTCGCCGTAGGCGAGGGTCACGAACGCCGCAGGACGTTACCCACAGCTGCTGATATTACGTGGAGGTTGGACAGCGGATGCATTGTAACGTCCTGCGGTCCGGATTCTCATTGTCATACGCATCGGATGCCTCTGGCCTCAGGGTGTTAGGATCCGTCCACCGTCCTGGAGGATACCGGACCATCCGGAACGGATGACCGTTGCGCTTGGTCCTCATCCTCCGGCAGCAGCAGAGCAAGGGGAAGCATCACTGCGGGGACAAGCAGGGGCAGCGTCAGGCTTCGCTGGCAGATGACGCCGAGTGCGGCGCCGGCGACGTAGGCGAGCCAGAGTGACGGCACGGCAACCAGCACGACCCGATCACCGTCCACCACGCGCTGCCCGGTCAGGCGCTTGGTGATTGCCTGGGCCAGCTTCTGCAGGTCACCGGAGATGAAGCTGGTGTTGATGTTCTGGCCGCCGAAGGTGCTGAAGGCAGCATTCTGTGCGCCCAGGGCCGCGCCGAGGACGAGCACGTTCACCGGCTTGGGCAGAAAGGCGGCGACCACCACCGCCGTAGTGGCAGCCAGAACCGCCAGCACCTTGCCTCGGCGCGGCCCCAGCTTCGGACGCAGCAACAGGCGGGAAACCAGCGTGCCCAGGAAGAAGCAGAGGATCGCCGTCGCCTTTTCTCCGGCGCTGTGCCAGTGGCGCTCCGCCAGGGCGACGCCGAGCAGGGCAGTGTTGCCGGTCATCTGGGCGGCGAAGAGGCCGGTCTGCAGCCAGCCAAGCCCGTCCGACAGGCCCGCGATGAGGGCCAGCCAGGAAGCACGCAGGGCGACGGAGCGGAGCAGCATGAGGACAGGATGCACAAGCTGTGCGGAAGCGCCCACCACCATGCACCACAGGTGCATTGGTGTATGGAGACCCTGTTTCGGCGTCCTTCTAGCGGATGCTGGACGTCTCCTGCATGGGCGCCAGACGTCTATATGGTGGTTGTCGGACGTCCACCTGGTGGACGCCGGATGTCCATCCGGTAGACGCTCGACGTGCCGAGGGTGGACGTTCCAGCGTCCATCGACCTGCTGAAGATTGTGCTCCCCGTTCGCGCCGGGGCCGGTCAGCCTGAGGCCATGCAAGACCGCATCGCCCTCCGCTCCAAGCTCCTCGCCGCCGCCGTGGCCGAACGGGACAAGCCCCGCTTCCGGCATATGAGCCGGAAGGAGTGGGACGAGATCTTCGACCCCTGCAGAAGCCGCGAGCCGGGCTATGCCTGGCTGCTGGCGAACCACGCCAAGGTCATCAAGGCCCGGC
>CALMVN010000092.1:0-9898 GCA_937873225.1 uncultured Acetobacteraceae bacterium
GCCGCGGCGGCGCGCGAGCCGCGTGCCATGCCCTGGCCGTGGTCGCCGTCGCCGGCCTGGGCGTCGATCCGGCCGAGCTCCGCTTCCGCGGCGGCGAGCGCGTCCGCCAGGCGCGCCAGCGCCCGGACCACCACGCGGCCGGATTCCCGCGACCCGGGCGTCGCCTCGGGCCAGGCCGTGGCCTGCGCGGTTGAGGCAGCCTCGATGGCGGGTGCGCGTGCGAACGGGCCGGCATGGCCCACCCGAAGTGCCGCCGTCTCGCACGGCGCCAGCCAGTACCGTTCCAGCTCGTCGTCGAGCCAGGTCAGGGTGAGCGAGCATCCTTCCATGTCGAGGCTGGTCACGTACTCGCCGACCAGGGGCGACACGGCCGCGATGCCGTGCCGGTCCAGCGCCGCCGCGACGTGCGTCCACAGCACGAACAGCTCCTCGTGCTTGGTGCCGCCCAGCCCGTTCAGCAGCACCGCGGCCCTGTGCCCCGCATCCCGCGGCGCTTCGGCCACCAGCCGGTCGACCAGCAGCGTTGCCAGGTCGGCGGCGCGGCCGACCGGCGTCTCGTCGATGCCGGGCTCGCCGTGTATGCCGAGCCCGATCGCCATGCGGCCGTGCGGAACCGTGAACAGCGGCCCGGATGCGCCGGGAAGCGTGCAGCCGCCGAAGGCGACGCCGAACGAGCGGGTCCGGTCGTTGGTCAGGCGCGCCACCCGCTCGACCTCGTCCAGCTTCAGCCCCGCTTCCGCGGCGGCGCCCGCGATCTTGAACACCGGAACGTCGCCGGCGACGCCGCGTCGCTTCGCCTCCTCGCCCGGGGGCGCGCTCGCCACGTCGTCGGTCACCGCCAGCACCCGGACGTCCAGCCCGGCGCCGCGCAGGCGCTCGGCGGCGAAGCCGAAGTTCAGCACGTCGCCGGCGTAGTGGCCGAAGCCCAGCAGGATGCCGCCGCCGCGATCGGCCAGGCGCGCCACCGAGGCGACCAGACGGGTGGCGGGGGAGGCGAACACGTCGCCCGCCACCGCCGCGTCCGCCAGGCCCGGGCCGACATAGCCGGCAAAGGCCGGATGGTGGCCGCTGCCGCCGCCGATCACCAGCGCGACCTTGCCGGGAGCGGTGGCCGTCGCGCGGACCACGCCGCCCGCGACCTGGCGCACCAGGTGCGGATGGACGGCGCAGTAGCCGCGCAGGGCGGCGTCGGCGAAGCCGTCCGCGTCGTCGAACACGTGGGTCATACGCTCAACCTTTCGCCGGGGCGTCGGTGGGACGCCCCGGCCAGCCTTGCCTGCCAGCCTTGCCTGCCAGCCTTGCCTGCCAGCCTTGCCTGCCAGCCTCACTTGCCCAGGGTGAAGGGTGCCGTGAAGCGCCCGGCGTTCGCCCTGGTGATCAGGATGCAGTTGAACAGCTGCTTCTCGCTCGCGGCACCGGTCTTGCCCGTCTTCAGGAGGCTGTCCGCCTCGTCCACCGCCTTGGCGGAGAAGGTGGCCACCGGCTGCAGCACGGTATACTGCAGCTCGCCCGCCTTGACCGCCGTCACCGCGTCCGGAGAGCCATCGAAGCCGCCGACCTTGATGCTGGACAGCTTGCCCGCCTCCTTCAGCGCCGCGATGGCGCCCAGCGCCATCTCGTCGTTGCCGCTGATCACGCCGATGATGTCGGGATGCGCCTGCAGCAGGTTCTGCATCTTGTCGTGCCCCTGCGTCCGGTCCCAGTTGGCGACCTGCGAGCCGACCTTCTTCAGGCCGGTGTACTGGCTGAGCACCGTCTCGTAGCCGTTGGAGCGCGTCGCCGCGTTGTTGTCCGAGGGCGAGCCGAGCAGCTCGACGTAGTTGCCCTTCTGGCCGACCCGCTTCACCCATTGCTGCGCGCCCAGTGCCGCACCCTGCGCGTTGTTGGACACCAGCTGCGCCTTGGCCAGGCCTTCCTGGTTGATCTCGGCGTTGACCAGGATCACCGGGATGTTGGCGGCGATCGCCTTCTTCACCGCGCCCAGCGAGCCGCTGGCGTTGGCGGGATCCAGGATGATCGCCACCGAATGGTTGGTGATCGCGGTGTCGATCAGGTTGCTTTCGGTGTTGGTGTCGCCCTTGGAGGCGCCGACACTCGCCGTGTAGCCGAGCTTCTGCGCTTCGGCTGCCGCCACCTTGCCCTCGGTCAGCCAGTACGGGTTGGACGGGTCGTTGACGATGATCGACATCAGCCCGCCCGCGGCGGCGTGCGCCGGGGCCGCGAGCCCGGTCAGCAGCGGTGCTGCGACCGCCAGGGCGGTCATCGCCAGGAACATGGACTTCTTGGACATTGTCTTGCTTCTTCCTTCGAGGAACGGGATGCCGGCATATCCGGCGATGATCAGCAGGCCGGGTCCCGGCGTCACCCTGCCTGCGGAACGGGGGCCGCCCCGGCGCCCGGCCCGGGGCTCCCGGGCTTTCGCCTGCGGTACTGCACGGCGTTCAGCAGCACGGCCAGCACGATCACCGCGCCGGTGAACACCGTCTGCCAGTAGGACGAGATGCCGATGATCACGAGGCCGTCGGACAGGAAGCCGATCACGAAGGCGCCGAGCAGGGTGCCGCGCACGTTGCCGCGCCCGCCGGTCAGCGCCGCCCCGCCGATCACCACCGCGGCGATCGCGGTCAGCTCGTAGGACACGCCCGCGGTGGGCCCGGCCGAGGTCAGCTGCGACGACAGGATCAGGCCGGCCACCGCGGCGCAGACGCCGGACAGCACGTACACCGACACCTGCACCCGCTTCACCGGCACGCCCGACAGCTCGGCCGCGCGCTCGTTGCCCCCCGAGGCGTACAGCCAGCGGCCGAAGGCGGTGCGGCCGAGCACGAGGTTGCCGGCGATCGCCACCACCGCCAGCACCACCACGCCGATCGGGATGCCGAGGAGGTGGTTGAAGCCGAGCCAGCTGAAGCCCGTGTTGCCCAGCGCCGCACGGCCGCCGAGGTTGTTGTAGGTCAGGCCGTTGGTGATCAGCAGCGCGACCCCGCGCGCCACGTACATCACGCCCAGCGTGGCGACGAAGGCCGGCACCTTGAAGCGTGCGATCAGGATGCCGTTGACCAGGCCGACGCAGCCGCCGAGCGCTGCCGTCAGTACCGCCACCACCCAGACCGGCGGATACAGCACCACGCCGACGCTGCCGAGCGTCACGCCCTGCATCAGGAAGCCGGCGAAGACGCCGGACAGCCCGAGCGTGGATCCCACCGACAGGTCGATGCCGCCGTTCAGGATCACCAGCAGCATGCCGATCGCCAGGATGCCGAAGATCGCCACGTGCGACGTCATGGTCAGGAAGTTGCCGAGCGAGAAGTAGTACGGCGACAGCGCCGAGAACACCGCGATGATCACGATCAGCGCGAAGAACGCCCGCCCCTCCAGCAGCAGCCGGCCGATCTCGATGTCGCCGAAGCGTGCGCCGAGCCCGCCGCGCCTGGAGGGAAGGGTGGTGTTGCTCATGATCCGGGAACCCTGCCTGTCTTCGTTCTGCCCGATGGTTGTCAGCCGACCACGGCCTCGCCGGAGGCGGCCATGATCTCCTCCTTCGGAACGTCTGGTCCGAACTCGGCCGAGATCCTGCCCCTGCGCATCACCACGATGCGGTGCGCGACGCTGTGGCACTCCTGGACCTCGGAGGTGGAGAACACCACCGCCAGCCCCTGCGCCGCCTTCTCGCCCAGCAGCCGGAACACCTCCGCCTTGGCGCCGATGTCGATGCCGCGCGACGGCTCGTCCAGCAGGATCATCTTCGGATGCGTCGCCAGCATCTTGCCGATCACCACCTTCTGCTGGTTGCCGCCCGACAGCGAGCCGATCGCGGCGCCGCCGCCGGCGGTCTTGACGTGGACGTCGCGGATCGAGGCGTCGACCAGCGTGCGCTCGCGCGCGGCCGAGGTGAGCAGACGCCGGGTGAAGGCGCCGATGTTGGCGAGCGACAGGTTCTGGCCGACGCTCATGGTCTGCACCAGCCCGTCGCGCTGCCGGTCCTCGGGCACCAGCACCAGGCCCCTGCCGATCCGCTCGGCGATGCTGAGCCCGGCGAGCGACCCGCCCTCGAGCAGCACCTCGCCGCCTCGCATCGGCACCCGGCCGGCGATCGACTCCAGCAGCTCGGTGCGCCCGGCGCCCATCAGCCCGTAGATGCACACGATCTCGCCCGCGCGCACGTCGAGCGACAGGTGGTCGACCACCAGGTTGCCCGAGCCCGCGGCGTCCGCCACGCACACGTTGCGCACCGACAGGCTGACGGGCCCGAACGCGTAGCCGCCCGGCGGCGAGCCGCGGTCGTAATGGTCGCCCACCATGTTGCGGACGATCCACTGCAGGTCGATGTCCTTGGCCTCGCCGGTGGCGGTGATGCTGCCGTCGCGCAGCACCACCGCGTGGTCGGTGATCTGCAGCGCCTCCTCCAGGTGGTGCGAGATGTACACGATCGACACGCCGCGCGCGGTCAGGTCGCGTATCACCTTGAACAGCACCTCGACCTCGGCGGCACTCAGCGCCGAGGTCGGCTCGTCCATGATCAGGATGCGCGCGTCGACCGACAGCGCGCGCGCGATCTCCACGATCTGCTGCTGCCCCAGGCGAAGCGCCTCGACCGGGGTGGACGGCTCGATCTCCTCCTCCAGCTCGGTCATCAGGATGCGCGTCTGCCGCGCCTCCTCGGCGAAGTCGACGCCGGTCCTGGTGCGCAGCTCGCGTCCGAGGAAGATGTTGTCGCGGACGCTGAGGTTGGGCGCCAGGCTCAGCTCCTGGTGGATGATGGAGATGCCGTGGTCGCGCGCCTCCACGGTGGAGGCGAAGCGGACGCGACTTCCGTCCAGCGTGATCTCGCCGGAGGTCGGCGTGGTCACCCCGGACAGGATCTTCATCAGCGTCGACTTGCCGGCGCCGTTCTCGCCGAACAGCGTCGTGACCTTGCCGCGACGGATGTCGAAGTTCACGCCCTTCAGCGCCTGCGTGCTGCCATAGGTCTTGACGACGTTGCGCGCCGACAGCACCACCTCGTCGGCAGCGTCCGGACGCTGCACCGCGGCACTCATTGCACGTCCAGCTTCACCGGCGTCACCTGCCAGGCGCTGGGGTCGGTGAGCTGGAACACGCCCACCACCGACACGGTCCTTCCCTGGAGGTTGCCGACGTCAACCTTCGACAGCACCGCCTTCTTCATCTCGTTGTTCAGCGCCGCACCCGCGTTCTGGTACTCGATCTGGTTGTGGAACTGCCCGAAGCTGATGGTGCCGGTGGCGTCGCGCAGGTCGGTGCCGATGATCGCGGGACCCAGCTGCAGGCTGATCTGCGTGGAGGAGGGCATGCCGGCCACGGCGACCACGTCGTCGCCGGAGTCGTTCCTGCCCACCTTGCCGGTGAACTTCACCGAGAATTCCGGCCCGGCATCCGACGCGATCCCGTACTGCTTCGCCGCCGCCGCCTGGTCCTTGGCCAGGGCGGCCGCCAGGGTGGCGGCGTCGACCGCGCGCGCCTGCACCGCCGCCTGCACCTTCGGGAACTCCGTCTTCCCGTAGGACGCGGGCGAGAACACGTCGGCCTGCATGTCGGCGGACGAGCCGATGCGCACCACCCTGGTGTCCAGCGCCATCGCGACCACCAGGATCGCTGCGGCACCGGACAGCATGGCGAGCCGGAGGTTCGGCCTCCTCGTGGCGGTGTTGCCGCTCATTCCGGGATCAGCACAATCTTGATCGAGCCTTCGCCCTTCTTCATCAGCTCGAAACCCTGCCTGAACTCCGACAACGGCAGCTTGTGCGTGACCACGCCCTCGGTGGGCAGGCGGCCGTCGCCGATCGCGGCGATGGTGAGCGGGTAGCAGTACGGCCCCAGATGCGCGCCGTACAGGTCGAGCTGCTTGCGGTCGCTGATGATCGACCAGTCCGCCGTCACCTCGTGGCCGAACACCGAGAACTCGACGAAGCGGCCGAGCTTGCGGATCATGTTCAGCCCCTGCGTCACGCTGCTCTCGTGGCCGGTGGCCTCGATGTACACGTCGCAGCCGTAGCCGTCGGTCAACGCCTTGACCTTGGCGACCACGTCCTCCTTGAACGGGTTCATCACGATGTCGGCGCCGAACGTCTTCGCCAGCTCCAGCCGGTCCTCCTTGCCGTCCAGCACGATCAGCAGGGACGGGTTCTTCAGCCGCGCAGCACCCACCATGCCGAGCCCGAGCGGTCCGGCGCCGGACAGCACCACCACGTCGTCGAGCTGGATCAGCCCGCGGTTCACCGCGTGCACCGAGCAGGCATAGGGCTCGACCAGCACCGCCTTTTCCATCGGGATGGAGTCCGGCACCTTGTGGGTGCGGCTTTCCTTCGGGAAGCGCATGTACTTGGCCATGCCGCCGTTGACGTTGTTCTGGAAGCCGTACACGTCGTGCCGCTCGCACATCCAGTACTCGCCGCGTGTGCAGTAGCGGCAGTGCTCGCACGGCACGATCTGCTCGGAGATCAGCCGGTCGCCCACCTTATATTTGCCGGCGGCGGCGACGTTGGCGCCGACCTCGACCGCGCGGCCGAGGAACTCGTGGCCCGGGATCATCGGCGCCTTGACGTAGCGGGCCTGGCCCTTGTTGTCGCCCCAGAACGAGGGCGCGCCGCCGAAGGTCTTGATGTCGCTGGCGCAGATGCCGCAGGCCTCGACCTCGATGATGATGTCGTCCGGGCCGGCGCGCGGCACGTCGACCTCCTCCAGCCGGTAGTCGCCGGGCTCGTAGGCGACCACCGCCGTCATCTTCGCCGGAAGGGTGACCGCCGGGGTCGCGCCGTCGGGAGTGATGCTGTCCACGGGATGCTCCTTGAGTCTTGAGGCTTCAGCCGGGCTGGCCGGCGAGGTGCCGGGTCAGGCCGTCAGCCAGGGTGCGGAGGATGAGTTCGCAGGAGGCGGCGCCGGCATCCAGCACGCCGCGCGACCGTTCGCCGAGGCGGCTCGCCCGCCCCAGCCTGGCGACGAGGTCGCGTGTGGCTTCCAGGCCGTCGGCCGCGGCGCCGCGCAGGGCTGCCAGGCAGGCGGCGAAGTCGGCACCCGAGCCGGCCGCCCGCTCGAAGGCCTGTCGCGACGGCGTGAGCACGTCGATCAGCGTCTTGTCGCCGACCTTGGCCTCGCCGAGGTCGACGATCGCCGCCTCGCCCGCGCGCAGCATGGCGAGGAAGCCGTCGCGGTCGAGCGTGTCGCGGCCGTTCAGCGCCTCCGACATCTCGGTGAAGAACGAGCCGTACAGCGGCCCCATCGAGCCGCCGATGTCGCCCAGCAGCGTGTCGCCGATCGTGGCGAAACCCTGCCGGAGGTCGAACGGCCGGTCGCCCAGCCGTTCCAGCACCAGGCGGAAGCCCTTGGCCATGTTGATGCCGTGGTCGCCGTCGCCGGTGGCGGCGTCGATGGCGGACAGGTGGTCCTGCGCCTCCACCACCGCGCGGGCGATGTCGAGGGTGATCGGGCCGGCGTCCCCAAGGGAGATGGTCTGCATGGCGCGGCTCCTCCTATGATCCGGCCACGGTCAGGCCGATCGAACGTGCTGGCGCCCGAAGCAGCCGGTCGAGCTCGCCGTCCAGCCGGCACAGCGTCACCGAAACGCCCATCATCTCCAGCGAGGTGAAGTAGTTGCCGACGAACCGGTGGCGCGGCGTGACGTTGCGCGCCCGCAGCATCTCGTCGACGTGGCCGTAGAGCAGGTAGAGCTCCATCAGCGGGGTGGCGCCGAGGCCGGACACCAGCACCGCCACCTCCTCGCCGTCGAACGGCAGGTCGGCCAGGATCTTCTCCAGCATGATCCCGGCCATCTCGCGGGCGGGGGCGACCGGCAGCACCGCGATGCCGTGCTCGCCGTGGTGGCCGATGCCGACCTCCATGGTGCCGGTCTCGATGGAAAAGTTCGGCTTCCCGTTGGCCGGGATGGTGCAGGCGGACAGGCCGATGCCGATCGAGCGGGTGTTGTCGATCGCCTTGCGCGACGCGGCGATCACGCCGTCGAGGTCGGCGCCCTCCGCCGCCCGGGCGCCGCCCGCCTTCCACATCAGGATCTCGCCGGCGACGCCGCGCCGGCGGTCCGCCTCGTCCGCGGGGGCGGAGGCGACGTCGTCGTTGGCGACCACGGTCTCGACCTGTATCCCGTCCTTGGCCGCGAGCTTCACCGCCATCTTCACGTTCATGTTGTCGCCGGCGTAGTTGCCGTACAGGCAGGCGACGCCTTGGCCCCGGTCGGCCTCGCGGAACGCGGCGTGGAAGCTCTTGGCGGTGGGCGAGGCGAACACCTCGCCGACCGCCACCGCGTCCACCAGCCCGGGGCCGACATAGCCGAGGAAGGCCGGCTCGTGGCCGGAGCCGCCGCCGGTCACCACGCCGACGCGGGACGTGGCGGGGCCGGCGCAGCGCAGCACGCGCGGATGGTCGGTGGCGGTCAGCAGGTCGGGATGCGCCCGCAGCACGCCGGCGAGGCTGTCCTCGGTGACCTGGTTCGGATCGTTGATCACGCGGTTCATGCCGCGACGTCTCCCTGGTTCGACGACCGGATCTGGCGTCCGGCTGGATGGCGTCGGTTGGTCCGCGCCGACACAGCATGCCTTCATCGATGAACAATTGTCAAATGCCTGATCACTTGAATGTGTCAGCCTGACGGGCTGCCGGCGTTCCCATGCGCGCGGACCGCCCATGCAGCCGATCCATCGGCTGCATGGGCGCCGCCTGCGCCGCGGCATCTCGAAATTTTGTCCAGATGTGACTGAAAATATGTTCAGCTATGGCAAAATTGTGCAACGCACCGTCGTGAAAGAAGGGGGATGGCGGTCGCGGTCGGCGACGTTCTGCCTGGCGGCGCACAGGAGGGCCGTCCAGCCCGGTCGAGGACGGCGACGGACACGCCACTTGACGGCCGCCCGGCCGGCCGCTTGATCGGTCCCATGCAGAAGGACAGCCCCCGGTCGGAACGCGGCGAGGTGCGTGCCGAGACCCTGATCGAGATCGCCACGCTGTACTACTACGAGGACGTGACCCAGGAGGTGCTGTCGCAGCGCTTCGGCATGTCGCGGGCCAAGATCAGCCGGCTGCTCCGCAGGGCTCGCGAGGAGGGCCTGGTCGAGATCAGGGTGCACCAGCCCTCCTCGGTGGGCGCGGAGTTCGAGCGCGAGTTCATCCGCCGGTTCGGCATCGCCCGGCTGCTGGTCTCGGTCGACCACCGCGACCCGGACGCGCAACGCAACGCGGTGGCGCGCATGGTGGCAGGGCACCTGGAACGCTCGCTCGCCGACGGCGCCATCGTCGCGGTCGGCATGGGGCGCAACGTGGCGGCGGTGGCCGATGCGCTGGTGCTGCCGCCGCGCGGCGGGGTCACCTTCGTGTGCGCGATCGGCGGCTCGCTGCGCGCGGGCGAGCACATGAACCCGGACCACATCTGCCGACGCCTGGCGATGCGGTTCGGCGGCGAAAGCGAGACGCTCTACGCCCCCGCCCTGGTCACCAACGCCGAGCTGCGTGCCGAGCTGTATCGCAACGACACCGTCAAGCTCACGCTGGACCGCGCCAGGCGCGCCGACTTCGCCCTGATCGGCATCGGCGACCTGTCGGAAGACAGCAACATGGTGCGCATGGGCTGGTTCTCGCCGCAGGAGATCGCCGAGGCGCGCGTCGCCGGCACCATCGGCGACACCATGGGCTACGACTTCATCGACATACACGGCCGGCCGGCGGATACCGGCATGCAGGGGCGGGTGATCGGCCTGACCCGGGAGGACCTGGGCCGCATTCCCGACGTGATCGCCATCGCTGCCGAGAACACCAAGGCGGCGGCCATCCTGGGGGCGCTGCGCACCGGCGCCATCAACACGCTGGCGACCTCGCTCACCAACGTCCACACCATCCTGCGCCTCGACGAGGCGACACGTCCCGGGCAGCCGCG
>CALMVN010000092.1:9998-11701 GCA_937873225.1 uncultured Acetobacteraceae bacterium
TTGCCCTGACGCCGGGGGCCGCCCGCCCGGCGCCTCAGCGCGTCCCGGCCGCTTCCATCCGTTCGGGGGGACGCCGTGCCGCCGGCGGATCGCACACGGTGCGGTTCCGTCCGGCCTGCTTGGCGGCATAGAGCGCCATGTCGGCGCGCCGGACCAGCGTGGCGGCATCGTCGTCCGGACGCATCCAGGTGACGCCGACGCTGCCGGAAACCGTGATCGCGCCCCCCTCGAACGCGACCGGCTCGGCGAACAGGGTGCGACGCAGGGTTTCGACCCGGTCGTGGGCTGCCGGCTCGAGCCCGGGCAGCAGCAGGATGATCTCCTCGCCGCCGTAGCGGCCGACCTCGTCCTGTCCGCGCGTGCCGGCCTGCAGGCGGCGTCCGACCGCCGCCAGCACGGCGTCGCCGCCGGGATGGCCATGGGTGTCGTTGATCTCCTTGAAGTGGTCCAGATCCATCAGCGCCACCGCCAGCGGCAGGCCGGACCGGCTCGCCGCCTGCATGGCGATGCGCAGGCGCTCCATGACCGCCGCCCGGTTCAACAGCCCGGTGAGGCTGTCATAGGTCGCCTGGCGCAGCAGGATCAGGCGCGCCTGCTCGATCTCGCGCGTGCGTTCCTCGACCCTGGCTTCCAGCAGCCGTTGCCGCGCCAGCATGTAGCGTTCCCGCATCCGCCACAGCACCAGAAGCAGGCTCGCGGTTGCGCTCGCCGCCACGGCATAGACCGGCCACGTCTTCCACAAGGGCGGCCGCATCTTGATGACCAGCTCGATCGGCGCGGACCGGAGCCCGTGCGCCGGCTCCACCGCGACCAGCTCGAAGCGCAGCCGGCCGAAGGGCGGGTTGGTGTAGCGTGCCTCCCGTCCCGCGGTCTCGGTCCAGGACTGGTCGATGCCGCGCAGCCGGTAGCGGAAGCGGATCGACTTCTCGTAGCGGAAGTCGAGGGCGGCGAAGCTGATCACCAGCGGGTCGCCGGTCCAGCGCAGGTGGGTGGGCAGCGTCGGCGCCTGCACCGCGATCGAGGCCGGGTTGTCGAGGCGGACCGCGGTGATCAGCGGGTGCAGGCGGTAGGGACGGAACAGGCCGCTCCCGTCGAGCAGGTGCGACAATCCGCCGGAGGTGCCGAACCAGAGCGTGCCGTCGCCGTCGATCGAGGCGGCATTGGTGTTGAGGTCGTTGGCCACCAGCCCGTCCTGGGTGTCGAGGTGGCGCCAGCCTGTGCCGTCGGTGACGTCGAGGCCGCGGTCGGTGCCGATCCAGACGCGGCCGGCCCGGTCGGCGTACACCATCTCCACGTCCCTGGACGCCAGGTGGGTGCCGGGTTCGGTATCCCGGCCGACGATCCTGTCGCCGTCGAGGCGCAGGCGGATGATGCCGTCGGCATAGGAGGGCAGCCAGAGCGTGCCGTCGGCGGCGAACGCCATCGAGCGGGTCCGGTAGCCGCCCGTGGGGTCGGTCCGCATCACCGGATGCCAATGCCCGCCGCGGTCGCGGTGGAGCAGGGTGGTCCTGGTCAGCACCCAGAGCTCGCCGTTCCTGTCGAACGACACCCCGAACACGCTGTCCCTGACCTCCGGCACCGCGGCGACGGTCGGCGCGGCGTCGCCGGGCCGGTCGATCCTGACCAGGCCGTCGCGCGTGCCCACCCAGAGCGGGGCGTCCGGATCCCGGACGCGCGGCTCCCGGACGCCCGGATTTCGGACG
>CALMVN010000092.1:11801-20285 GCA_937873225.1 uncultured Acetobacteraceae bacterium
GGATGCCGGGATCCTGAATGATCGTGTAGATCCGTCCGAGCCGGGCCACCGTGTCGCCGCGTCCGGTGCGCGGATCGCGTCGGATCAGCTGGCCGTCCCAGCCGCCGACCCAGAGCTGCCCGTCGGCGGAGGCGGCGAGGGTCACCGCCCGGCCGCGGGTGTGCCAGCCCGGCACCGCACCGCCTGCGGTGCCGGACAAGGGCAGGGCATCGACGCCGAGGTCGCTCGCCACCCACATCGTGCCGGCGCCGTCGCGCCTCGTGTTCCACACCAGGTCGTCCGCCAGGCCGGTCCAGTTGTCGAACACGCCCAGCCCAAGCAGGCATCCGAGCCCCTGGCCGTAGCTGCCGAGCCAGAGCGAGCCTTCGCGGTCGACCAGCATCGCGCTGATCGAGGACAGTGCCGCGCCGCGCTCCAGGTCCTGCAGCACCCAGCCGCCGCCCTGTCGTATGAGCAGGCCGTGGGCGCCCTGCGTCACGACGCGGCCGGCCGGATCGAGCAGCAGGTCGAGCTGCGTGGCGTCGTGGGAATAGGCGCCGGGCCCGTCGCCGAAATCGGTCACGTTGAACCGGGTGGAGCCGGGCGGCAGGAAGGCGACCCGCTGCCGGCTGCGCAGCCACAGGGTTCCGGTGCGATCGTAGAGCGCCGCGCTCCAGCGATCCGCGGGCAGGCCGGACGACGCGCCGATCACCGCGATGCCGCTGCCGTCCAGCCGGCAGACCTTCCTGCCGCAGCCGGCCCAGACCTCGCCGCGCGCGACGCTGACGGTGTCGAAGCCGGACGACAGCGCGTCCCGGTTCGGATCGAGGGCCATTGCCGCGTCCGACAGGAACGGCTGCACCGACAGGATGCCGGGTCCCGTTGCGGAACGGGGGTGGATGCGCAGCAGGCGGCGGCCGCGCACCAGCAGCAGGTCGCTGTCCAGCACCGCCACGCGGTGGCCGTAGCCGAACTCCGGATCGGGCTGCACCGCCACGGACGCCGCCACCGACGCCGAGGGTCCTGCGTCAAGCAGGTAGACCCGGTCCGAGAACACCGCCCAGACGTGGCCGTCGGGCGTCGTGCGCAACGCTTCCACCACGCCGTTCGCCGGCAGCCCATCGATCAGGTGGCTGAAGCGCAGGCCGTCATAGCGGTAGAGACCGTTCTCCGTGCCCACGAGAAGAAAGCCGGTGCGGTCCTGGGCCAGGGCGGTGATCGAGCCGTTGAACAGGCCGCTGTCTCCGTCGTACAGCCGCATCGCCTGGTGCTGCGCCAGCGCCGGACCGGCTTCCAGCGACAGCAAAGCGGCGATCAGCAGCAGCACGCGGCCGCCCCGCCGCCAGGAGGACTGCCCGGAGGCAGGCCCGGACGCGCGGCGGCTTCGGCTTGCGTGGGCGAGGAGGTTCAGGCTGTGCACCGGTTCATGCTTGGCAGGATCATTGCATCCTGGACCCGGGCTGGTTGCCAACCGGTAAACGTTCCCGTTCCGGTCACGCGAACGGCATCACCAGGAGGACCAAGCATGCCACGGATCGGGTGCCTGATCGCCATCGTCCTTCTCGCCGCCGCGCCCGCTTCCCCGGCGCCCGCTTCCCCGATGTCCGCCTACCCGGTGTCCGACGCAAGGCTCCGCCGGATCGCCGCCCGGGTCATCATCACCCGCGACGACTGGGGGATCGCGCACGTCCACGGCCACACCGACGCGGACGCGGTGTTCGGCATGGCCTATGCCCAGGCCGAGGACGACTTCAACCGGATCGAGACCAACTACCTGGTCGCCCTGGGCCGCCTCGCCGAGGCCGAGGGCAGCGCGGCGCTCGCCCAGGACCTGCGGGCCCGGCTCTACGTCGACCCCGACGACCTGCGCGCCCGCTACGCGCAGGCCCCGGCCTGGCTGAGGGCGCTGATGGACGGCTGGGCCGACGGCCTGAACTGTTACCTCCTGGTCCACCCCGAGGTGACGCCGCGTGTGATCCGGCGGTTCGAGCCCTGGATGGCGCTCGCCTTCAGCGAAGGCAGCATCGGCGGCGACATCGAGCGCATCCCGCTCCCGGGGCTGGCCCGCTTCTATCGCCTGCCGGCCCCCGCGACGCCGGAGCCGCCGCCGCCCGCCGCCCGCGCGCCGACCGGCTCGAACGGCATCGCCATCGCGCCCGCCAACACCCTGGACCACCACGCGCTGCTGCTGATCAACCCGCACACCTCGTTCTACTTCCGCTCCGAGCTGCAGATGAGCAGCGACGAGGGCCTCGACGCCTACGGCGCGGTCACCTGGGGCCAGTTCTTCGTCTATCAGGGCTTCAACGACCGGCTGGGCTGGATGCACACCTCCAGCCACTCCGACGCCGTCGACAGCTACCTGGAGACGATCGTGCGCCGGGACGGCCAGCCGTTCTCCCGCACCGGCGACGCCCTGCGCCCGGTCTCGTCCTCGACGGTCACCCTGTCCTACCGCACCGGCGCCGGCGGCCTCGCCTCCCTGCGCGTCACGACCTTTCGCACCGGCCACGGCCCGGTGGTCGGCAGCGCCGCCGACGGGCGCTGGGTGAGCGAGGCCATGATGTTCAAGCCGGTGGAGGCGCTGGAACAGTCCTACGGGCTGACCCGCGCGCGAGACTGGCGCGCCTACATGCGGGTAATGGCGCTCAAGGCCAACACCTCCAACAACACCGTCTATGCCGACGCGGACGGCCACATCGCCTACCTCCATCCGCAGTTCATCCCCCGCCGCGACGACCGGTTCGACTACACGAAGCCCCTGGACGGCGCCGACCCGCGCACCGCCTGGACCGGCCTGCACGCGCTGGACGAGGCCCCGCATTTGCTCGACCCCGCCACCGGCTGGATCCAGAACACCAACAACTGGCCGTACTCCGCCGCGGGGTCCGCCAGCCCGAGGCAGGCCGACTTTCCGCGCTACATGGACACCGCGGGCGAGAACGTCCGCGGCCTCCATGCGGTGGCGCTGCTGCGCGACCGGCACGACTTCACCCTCGACGCCCTGCTCGCCGCCGCCTTCGACCCCGGCGAGCCCGGCTTCGACATCCTGCTGCCGCACCTGCTCGACGCCTACGACCACCTGCCGCAGGCCGACCCGCTCCGGGCGCGGCTGGCCGACCCAATCGCCCTGTTCCGGAGCTGGGACCGCCGCTGGTCGGTGGACTCCATCCCCACCAGCCTCGCGGTCTACTGGGGCGAGGCGCTGTGGAGACAGGCGGGCGAACCGCGGCACGCCAACAGCCTGTCCGACTACGACGCCGTGCTCGCCCACACCACCCCCGCGCAACGGCTCGACGCGCTGACGGCGGCAATCGACCGGCTCGACCGCGACTTCGGCACCTGGCGCACCCCCTGGGGCCGGATCAACCGGTTCCAGCGCCTGACCGATGCGCTCCTGCCGCACTTCTCCGACGCGGCACCTAGCCTGCCGGTCGGCTTCACCTCCGCGCAGTGGGGCTCGCTCGCGTCCATCGACGGGCCGGAGCAGGCGGGGGTGAAGCGTCGCTACGGCGACGACGGCAACAGCTTCGTCGCGGTGGTCGAGTTCGGGCCCCGGGTGCGGGCGCTGGCCGTCACCGCCGGCGGCGAAAGCGGCGACTCCCGTTCGCCGCATTTCGACGACCAGGCGCTGCGCTACAGCACCGGCGCCCTGCGACCGGTGTACTTCTATCCCGACCAGCTCATCGGCCACACCAGCCGACGCTACCATCCGGGCGGATGAGGGACCCGCGCGGACCGCGCCAGCCGATCGAGCCGCGTCACGACCGGCCGCGTCGGACGGGGGACGGCACGGCCGACGCTCCTTCGAGAAGCTCGCGCTTCAACGCCGGAACGGCCTGTTCGAGGAAGGCCCTCAGCACGCCCCTTCTTGCCCGGTCGGGATGGAAGACGAGCTGCGCCGGCGTCGGCGGCGGCTCGAGGTGCGGCAGGAGGCGGATGAGGCGGCCCGACGAGATCGCGTCTGCCACCTGATAGGAGCGCGCCCGGATCAGGCCATGTCCGCGCAGCGCCGCATCGATTGCCGCCGCCGCGTTGTTGACGCCGAGCCGCGTCCGGACCCGGACGGACCGCACCCGCGCGCCCCGCCCGGGGTTCATGCCGAACGACCAGAGTTCGCCGTCGCCTTCCGCGTTCAGCCCGATGCAGTCGTGGCGGTCGAGGTCGTGCGGGTCCGCCGGTGAACCGGCACGATCCAGGTATCCTGGCGATGCGCAGAGCAGCGTGCGCACCTCGCCGATCCCGATCGTGGTCATCGTCGAATCCGGCAACGGCGCCAGACGCACCGCGAGGTCCACGCCTTCGCCGATCAGGTCGACCACGCGGTTCAGCAGCAGGACGCGAGCCGTGACCTGCGGATGATCCCGGAGAAAGCGTCCGAGCAGCGGCATCACCTTCAAGCGCCCGAACAGTTCGGGTGCGGTCAGCACGATGCCGCCCTGCAGGGTTCCCGCGGCGCCTTCCGGCTCGATCTGCCGAAGTCTCGCCAGCACGTCGCGCCAGGTCGCGAGGTGGCGGTCGCCGGCTGTTGTGAGGCCGAGCTTGCGGGTCGAGCGCAGCAGCAGCGTTTCCCCGGCCTGGCGCTCCAGAAGCGTAACGGCGCGCGTGGCGGCGGCGGGCGAACATCCATGCCGTCTGGCCGCCGCGGCGAGCGAGCCCGTTTCCACCGCGGCCACGAACAGCGCCATCGCGTCCAGCCGATCCATCGTTTCAACATCCGCAATTCAGCCGGTCAGGACCCAGGCGTTCCGCTGCCCAGTGAAAGCTCCATATCAGAACCCCGTCGAGGCACCATGCGCCACCCGAAGGAGGGTCCGATGTCCACCACCCGCTATCGCACGCAGAGGGTTGAAAACGTGGACGTGTTCTATCGCGAATCCGGTCCGCCCGATGCGCCGGTCATCCTGCTCCTCCATGGCTTTCCGACGTCGAGCCACATGTTCCGCGACCTGATGCCGGAACTGGCCGACCGCTACCGGCTGGTCGCGCCCGATCTGCCCGGGTTCGGGCTGACAAGGGCGCCCGCGCGCGACGCGTTCACCTACAGCTTCGACGTGCTGGCCGAGGTCGTCGGCGGCTTCGTCGAGGCGATCGGGCTGCAACGCTACGCACTCTACATCTTCGACTACGGCGCACCGATCGGACTGCGGCTGGCGATGCAGCATCCCGAGCGCGTTTCCGCGATCATCACTCAGAACGGCAATGCCTACGTGGAAGGGTTCAGCAGGGAATGGGAACCTTGGGAAACCTATTGGCGGGAGCCCACGGCCGCCCACCGTGAAGCGACGCGGGCCTCGCTGTCCGACGAGGCGATCCGCTTCCAGCACGAGCACGGGGCGCCCGCCGGGCTGGTATCGCCCGACGGGATCATGCTCGACACCGCCTACATGCACCGGCCGGATGCCGACGAGATCCAGCTCGACCTGATCCTGAGCTACCGAACCAACGTGGCGCTTTATCCGGACTTCCAGTCCTACCTGCGCACGCACCGTCCACCCGTGCTGGCGGTATGGGGCAGGAACGACGCCTTCTTTCTGCCGTCCGGCGCGGAAGCGTACAGGAAGGACGTTCCGGACGCGGAGATCCATCTCCTGGACACAGGCCATTTCGCGCTGGAAACGCACCACCGCGAGATAGCCACCTACGTCCGGGACTTCCTCGGCCGCCAGCGCGTCGCAGGGTGATGCAAGCGTCCGCTTCCAGGGTTCTGCCTGCTGCCGTGGCGCCTGTGGAGGACGGGAGATGGGAAAAGGGTGGGAAGGGTTGAGGGTAATCGTGCTGCATGGCGCGCATGGAGGGCCTGACACGAACTGGTTTCCCTGGCTTCATGCCGAGCTGGGTGCGGAAGGCATCGAGGTGTTGCGTCCGCGGTTTCCCACGCCGCAGGGCCAGTCCCTGGACGCGTGGCTCCATGCCTACGACCGGGCTGTCGGGTCGCTGCCTTCGGCTCCCACCATCCTTGTCGGACACAGCCTGGGAGCCGCCCTGGCCCTGCGACTGGTCGAAAGGGCAGCCGAGCCGGTTGCCGGCCTTTTCCTGGCCGCGGGCTTCGTCGGCGCGCTCGGTCTTCCCGAGTACGACGCCATCAACCATTCGTTCTTCGCCGGACCGTTCGACTGGGCGGGCATCCGGGAACGGAAGGGCGGCGCAGGCCGCTGCTGGGCGGGCGACAACGATCCGTATGTTCCGTTGTCGCGTTCGCAGGACGTGGCCGATCGCCTCGGAACGCCCTTCGAGATCGTGCCGGGCGGCGGCCACCTCAACAGCGAAACCGGGTTCGACGCCTTCCCTCGGCTGCGCGACGCCATTCTTGCCGGATGCGCCGGCACAGGGGATCGGGTCGTCGCGTAGCACGCCCCCTCGAACCGCTTCCTGCCGGTTGCGGAACACGGGCCCGCTTGGCGACGAACGCGTGCATGACTTTTGCGGTCGCTGGTGGCGAAGGTGGCGTGGAACAGGCGGCGGTCGACGCGCACGCCTTCGCCGAAGCCTTTGGCAGGTTCAGGGTGACGAGCACCACCCGCTCCCGGTGCTCGACCAGAACATTTTCAAGCCAACCCGCCTCGAATGGATCGAGTCGGATATGGGAAGCTCCGGTATGTCGACACTTTTCCGGTATGCGTCTACGTTTTGACGATCCGCAAGCTTGTTGGAGCGATGAGCGACGCGCGCTTGCCAGGGGCAGCCATCCGAATGGCGTAACCTTGTTCCACTAGATAGGCAGCTTCCTCGATCGAACGGACAAACGTGGAATTCTTGACATGGTGGCGATCCTCAACGACGCGACGATCGACCAGCTCATAGCCCTTGTTCGTCAAAACGGGCTCCTCAACAAGACTGCCTCTTGGATGCAGCCGTTCTATCCGGACCAACGTTCTACCTCACTTTGCCGGGCACGATCCGTATGATCCTTCCGCCGGTCAAGTTGGCGGAACACGTTCCGTAACTTGTTCTAGGCATTGCTCTCATCGACCTCCGGAGCGGGAACGCCAGCATCTCGAAGAACCTGGCTAAGTTTGCGGAAAAGGTTTGGATGATATCGTTTGCTACGGGGATCGTTGCTTACGGTCGAGGCGGTCAGGCCCTTCCCTGCGAGCTTGATGTGACGGGATTGGCTGTCATACCAGATGCGAACGTCCAACTTGACGGATACCTCGTTCACGACGCCTCCAACGTTTCGTCTTGTGCGTAATCCGCTGGAACATGCACGACTGGGTCGAACGCTTCAAACTGAACCAGGACTTCATGGGGCATCAGGCAGCAGGAAGGTCGAGCGTCAGCGTCGAGCCGAACAGCCGCTCCACCTCCTCCGGATCGACCTCGGCCAGTGCCGCCGGCCGCCAGCGCGGGTTGCGGTCCTTGTCGATCACCGCCGCCCGCACCCCTTCGAGGAAGTCGGGGCGGCGGATCAGCCCGGTGCCGAGCTGGTACTCCTGGTCCATGCACCGTTCCAGCCGCCCGAAGCCGCGGCCCCGGCGCAGCGCCCGCAGCGTCACCGTCAGCGACAGCGGCGCGTTGCGGCCGATCCGCCTCGCCGCCGCCTGCGCTTCCGGTTCCGGCTGCGCCTGCAACGCTTCCAGGATCGCGTCCACCGCATCGAACCGGTAGCAGCTCTCGATCCAGCTCCCGTGTTCCGCGAACCAGCCCGGCGCCGGCGCGCTCGCCGCCGCCGACACGCAGGCGTCCAGTTCCGCCGCGTCCGCGCAGCGGACCAGCTCCGCGACCAGCGCCGGCAGCCGGTCGGACCGAACGTGATGATCCGCCAGGCCGCAGGAAAGGGCGTCCGCCGCCCCCATCGCCTCGCCGGTCAGCGCCGCGTGGGTGCCGCACTCGCCCGGTGCCACGGCGAGCAGCCAGGTGGCGCCGATGTCGGGCAGGAAGCCGATCCCGGTTTCCGGCATCGCCAGCCGGGTGCGCTCGGTGACGATGCGGATCGAGCCGTGTGCCGACACGCCCACGCCGCCGCCCATCACCAGCCCGTCCATGATCGCCACGTAGGGCTTGGGCAGCCGGGCGATGCGCGCGTTCAGCCGGTACTCGCCACGCAGGAACGCGTCCGCCCGCTCCGGCATCCCGGCCCGGACGCAGTCGTGCATGAAGCGTATGTCGCCGCCGGCGCACAGCCCGCGCTCGCCCGCACCGTCGATCAGCACCCCGACCAGCGCCGGGTCGTCCGACCAGTCCGCCAGCGCCGCGTCGATCGCCGCCACCATGTCCGGCGTCAGCGCGTTGATCGCGCGCGGCCGTTGCAGGGTGATGTGCCCGAGCCCGCCATCGCGCCGGAGATGGACCTCCGCGGTCATTCCCGCCCGCCTCCGGCGAGGAGGCGCAGCACCCGCCCGGCCTGTTCCTTCCGGCACACCAGCAGGTCCGGCAGGAACGCGCCGGCGACGTTGTAGCGCAGCGCCGAGCCGTCCAGGCGCGACGCGTGCAGCCCGGCGGCCTGCGCCACCGCGACCGGCGCGCAGCTGTCCCATTCGTGCTGGCCGCCGGAATGAAGGTAGA
>CALMVN010000092.1:20344-20610 GCA_937873225.1 uncultured Acetobacteraceae bacterium
GCCGACCCCTACCTGCAACCCCACGCCCTCCCGTCGCCCCGCACCACCGCCATCGCCTTGGCCCCGGCCGAGCCCATCGGCAGCAGTTCCGCGCCGAGCCCGTCCGCCACACGCACCGCTTCCGAGGCCGGCCGGCTCCGGCTCACCACCATCCTGAGCCGCGCGCCCGGCGCCGGCAGGAGGCCGCCGCCCCCGTCGCCGGTGCCGAGGATCGCCCCCAGCCCAGGCAGCGCCACCGCACCGACCGTCGCGGTTCCGTCCACCGC
>CALMVN010000093.1 GCA_937873225.1 uncultured Acetobacteraceae bacterium
GTGTGACGATGAAGCCCCTATCAGGGTACTACCCTCTGCGCAGGGAGGGGATCGGGTGGCGGCCCTTGCTGCTCTTGAGGCGGTGCGGGTGGCGCGTGAGGCGGCAGCGGCGGCGAGATGGTGGGCGGCTCGTGGGTGATAAAAACCAGCCTGGCTTTTAATCGCCAGCAGGGTGTCGCGTGGTGCGAGGAGCACCTGCGCCACGGCCGGCGCCAGCGCGGTGGGGTGCAGATTAATTCTCACGGCGGTCCTCCGGCACCTGGCCAGGCGACGCGCGCTGTGGACGGCTGGCCCCGCAGCAACCGGGGGCAGCCATACCGGTTCGTTCATGTGGCCGTCAGGATCGCGAGGTTACCGGCAGGACCAACCTAGTCCGGCACCTGATCGATCGCCGCGGGCTCCGACTGGCGCTTGCCGTTCTGGGCGTGGCGATAGGCCGAGAGCGCCTGGTAGGTCTGCAGCCGGGCGCGCATCACCGAGCCGAGCGGACGGTGCGCCGCCAGCGCGTGCGCCGGCTGAAACGACAGCACCTCGTCGAAGTAGGTCTGACGCGCCGGGCTATAAGCCTCCTGCGGCGACACGGCGATCACGGCCACCGGCATGTACGGGCTGCGGTCCTCGGGCCACGGCACGGAGGCGTCCTCGATCGGCATCGCGTCCGTGTCAGTGCAGAGCTGCACCCGCAGCTCAAACTGGGCGCCGTGGCCGCGCAGGTGCTCCACCACCGCGTGGCGGAAGGCGTCGTCGTCGCCGGTATCAAGGGTCTGGTCCACGATCGCCAACAGCTCGGGCGAGACCGGGAACAGGCCGACCTTGGCCACGTAGTCGCCATGGCGGAGTGCGGCCTGGCTGAAGTAGGCGTCAGCCAGCGGGTTGCGCCTGGTGTGACCGAAGAAGCCGAAGGTCGGGCTGTCGCTGCCCGCGACGTTGTAGACGGCGTTGATCGCGCGCGACGCTGTCGAAACCGCCTGCTTCACGACCTGTGGCATGCCGGTGCCCTTCTCGATCCCCTTGATCGCGGTGAGGAAGGTGGCGGCGCTGGACTGCGCGAAGGCGGTCCCGGTGGCGAGGACGAAGTCCTGCGTGGTGTCGTCGTGGCCCGGGAGCTTGGGCCCGTCCACATCGAGCACCTTGATGCCAACGCCGCGGTGGGTGGAAACGCTGTCGGACAGCCTCTCGCCCGGACCCTGCGCGAAGCGCATCAGGACAGGGTAGTCGCGCGCCACCGCAAACAGGCCTTGGGCATACGGCCCAGGCAGGCCCGGCAACACGCTGAGCATCCCCTTCGCCAGCCCGGTGCTCTTGGCATGGGAGGCCCGCACGGTCTGGCCGTCCCGCTTGGCGACGATCTGGCTCTCATGGGTCATCGACGCGATGATGCCCTCAATGATCCTGCCCTCGTCCGCCGCCGGCGTCTCGAGACCGTCCGCATAGCGGACGTAATTGGGGGCGTCGGTCATGCTTCCTCCGGCGGCTCAGGCGACAAGGATCTGAACGCGGGTCATCCCGTCCCGGTTGTCGGTGCCAACATCGCCTATTTCGGTGCACCGCGGACGGTGTTGGCGGGTCTTGAGTTCGATCTTTAAGCCCGGTTGAAGCAGCATGTCTGCCGCTACCCACTGACGGGATAGTATTCAGCGTCGAGGCGAACATCGGGCTGTCGTGCTGGTTGGCCCGATCAGCACGCTGGATGACAGCGGTGTCTTGTGATCACGGCCTGTCGGAGAGCGTCACCGGGATGAGGCCGTGCTGGGCCAGGATGGTCTGTCCTGCATCCGACAGGATGAAGAGCGCGAAGCGCATCGCCGCTGGGCTGTTTGACAGGACAATCAGCCCATAGGGGGCGCTGATGGCCAGCGGCTGAGGGAATGGCACCGCAATTAGGTCGGGCACCGCATGCTCGATCGCACTGGCGCCGCTGCAGTAGCCGATTACTACGTCGGCGCGGCCGGACAGGAATACGCCCTCGACCACGCCATGACCGGTAACCAGAGGCGTTGCGCCGGGATGACCGAGCAGCTGCTGCGCCTTGCCTTCCAGCACTGCCTGAGCGCCTGGATGCATCTGGTCGGCCCGCCTGAAGATCGCCAAGGCGTAGTCGCCACCCGGATCCGCACCGGGCGTCGAGGTCGCCAGCTTGACGCCAGGATCAAGCAGCCGGGAGAGCAGGTTGTCCGCAGTGAGGCCGAGTGAGCGCCGGCTGATCGCGCACATGCGGTTGCGGGCGAACAGCACCACCGGCCCGCCACGTCCTTCCTTGGCCAGGCGACGCGGTTGGATCATGTCAGCCGAGGCGAACAGGTCGGCGGTCTCGCCGTGCTCGAGCCGCTCACGGAGCGCGCCGGCGGGTCCATAGGTCGGGCCGGTCCCGGGCCCGGGTGGCATGCCGAAGGCGGCCAAGAGGGCGTTAAACGAGCTCGCCAGGCTGCCGGCGGCATAGACCCGCAGCGGTTGCTGGGGGGCGGTCACCTGCGACGCGCTGGCTGTGCAGCTGGCGAGCAGCAGCGCAAGCCCCTGCGCGGCTTGGCCGAGGCCAGATCGAAGTCGGTTCAACACGCCATCTTCGGGTCGCTTCCTCCCTCGGCACGCGGTCAGCAGCATTGCACGGCTGCAAGCGGCTGGGCAGGCCGCGAGTCTAGCTCCTCAACAGCGACAGCAGCTCGGAAGGCATGTCATCGCTCTGAAGCTGGCGGAAGGAGCATTCATCTGCCGATCAGCACCTGCTCGCAACGCCGGATCAGGCGGAAGTCGAGCTGCAGGATCACCCGCAAGATGCACCACAGGTGCATTGGTGTATGGAGGCCCTGTTTCGGCGTCCCCGTGGTGGACGCTGGACGTCCCTGGCGTGGGCGCCAGACGTCCACATGGTGGTCGTCCGACGTCCATCTGGTAGACGCTGGATGTCCGTCCGGTGGACGCCAGGCATGCCGGCGGTGGACGTTTCAGCGTCCATCGACCCGCGAGAAAATGTGCTCCCCGTTCGCGCCGAGGGCCGCCAGGCTGAAGCCATGCAAGACCGCATCACCCTCCGCTCCAAGCTCCTCGCCGCCGCCGTGGCCGAACGAAACAAGCCCCGCTTCCGGCACATGAGCCGGAAGGAGTGGGACGAGGTCTTCGACCCCTGCCGGAGCCGCGAGCCGGTCTACGCCTGGCTGCTCGCGAACCACGCCAAGGTCATCAAGGCCCGGCAGCACCGGAACGGCTGGAACGGGCTGCAGTGGGGCGAGATCGCCCGGATCATGG
>CALMVN010000094.1:0-510 GCA_937873225.1 uncultured Acetobacteraceae bacterium
CGACAGGAAGCCATGGGCCCGGCGGAGGAACCACGCGACCAGCAGCCCGGTCAGCAGCAGCGGCAGCGGCGACAGGCTCGTGCCGCCGCCGGGAGCCAGCAGCCGGAACACGGGAACGGCGGCGCCGGCGGCGTCGGAGGCCAGCGCCAGCCGCAGGGGAGCCAGCATCCTGAGCCAGGCTCCGGGCAGCAGCCCGACCAGGAGCGGCAGCAGCAGCAGCCCGCACAGCCCGCGCACCAGCACCGGCGGGATGTCGAGCGCCGCGGCGCCGCGAGGGGTTCGCGGCCGCCCGAGCACCGCGACCGAGGCGAGGCGCAACCAGCCGGCCAGGCACAGCCCGGCCGCCACCACCATGGCCAGCACGGCCGCCGGCATCACAAGCCCGAGCCAGCCGCCCAGGCGGCCGATCGCCAGGGCGTCCTGGAGCAGCAGCCACAGTCCGGCAAAGGCGCCGGCCGGCAGCAGGAAGCCGAGCAGCGAGGCGCAGACGCCCGCCAGCAGCGACGCCCG
>CALMVN010000094.1:520-6219 GCA_937873225.1 uncultured Acetobacteraceae bacterium
GTCGATGCCGCGGGCGTCGCTGCGCCAGCCCGCCCAGCCGTCGGAGCGCGCCGGCTCCCGCTTCCGCCTCCATCGCCTGCGCCAGGGCCAGCGCGCCGAGCCCGCCGAGGAGCTGCATCGGCAGCAGCAGCAGCATCGCCTCCAGGGCGTCGCCCGACAGCGCCGGCAGGTCGTCGGCGCGCGCGATCAGGCAGCACCCGACCGCCGCCGCCATGAGCCCGGCCGGCACGGAGGCCAGCCGCCCGACGGCCGCACGCAGCCGGTCTTCCCGCAGCGCCCCGGCCGCGGACTGCAGGGCGCCCGCCAGCCCGATCAGGAGCAGCACGGCTCCCGGAGCGGCCGGTGACGCCGTTCCGGGCAGGTCGAGCAGAAGGCGCAGAAGCAGGAACAACCCGAGCAGGGTCGCCAGTCCCGTCGCCCAGACCGGCGACACCGCCTGCAGCCGCCGGTGCCAGTTCCGGCAGGGCCAGATCCCCAGCAGGGGGACGGCGGCGGCGATGGCCAGAAGCGGGAGCAGCATCGAGCCGTTGGCAACCGGCGACCCGCCGACGCCGCGCAGCCTGGCGAAGCCGGCGTCGGCCAGGAGCGATGCGGACGGGGTGGCGACGCCGAGCAGCAGGGTGCAGGCGCCAAGCAGGGCGGCGCCGGCGAACAGCGGGGCGCGGCCGGTGCCGGGGCCGCCCGCGCTGCGGGCCAGGGCTGCGATCGTCAGGGTGCCGCCGAGAACAAGCAGGAACGCGTCCCCGGCCAGCATGGTCAGCACCAGGCCTGACAGGCACAGGCGCAACCGGCCGCGCTCGCGCTGCGGCGGCCGGACCGCCGCCTCGACGAAGCCGGCGGCGACGAAGCCGAGCAGCAGGAACAGGGCGGAAAGCTGGTCGATCTGGATGCCGCCGCCGCCGGCGAAGCCGAGCGGAACCGGCAGCGCCGAGGTCTGCCCGTCCAGCAGGGCCAGCACCGACAGAACGGCGCCGAGCAACGGCAGCAGCCCCGGCGAGGTGCCGCGCACGGACATGTCCGAGCGGCCGGTCGAGGCGATGGATCCCGACGCGGCGAGCACGGCAAGCACCAGGACCAGGCCGATCAGGATCAGAAGGCTCAGGCTGGCCTCCCGCGGCTGGCTGGCGTCGGTTCGACGGCGCACAGGCTAGCGCCGCCGCGACAGCCGGGCGAGTCCCCGTCGCGGGGAGGGCAGCGCCGACCGTCAGCCGGCCGGGCTCACAGCATGGCGAGCGGCACCTTCGCGCTCGGCGGCGGAAATCCCCTGTCGAGCTCCGCGAGGTCGTCCGGCTCGAGCGTCAGCGCGGCGGCGGCGGCGTTCTCGCGCAGGTGCGGGAGGCTTCCCGCCTTCGGGATGCTGATGACGTTGGGCAACCGCAGGGTCCAGGCCAGGGCCACCTGCGCCGGGGAAACGCCGCGGCGCGCCGCGACGCGGACCAGCGCCGGATGGCGGAGCAGCCGGCCGCCCTGCCCGACCGGCGAGTACGCCATCAGCGGGATGCCCTGCCGCACCGAATAGTTCAGGAGGTCGTGCTCGATGCCGCGATGCTCGAGGTTGTAGAGCACCTGGTCGGTGGCGCAGCCGCGCGGCCGGGCGATGCTGCCGAACCCGGCCAGGTCGTCGACGTCGAAGTTCGACACGCCCCATTCGCGTATCAGCCCCTGCCCGCGAAGCGTCTCGAACGCCTCGATCGTCTCGGCGAGCGGCGTGCTGCTCCGCCAGTGCAGCAGGTAGATGTCGATCCGCTCGACGCCGAGGCGCTTCAGGCTGTCCCGGCAGGCTTTGGGGATCCCGGTCCGGGTGGCGTGCGAGGGCAGCACCTTGGTCACCAGCGTGACCTGGTCGCGCTTCCCGGCGATCGCCTCGCCCACCAGGGACTCGGCGGCGCCGTCGGCGTACATCTCGGCGGTGTCGATCAGGGTCATGCCGAGCTCGATGCCGGCGCGCAGGCTGTCGATCTCGTCGCGGCGACGGGACCGCTCCTCGCCCATGCGCCAGGTGCCCTGCCCCAGGCTCGGCACGTGGCTTCCGTCCGGCAGCCTGACCGGTCGGAGCGCCGCCGCCGGCCCGGTCATTTTCCGGCGTTCTCGACCGCGCCGCGATCGGAGGTCGGGCTGCCGGCGGCATCGTCGCTGTTCGCGTGGGGGATGCCGTTGGTCATGCCCGGCCCGTTCAGGTGCGGGTCGGCGGCGGGCGGCGGACCGGCAGGCTTGTCCTTGTCGCCCTGCGTGTTCGGCGTGTCGGCCATGGTCCTGAACCTTTCTCGTCCCGTTCTGCGAGTCAAACGCGCAGCGCCCGTCCGGTTGCGGGGCGGCGGTCCCGTCACGTCCCCGAACCACGCGGCAGGCCTCGCGTCGGCATCACCCGGCGCGGGTCCAGCCCTTCGGTTCCTGCTTCCAATAGGCGAGCGCGTGGCCGAGCGCTTTGGCCTCCGTCCACCGGGTGCGGGCATCCGCGACCGCACCGGGATCGTTCCCGTCGAACAGGTCGAAGACGCGCGCGAACCGGCCGGCGTCCGGCGCCCGCACGCCATCCAGGAGGAACAGGAAGGTGGCGTCGTTCGGCACCTCGTCGTCGGCGGAGATCCATACCGGCTGCAGCGCGGCCTCGCCCATGCGCCTGGTGCCGTGCGGAAGCCAGAGCGGTTCCGGCATCCGCCACAGCGCCGCGTCGACCGCCTCCACCCTTTGCTCGTCCCGGCAGCGCACCAGCGCCCGGTGGCCGGCCTGCAGGGTGCGACCCAGCAGGGGCGCCAGCGCCTCCTCGGCGCCGGACCGGGTGAGGTGGTAGAAACCGATCTCCGTCATGGCGCAGCACCCGCCGCGCGCCCGGTTCGGCGCCGCCGCGCGCCACAATCCCACCGGCCGGAAGAACTCCCGCCGCCGGCCCGGTGTTGATCCCCGGTGATCACGCGGCAGGCCGGAAAGCGTGCTGCATCAGGAGCCACCGACACGTGTCCAGTTCCCTTCGACGCCCCACCCCTGCTTCCTGCCTGGTTCTCCTGGCCGGCCTGTCGTGTGCGGGAGCGGCCCTCGGCCAACCGAGCGGACAGGCGGCGCCGGACTCGCAGGTGACGTCCGGCCAAAGGGTGACCGGCCACACCAGCACGCACAAGGACAGCGCGGTCAACACCAGCCCGGAACAGCCCGCGCCGGCGGTGCGGCAGAAGGTGCTGCCGTACCAGCGCCTGCGCACCCTGCGCAACCAGGCCCAGGACCAGGTGGCGCCTGCGCCGGACGCCCCGGTGAAGCCCGGAACCAACGTCCGGCCGGGGGAGGACACGCCGAAGCCGCATCGCAGCTGACACGGCCGGCAGGCCCGATTCGACGGCGGATCTCCCGCAGGAACAAGGGGCGGGAACAGGGGGATGACGCGTTTTGCCGGGACAGGCTGCCGCCTCGGGCCGCACCGGGGTTCCGGCCTTCGTGACCCCATGCGGGCTCAGCCGACGGCCGCGGCCGGCACGCCGAAGCCCTGCAGCCGCCAGCCCCGGCGCCAGGACAGCTGCGTCACGGTGAGCGGAGCCACGTCGAGGCGGCGACCGGCCACCCAGGGCAGGCCGAGTGCCGAGACCAGCACCGCGCGCACCACCGCAGGATGGGTGACCGCCAGCACGTGGTCGCCGAGCCGCGGCACCTCGGCGAGCCATCCCGCGACGCGCAGCCCAAGCGCCGCCTCGCTTTCCCCGTCCGGCGGCGCGGTCGCGGGGTCCGACAGCCATTCCCGCGCCGACAGCGGATCGAGCTGGTCCAGGCGCAGCCCGGCCCATCGTCCGGCCCGCGCGTCCTGGAGCGCCGGCTCCGCCACCGCGGCCAGTCCCAGGCGCGACGCGGTCCCGGCCGCGCGCGGCAGCGGGCTGGCCAGGACATGACCGGCGGAGGCGAAGCGTCCCTGGCCGAGGGCGTCGAGAGCGGCGCACGCCGACGCGTCGAGCGCCTCGTCGTCGGGCACGAACCGGCCCTGGCGCATGGAGGGAGTCGCCGGATGCGACAGGCAGGTCAGACGCACGGCGCCCGTTCCGGTCCCCGCGCCGCGGCGATTTGACCCCGATCCGGCGCCGGCGCTACCGTCCCTTCCGCGCTGCGGGGAAGCCGGTGGGAATCCGGCACGGTCGCGCCACTGTCACCCCGTCCCGGCCGAGGGACGTGGAAGTCAGACCTCCGCCGCGCTTCCTCATCGCACACGGGACGCGCCCTTCCCGCGGAGACCGCTTCCATGACCACCCGATCGTCTGCCCCCCATGTCCTGCCGCTGCCGCAGTCGGTCCGGCCCCTGCCGCTTCGCGAGCTGGCGCCCTGGGCGGCGTTCGGCATCGTGCTGGCGTTGCTTCTGCTCTACTTCGTGGGCGCGGAACAGGGCGCCACGGCGCTGGTCGCGGGCCACGGCGTGCACGAGTTCGTCCATGACGGGCGGCACCTGCTCGGCTTCCCCTGCCACTAGCCGGAGCGGGATGATGGTCGGACGCCTGCTCGCGCGCGGCATGCTGCTGGGCGTCGCCTCGGCCTGCCTGATGATCGCGTTCGCCGAGCTGTTCGGCGAGCCGCAGGTGGCACACGCCATCGCCTTCGAGCGCGCGATGGACCAGGCTGCCGGCCTCGCGCCGGAGCCGGAGGTCGTCAGCCGGGCGGTGCAGCGCGGCGTGGGCTTGTTGACGGCCGGCCTCGCCTTCGGCGCCGCCTATGGCGGGCTGTTCGCGCTGTCGTTCGCGGCCCTGTTCGGCCGTGTCGGCCGGATCGCCGCCCGTCCGCTGGCGGCCTGGCTGGCGCTGGCGGCCTTTGTCGTGTTGGCGCTGGTGCCCATGCTCAAGTATCCCGCCAATCCGCCCTCCGTGGGCATGCCCGCGACCATCGGCCTGCGCACCGCGCTGTACTTCGAGGCCATCCTGGTGTCGCTGTGCGCGGCGGTGCTGGCGGTGCTGGCGGGCCGGCGCGCCGCCGACCGCTTCGGGACCTGGAACGGCGCCCTGCTCGGGGCGGTGGCGTTCCTCGCCGTGGTCGCCGCGGCGCAGGCGGTGATGCCGGACGTGAACGAGGTGCCGGCGCGGTTCCCGGCGGTGGTGCTGTGGCGGTTCCGGATCGCGTCGCTCGGCATGCAGGCGGTGCTGTGGTCGAGCCTCGGCTTCAGCTTCGGCGCCGCCGCCGAGCGGCTGCTGCAGCCGCGCCGCGGGTCCGCCTGATCAGCGATCCGGGAGCGCCGCCCGCAGGCGCGTCCAGGCCGCCTCGTCCGGCGGCAGGCCGAAGCGGAGGCGCCCGGGCTGCCCGTGGAAGCGCCGCACCAGCAGCCCGCTCCGTCCCAGGCGCCGGAACACGGCGTCGGCGTCGCGGCACCGCGCCAGCCGGAACAGCCGCGTCCCGCCCTCGACCACCAGGCCGGCCTCCGTCAGCACGCGGTCCAGCCGGTCGGCCTCGGCCCCCAGCGCCGTCACGGCCCGGTCGCGCCAGGACCGGTCCGCCAGCGCCCGTCGCCCGACGGCGATCGCGACGCCGCCCACCGCCCAGGGCCCGAGCAGCGTTTGCATCCGCTCCGCCACCGCCTGGTCCGCGAGCAGGAAGCCGAGCCTGATCCCGGCCAGTCCGTAGCTCTTGCCGAACGAGCGCAGCACCACGAGGCCGGGCGACGGCAGGAGGGCGGCCGCCTGCGGCACGTCCGGTTCGAGGTCGGCGAACGCCTCGTCCACCACCAGCGCCCCGCCCTGCCC
>CALMVN010000095.1 GCA_937873225.1 uncultured Acetobacteraceae bacterium
GGCCATCCCTGATCCCGGCCGGGTCGGTGGCCCATGTCGGGTGTCGGCAGGTCGGCGCAGGAGACGGGCGATGGAGATCAGGCGGGCGGGCAGCCAGCCCTCGGGCAGGGGACCGGCGGAATGGTTCACCGGAACGGTGCGGATCGACCCGCTGTTCACCGCGCCCGACCCGGCGCGGGTCGGCGCGGCGCTGGTGACCTTCGAGCCGGGAGCACGCACGGCGTGGCACACCCATCCGCTCGGGCAAACCCTGATCGTGACCGCCGGCTGCGGCTGGGTGCAGCGGGAGGGCAGCCCGGTCGAGGAAATCCGGCCCGGCGACGTGGTCTGGTTCCCGTCCGGCGAGAAGCACTGGCACGGGGCCTCCGACAGCACCGCGATGAGCCACATCGCCATCCAGGAAAGACAGGATGGCTCGCCGGTGGACTGGCTGGAGCATGTCGGCGAGGAGGAGTACCGGCGCTAGATGTTCAGTCCGGCATTTGGTGGAGTGGGTTGAGATCGGGTCCGTTAAGCTCTGTTGTCTACGCCGTGCAGATGAACTCGTAGGGTGTGAGGCCTCTTGGAACGGTCGCGGTTCACGGCGGCACGGCCTCATCGGCGCTCCAGCTCAGCAGGACCGGCGGTATCTTGATCTCGGTCCAGGCTTTCCCGTCAAACCGGTGGACCCCCTGCCGGTAGTCGAAGAAGAACAGGACACCATCCACCGCTACCACCTTGAGGGGAGTTATCACGCCGACGGTGCTGGTCGGATGCAGGTCCGAAAGGTTGTGACCGTTGAACCAGTGCAGGGAACGATCGGCGGCACAGGCGTAGCGGTCGCCGAAGCGCGTGAAGGACAGGATGCGTTCCGTGTCGCCGTGGAAGCCGACCTCCTGGAAGCCTGCGGACGCGCTCCCACACAGGATGATCCCATTGAAGCCGGTGATCCACACCTTGTCCCGGCTTTCGACAAAGATGTCGTGAAGGCCGTGACGGTTGGGGCGGGCGATCTCCGTCCATCCGGACGCGTTGCGAAAGAACGCCCGGCCTTCGATGGTTGGGTTGACCCCCGCCGGTATCAGGCTGTTAAAGATTTCCATCATCCGCGCGATGTCGCCGCGTTTGCCAGCCTCAGCCATCTCATCTGATTGAGCTGGCGTCAACGACCGCGTAGCCGGCGTGGCAAATCCGGCGACGTAGATCAGTTCTGGGTCGATCCCCGCGACGACGCGCAGCGTCAACGACGAGTAGGCGGCGGAGACTTCGAGGTCGGGTCCGCCGAGGCTGGTCCATGTCGCGGGTGCATCGCGCCGCGTTGCGGGTGCGTCGCGCCGATAGATCTGTCCCGAGGATCGGACGACATGGAGCAGGCCGCCAATGGCGGTGATGCCGATGGTTGCGCCGTGGCCAGTTGCATCTGGGCTATGCGTGCCGGCACCCGGGATCTTCTCCGTCACCGTGCCGCCGGGCAGCAGAGTATAGACATCACCTTCGTTGCTCAGTGCAACGTAGACCCCGTCATCGACCGAAATGTCGTTGACGATCCGGGCCAATCCACTCGACCCCAGGGCTGTGCAAGCCCGCCGTTGTAGCTCAGCACGATGCTGTAGGGATCTTCTAAATCCTGATTGGTTATGCCAATGCAGAAGTTGTCATGGCCGCTTGCGGCGGCGGCGTACAGGCGCTGGTCATCGTTCATGCGTGTAGTCCTTGATAATGGCCCTGCTGCAAGACGATGCGTGCAACGAGAGACCGCGCGGGATCACCTGCACGCCCCAGGTGCCGCCGGCTTAGGGCTGGCTCACCCGCATCCACCCTGTGTCGATGCCATCCCTCCTGGCATGTCGGTCCCGCTGGAAGCGCAGCTTCACCCGGCCATAGGCGTCGGCGTGGATCTCCTCGCTCGGCGGGCCGGCGACGACCGCGACCTGCGCCCCGTCGATGCGCGGCGAGGCGTAGCGCGGTGCGGCGTGGCGGGCACGCTGGCAGGTCTCGCGGTTCACGGTGGCACGAGCTTCCCGGCGGTCCGACTCAACAGGGCCGGCGGTATCGCAATCTCGGTCCAGTCCTTGCCGTCGAACCGGTGGACGCCCTGCCGGTAGTCGAAGAAGAACAGCATGTCGTCCACCGCCGCCACCTTGAGCGGGGAGATCCCACCCTTGGTGCTGGTCGGGCGGAGCGGCGACAGGTTGTGGCCGTTGAACCAGTGCAGCGAGTGGTCGGCGGCGCAGGCGTAGCGGTCGCCAAAGCGCGTGAAGGAGAGAATGGTCTCCGTGTCGCCCTGAAAGCCGATCGCCCGGAAGCCCGCGGCAGCGCTGCCCTGGAGGATAGTGCCGTAGAAGCCGGTGATCCAAACCTTGTCCGGCCCCTCCACCAGGATGTCGTCCAGGCTGTGGCGGTTGGGCCGCGCGATCTCGTGCCAGCCGGAGGCGTCGCGGAAGAAGGCACGGCCCTCGATGGTCATGTCCATCCCAGGCGGATTGGTGCTGTTCAGGATCTCGACGATACGGGCGGTGTCGCCGTGCTTGCCGGCCTCCACCATCTCGTCCCTATCAGCTTGGGTCAAAGTTCGCGATGCCGGCGTTGCGGAGCCAGCGACATAGATCAGTTCGGAGTTGGTTCCCGCGACAACTCGCAGGGTGAGCGAGGAGTAGGCCGGAGTGACGCCGAGGCCAGGGCCGGCCAGGCTGGTCCAGGTGCCGGCCGCATCGCGACGATAAATCTGCCCGGAGTTCCCCACGACGTGCAGCAGGCCGCCAATGTCGGCGATGGCAAGGGTGGAACCCAGGCCTTTGGCGTCCGGGCTGAACGTGCCGGCGCCCGCGATCTTGTCAGTGAGGATTTGGTCGGCCAGTAGCGTGTAAACGTCCCCTTCGTTACTTAGGGCAACATAGTTGTGACCGTGTACGGTGATTGAGTTCACCACGCGCGATACGTCCACACGGCCCCAAGGCTGCGTGAGCGTTCCGTCATGGCTCAGGATGAAGCTGTACGGGTCGTCCGGATCGGTGGAGTCGACCACGGCGATGCAAAAGTTGTCGCGGCCGAGTATGGCTGCGGCATACAGGCGCTGGTTGTCCTTCATGCGGAGGTCCTCAATAGTGCCCTTGCTGTAGCACTCGCCGAGCGTCAGGCGACGGAAGGGACGTGGTTGTGCGGCCCGGTTGGCCGAGCATCGGCGCGGCCTGGGCCGTGGTGGCGGCGATAGCTATTCGTTTACACTCGCCACTGACACCTTGAACCGCCATCAGCGCAGCGGTGGACGCCTTTAGGATATCAGGCATCGGAGCTGTTCCGCTGGGCGTGTTCGCAGCCCCGAGCGTGTTCAAGGCGGGGTTCAGCATGCTGTGAACCGCATCCTCACCCCTGCGGTGGTTGCCGGTCGTCAGGCAGATGGACATGCCTTGGTTCAGGGTCGGGCTGTTGGGGATGCGGTCTTTAGGCGAGTCCTCTGCAGCACCTGTGGGGCGAACGTCAAGGCGGTACACCATGTCCGGAACGATATGGTGCGTCTCGCCATTAGCCTTGGAGCAGAGGTCTTTAATCTTGTGATACGGGCCGATCAGGCAAAATTCTGGATCGCTTGTGCGGCTGACACGAGCGGTGTCAGCGTGCGTTGCCACCCACAGCGCCCCACCGAGAAAGATTATTGCAGTTCCGGCAACCACGATGTCGGCAACCGGGTCCTCCGGGCCACCGCCACCGATCTCCTCAGCAGTGGCAGCCCTGGCAAAGTTGGACCACGTGTATGTCGTGTTACCCACGCCAGCCGAGCTACTCAGGCCGGCGCTTCCGCTGCCCGCAATACCGCTGGAAATCTTTATGAGAGCGCTACCGGGAACTGGATCATCAAGCAGCGGCGGGGCGAACGTGGAAAGGTTGCGGGCAAAGATCGCTTCACCCACCGTGTTGCGGTCTTCCATCCAGAACGGGTCGAGATGGCGTACCACCTCCGAACCCTCGACGCGAACCCGCTTTGCGTGTCCGATCGGCTCGCAGATGCCACCGACGGTGCCGGACTTCACGCCGCCCCCGGTGCCGGCCTCGTCGCCATGCACGTGGGTGGTGCGCGAACAAGCGCGGAGCACACGCTGGCCCGTGTAGAACGTCTTGGTCGAGTAGCCGTCCATATGATCGCACAGGTCATAGATCATATAAGGAACCGGCGACGATGGCGGCCTGCGCGCCGTCGATGCACGGCCGCGGCATGTCGCAATACGGGTCTCTTTTCAAACCAAGAACCCGGTCGTCTCACACCGCAGGCAGTGACAGATCACGGCCATGGGAGGCCCTTGAAGTCCCGTTCGAGCAAAGGCGGCGGGATCGGGATGGCGGTCCAGTTCGTGCCATCGAACCGGTGCACGCCCTGCCGATAGTCAAAGAAGAACAGCACGTCGTCCACCGCCGCCACCTTGAGCGGGGAGATCACGCCCGTGGTGCTGGTCGGGCGCAGCGGCGACAGGTTGTGGCCGTTGAACCAGTGCAGCGAGTGGTCGGCGGCGCACGCGTAACGGTCGCCGAAGCGCGTGAAAGAGAGAATGGTCTCCGTGTCGCCGTGGAAGCCGACTGCGCGGAAGCCCGTGGCGGCGCTGCCCTGGAGGATGGTGCCGTGGAAGCCGGTGATCCACACCTTGTCGGGCCCCTCCACCAGGATGTCGTCCAGGCTGTGGCGGTTGGACCGCGCGATCTCGTGCCAACCGGAGGCGTCGCGAAAGAAGGCACGGCCCTCGATGGTTGTATCTACCCCGGGTGTTTTGGTGCTATTCAATATTTCGACGATACGGGCGGTGTCGCCCCGCTTGCCAGCCTCCACCATCTCGTCCTGTTCGGCCTTGGTTAATTGTCGCCGTGCGGGCGTCGCAAATCCAGCGACATAGATCAGGTCAGGCCCGAGCCCGGCGATGGCACGGAGCGTGAGCGAGGAGTAAGCTGCGCTGACACCAAGGCCCGGGCCGGCCAAGCTGGTCCAAGCGCCTGACACATCCCGCCTGTAGATTTGCCCGGAGTCACCAACGACATGAAGCAGTCTGTTTATAGCGCCAATGGCAATAGTTGAACCCAAGGCTTTGGCATCCCGGCTGAACGTGCCGGCTCCTGGTATCTTATCTGTGAGCGTTCGGTCCGCCAACAACGTGTAAACGTCGCCCTCACCGCTGAGTGCGACATAATTGCCGTCCAACACGGTGATCGAGTTCACCACGCGCGACACGTCGACACGACCCCAAGGCTGCGCAAGGGTTCCGTCATAGCTCAAAATGAAGCTGTAGGGATCGTCCGGTTCATCAGAGTCTCTCACGGCGACGCAGAAGTTATCGTGGCCACGCACGGCGGCAGCGTAAACGCTCTGGTTGTCTTTCATGCGACGACTCTCAATAGTGGCCTTGCTGTAGCACTTGTCGAGCGGCAGGCGATGGGAGTGACATAGTTGTGCGACCCGGCTGACCGAGCATCGGGCTAGCCTGGGCCGTAGTGGCGGCAATAGCTATTTGCTTGCACTTATCGCTAATATCACGAAGGGTATCCAAAGCGCTTGTGCAGGCGCTAAGTATAAGAGGCATCGGTGCTGTGCCAGAAGGTGTCTCACCAATCCCGAGCGTTTTTAGCGATGGGTTGAGAGATCGATGAACTCCATCCTCATCGGTTCGATGTTCGCCTTTGGTCAGGCAGATCGACATGCCCTCGTTGAATGTAGGGCTTCTGGGAATACGATTGTCTCTAGAATTCTCTTCTTCGGCATTCTCAGGACGAGTACCAAGTCGATATACCATGTCCGGAACTATATGGTGCGTCTCGCCACCAGCCTTGTTGCAGACCTTGTCGATTTCGCCATATGGACCCACCAGGCAAAACTCCGGATCGCGTGTGCGGCTGACACGAGCGGTGTCAGCGTGTGTTGCCACCCAAAGCGCCCCACCGAGGAAGATTATCGCAGTTCCGGCAACCACGATGTCGGCAACCGGATCCTCCGGACCACCTCCACCGATCTCCTCAGCAGTGGCAACCCTGGCGAAGTTTGACCACGTGTACGTCGTGTTGCCCACGCCAGCCGAGCTGCTCAGGCCGGCGCTCCCGCTGCCCGCGTTACCGCCGGAGAACGCTACGCGAGCGCTACCGGGAACTGGATCGTCAAGCGGCGGCGGGGCGAACGTGGAAAGGTTGCGGGTGAAGATCGCTTCACCCACCGTGTTGCGGTCTTCCATCCAGAATGGGTCGAGATGGCGCACCACCTCCGAACCCTCGACGCGCACCCGCTTCGCGTGTCCGATCGGCTCGCAGATGCCACCGACGGTGCCGGACTTCACGCCGCCTCCAGTACCGGCCTCGTCGCCGTGCACGTGGGTGGTGCGCGAACAAGCGCGGAGCACGCGCTGGCTCGTGTAGAACGTTTTGGTCGAATAGTTGTCCATGTGGTTGCAAAGGTCATAGATCATGTAGGGGACCGGTACCATCGCGCCACCGGACGGCGTGAGGTTGACGCTTGGCGAAAGACAGACGATCCGCGCCGCGCTCTCGTCGCGCAAACCTTCCAGCGGCTGCGACGTGGTCCAGGGACTTGGATAGCCAGGATGCCCCAGATCCTGGGGCGGGGTGCCGGCGAGAGATCCTCCGGAGCCTCCGGACGATGGATCGTCCGTCATGCGGTCACTCCATGCAGTCCGGGGCGGCGGAGGCGGCGGTATGCCATGTCGGTATCACGCAGCACCAGTCGGGCAAGCTGGGCATCCGGTAGAGGAAAACGCGCACGCCAGGTGATCTGGCATTCGGATCGGCCGGGCCGCAGATCGAACTGCAGGGAGTCGAGCGCCAGCTCGCGGTCCTCCGCCGCGGCTTTGGGCAGGTGCACACGTACTACCAGGCGCGAGCGGGGCAGGAACCCGGACAACCTGGGATGATCGGGATGCAGGTTGCTCAGAACGAAGCTCTCGTCGCCTTGCAGCCAGGGTTCCACCACCATCTCGGGAGGCGCGGACTGCCAGAAACGGTCGTCGAAATCATCGGGCAGCAACGGATGGCGATGGTCGAGCCACTGTTCATCATAGGTGCCGGCATGACGCAGGCGGCAAGGCCACCAGGGCGATGCCAGGCCAAAGCCGGCGGGCGCGGGTGCTGCCTCCGAGGCACTGAACGACCGGATAGGCGCGTCGGCCCATTCGATCTGCGGCGCCGGGTAGTCACGGTCCGTGGCCGTTCGCACAGGGTCGATCACCCCGATCCCGAGCGGATTGTCCGGCATCATCGGCGGGGGCGAGTCGCTCTCCGGTAGACCGAGCGTCGGGCCGCCATGGGCGAGCGCCCAGTCGAGTGGGACCGAGCGTGCAGGATCGGGCTCGGTGACCTGCCATGCGTTCGGCTGCCCACCCTGCTTCAGCTTGAACGGACCGATGCGGGTCCTGGTTGACCGAACGACCCATCGACGCGGGCCGGTGACACGCAGAACACGATCCAACCGGTTCGAGATCCGGATGCCGCAGGTCCAGGACGGCAAGGGCTTGCCGCCAGGGGCGTACGCGTCGCCCAGGATGCTGACGTCGGTACCGGGCCGGAACGGCGCAAGGTCGCTGGCGTGCAACAACGCGGTGGAGTGCGGGGCGCCCTGGTAGGTATCCTGCCAGTAGAGGTCGGGTTGTTCATGGCCGGGAGTCATCGGCGCATCAAGCCGCAGCGAGAACCGGCCCCGTGCCACGACGACGCAATCCATCTTGCCCGCCAGGTCGAGCTGCCTGAAGGCGACAGCCGGCATGGCCGTGATGTTGTGAAGCAGCATTCGACTCAGTTGCTGTCGATCGGGTCGCCCTGCATCTGGAAATGCCCGGTGGCGATGAAGTTGAAGGTAGTTCCGAGGATCAGGACGGTTCCGTCACTCTTCATGACGAACTTCGACTTCCCGCATTCGATGACGAACTCCTCCCCTACCGCTATCTTCTTGTACTTGCCCACGCTCTCGATGGCCGACGCACCAACGTTGACGACCTTGCTGACCCCGACCTGTTCCACGTCCGCGATCCCGACCGAGCGGGTGTTCACGGCGCCGACCACGGTGTTCATGACGCCGGGCAGCCCGGACAGTATCTCGCCGACATCGGCAGCGACACCGGTGCCGGATTGGCGGAGCTGGTTTCCTGCATCCCTGATCGGGCTCGGTCCGGCGACGACGCCCTCGCGCGAGCCAAGGCCTGCGCCGGAGAGGAACCCGAGCGCGGATGAGGTGATGCTCGCCGCCATCATGCCGCTCGCCAGCTGCCCCGCGCCGGCCACGCCACTTGCCTGCTGCAGCAGGCCTGCCGTGAGCGGCGCAAGGCCGGCGAGTTGTTGCATCAAGGCGAGCGCGCCAGGACCGGTGCCCCCGACCGTGATGTTCACCGAGCCGCCAACCTCGGTCTTGTGATTGCCACCGACCTCGACCGACTGGTTCTGCCCGATGCTGGTCACCGCATGGGCGTCCACCCGATGGGTGTGGTTGTTCAGCACCCGCCCGGTCTGGTCCTTCTGCGCATGGGTGAACAGGTTTTCCTCACCCGTCCCGTCCTCCATGGTGAACTCGTTGGCGCCCTTCGCCCTGTACGTCTTGCTGCGGATCACCATGCGGGTCTTGTTGCCCGGCAGGCCATACGGCACCGGGTTGGACGGGTTCGGCACCACGCCCGTCACCAGCGGCCGGTCCGGGTCGCCGTCCTGGTAGGTGACCAGCACCTCCATGCCGACGCGCGGGATCACCTGCGCGCCCCACGTGCCGCCGGCCCAGGGCTGGCTCACGCGCACCCACACCGTGTCGGTGCCGTCCCCCCTGGCCCGGCGGTCCCACGGAAAGCGCAGCTTCACCCGGCCATAGGTGTCGGTGTGGATCTCCTCGCCCGGCGGGCCGGCGACGATGGCGATCTGCGCGCCGTCGATGCGCGGCTGCGGCGTGTCGCGGTGCGGCGTCGCGGGCACGGTGGCCAGCGTCGCCTCGAACGCGTTGGTGTAGCCGGGAACCGCAGGCTCGACGTCCGCAGGCGTGCTGCCGGCGACGATGTTGTAGCTCGGGTCCTCGGCGTGGTGGGTGACGCTGGTCGCGATGTGCGGCTGATACACCTGCCCAGGGTCGGACAGGTCATAGGGCGTGAAGCGACGCGCCGGCATCAGCGGACGCACCCGGCTCTGCCCCACCACCCGGTCGTGGTCGGTCTCCGACGCCTGCATGCGGTTGCGCATCGCGCCCTCGCCGGCGTTGTTCTGCATGAAGCGACCGGGATATTCGTACAGCTCGTACTTGGCGCCGCCTGAGCCGCCCTCGATCTGGCCCGGCACGTTGCTGTTGCCGCTGCCCTCCGGCGGACGGGCCGGGGTCTCGAAGTTCCAGTCGCGCGCGGCACGCTGGCTCGGGATGAAACGGTAGGTGCGGTCGAACGCGAAGATCTGGTTGCGGTCGGACGAGCCGCGGGCGAGGCGCAGCGCGCTGTCCGGCTGCAGGTCGCGGTAGGCGGTCTGGTGGTTGGCCAGGTGCATGACGTGCTGGCCCAGGCGATGGACGAAGTAGTAGAACACGCCGTCCTGTTCCAGGCGCCGGTCGAGATAGGCGAGATCGGTCTCGTTCCACTGCACGCTGTAGTCGCGCGGCGGCGGCGGCACCGGACCGACCAGGCCGGAGGTGTCGGGCGCCGGCAGGCCGTGCTCGGACAGCATCAGCTGGCAGATCTCGACGCTGCTCTTGGACAGGAAGATGCGGCAGTCGGCCCGACGGGTCAGCAGCCACAACTGCGGGCGCAGGACCAGCGTGTAGTGGCGCATGTCGTTCGCCAGCATCGGGCCCTCGTTCAGGGCCACGCAGAGCAGGTTCCAGCTGCGCATCTGCCCGTCGCCCTGGGTCAGGTCGATCGACACGTCGACCAGCTTGCCGACCAGGTCCGCCTGCTGCAGGTCGGTGCGGGTGGAGCGGACCAGGGCGCTGAACGCGAACAGCTCGCTGATCTCCTCCCTGCCCTCGAACCTTTCGAGCAGCAGCACGTCCTCGCCCAGAGGCGTATCGATGCGGAGCAGGCGGCCGGTCTGGCTGAACTGGAGGTCGTCGGACATCGAACCGTTCGCAGCTTCGGGAGCATCGAGGCTACGGGCTTGCGCCGGAGGGAACAACCGCCTTGCAGGCAAGGCCGTGAACCGAACAGCCGGGAGAAGCGGCGCCGGGCCGGGACGGCGTGGACGGATCCGATTAGGACAGACCGCAGGCAAAGGCGACGATGCGGGCGCAGGTCCCGGCGGTCTCGTCGCACGGCGGGCGAGGCGCTCGAGCCTGCCCACGGCCTGCCCGGTCCATGCGCGTGCCGTGCGGAGGAGCCTCGGGAAGCCGGAGGGGATGCCGCGTGGCCTGGCGGCCTTCCCGCTGCCCGACGCGTCAGGACCCTTGTCGGTCAGGGCGGCGCGCGGCGTGACGTCCGGAGCGAGGTCGAGCGGGGTTCCGGACCGGCGGCTGTCGCCCGCCCTGCCGCCGGTAAGGCGAAACGCGGGCGGCTGGCCGTCGGCGTCGCCCTCGAGGTGGGTCCTGGTCCTGGATCCGCCACGCGAGCGGCCGAACGCCTGAACGTGCTGCCCTTCCGGCTCCCCTCGCCGGGACCTGGGCCTGCGTCAGGACGCCGTGGACCATCTGCACCAGGCAGGCCGTCCGGCCCGGATCCGCCAGGACCCGGGAGGACGCCCCGGACACGGCGCTGCGGCGGCCGAGCCGGGAAGCACGCCGGCGACCATGGCGGGCCGCAACGCGCGCCGGGCGACGTCGTGGGCCGCGAGGGCATGCATCGCCTCGGGGAACAGCCGGTCGCTCCCCGCGGCGACGGGCCGCCTTGCGACGCGGCTCAGCCCTGTCCGGACCGCCCTCCCACGGCGGCGCCGGGCGGCCGGGCGTCCCCTTCCCGCCAGGGCACCACCATGTGCTTGCGGTCGTCGCAGATGCTGTAGCCCTTGACGTCGCCGACCGAGGGCTGGTGGGAGGGCGGGCGGAAATGCTGCTCGGCGAAGCGGATCGCATCCTCCACGCCGTCGGTCGTGACGCTGAGCGTGTCGCCGATCGGCGGGCCGCCGGCGGCGTTGGAATAGTGCACGGTGTAGGTGGGCATCCCGGGCTCCTTGGCGTTTCCGGCGAGCATAAGGCGCATGGACGCCGCCCGGGGTCGAATTGATGCGATTTCAGGTGCCGGACATCGGGCCGTAACAGCTCGGCTGGCGTGGCCGCGGTGCCGCTGGCATGGTGGCGGCGAACGTTCCCGGGGGTCCGCCGATGGCATTCCTGTCCTGCTCGACGCCGATCGCGACCGTGTGCATGAACCCGACCATCGACGTCGCGGTGCAGACGCAGCGGGTCAGGCCGACGCACAAGCTGCGCACCTTCAGCGACCGCGAGGATGCCGGCGGCGGCGGCATCAACGTGGCCCGCGTGGTGCAGGCGCTGGGCGGGCGGTCGCGTGCGCTGGTGCTGGCGGGCGGCTCGACCGGACGGCTGCTGGAGGAGCTGCTGGAGGAGGACGGCATCCCCTACCAGGCGCTCAGGATCGGCGGCCGCACCCGCACCAGCCACAGCGTCACCGACGCGCTGGCGAACGAGGAGTACCGCTTCGTCGCCCAGGGGCCGACGGTGCGCGACCCGGAATGGGGGGAGATGCTGGACCTCGTGTCGCAGGTGGACGCGGGCTGGCTGGTCGCCAGCGGCAGCCTGCCGCCCGGGGTGCCGTCGGAGTTCTATGCCAGGCTGGGCGCGGTGGCGCACGAGCGGAACGTGCCGTTCGTGCTGGATTCGTCCGGGCCGGCGCTGACCGCGGGGCTCGCGCACGGCTCGGTGTTCCTGCTCAAGTCGAGCCTCACCGAGCTGGAGATGATCGCCGGACGCACGCTGCCGACGCGGGAGGACCAGGAGGAGGCGGCGGCCGAGCTGGTGCATGGCGGCCAGGCGGGGATGGTGGCGCTGACGCTGGGCGAGCACGGGGCGATGCTGATGCTGCCCGAAGGGCCGCTCTGGCTGCCGGCGCTCAACGTGGTGGTCAACGGCACCACCGGCGCCGGCGACAGCTTCCTGGCCGGCATGGTGATGGCGCTGGCGGAAGGGCGCACGCCGCCGGACGCGTTCGCCTGGGGCGTCGCCACCGGGGCGGCGGCGGTGACGGCGCTGGGCACGGCGCGGCCGGAGCGGATCACGGTGGAACGGCTGCGCGGGCTGGTGATCGGGCCGGTGCCGGCCTGAGCGCCGGTTTGACAACGCGCCGTGCCGTTGATCCCGATGCGCCTTTCTCCGCCTCGGGAGAAACCCGGACGAGCCGCTGGACAGGCCTTCCTGCTGCATGACCCGGTCATCTCAGGGCCCGGGACGTGACCGCCTGATCGTGTCCTGCATCGTCCCGGGATCGGGCTGCCCTGTCGAGCGGGTCGGACACCAGCGCCGGCTGGCCCGACGCTGCGCCAGGAGCCGGGGTTCAGCCGTGGCCCGGAGACGAGAACTGGGGCGTGTCGCGCAGGGCGCGTGTCGGCTCGGGGATCAGGCTGCTCGGAAGCCGCCCCTCGGTCACGCCGTGACGCGTGTAGTGCTGCAGGGCGGTCAGCTCCCAGTTCCGGGCCACGTCGGGATGGGTGAGCAGATAGGCCTTTCCGTTCCAGGGCACCGGATCGCGGCTGCCCGGCAGCATGAGCTCCGTCCTGGGGCCGACCGAAAGGCGCAGCCGGTCATCGTAGCGTGCACGGTAGTCGGTGTCGGTCATGGACAGGGTCGACACGAGATGCGCGCCCGGCAGCCCCGCGGCGGCATAGCTGTCGAGCGCTGCCGGGTCGTTCAGGTCCACGCGGTCCTCCAGCTTCCACCGGGCGTTGCGTTGCGCCTCCGCGAAGGTGCCGTTGTGCTCGTGGAGCCAGACCAGCCGGGTGTGCCTTTGTCCGGTGGTGAAGCGGCTCTCGGCCCAGTGGAAGCCCAGGTCCAGCGATCCGATGGTCCTGGCCGGAAGGAAGGACTTGTGGAAGTGGATGTCGGGCGCGTACCAGCCCGCCCGTTCCGGGACGTTGAACAGGCTGGTGTCGATCCGGAACGCGCTCTTGCTGCCGACGTAGCGGGCGAGCTCGGCCATCACCGCCGCCGGGCTGGCATCCACCCCCTCGTCGGTCCAGACGGCGAGCCGCTCGTCCGCATCGCACGGGATCGCGAAGTCGTAGAGGCGGGTCTGGTCCCAGTCGCGGATGACGTCCGCGACGATGCTGCCCTTGTTCTCGAAATGATGGCGGCCGGGGAAGTCCAGCACGGTGCAGCCGCGCTTCCGGGCCTCGGCGAGGACCTGGATGGTGTCCGGATCGCTGCTGCCGTTGTCCAGGATCGTCAGGCGGCGATGTCCGGAGATCGCGGCGTGATGCTCGACCCAGTGGCGCAGCCGCCTGCCCTCGTTGCGCTGCATCGTGGCGAAGCGAGCCCAGACCATGCCGCCTCCTGCCCGGCCCCATCCTGGCGCGGGATCTTCATTGCTGTCGTCATCCGACTATCACAAGGATCGATCCGCGCGCCAACCCGATCCGGGAACGGGCGGCCACCGTCGAAGGAAGGAACAACGGAAAGCGCATGACCGAACGGGGCGCCGTTCCACCGCCGTCCGTTGCGGATCGCGCGGGCGATGCCGCCGGTCGGCTGTCGGCGGTCGACGCGCGCGGTCCGGGCGGGTAACGGACGCGCGGCACGAGGCCCGAAGGCTCAGCCGTCGTGGTCGAGGCCGATGTCGAGCACGGCGACCGAATGGGTCAGCCAGCCGATCGAGATCAGGTCCACGCCGGTCTCGGCGAGCGCCGGCGCGGTCTCGGGGGTGACGCGGCCCGAGGCCTCGGTGACGGCGCGGCCGGCGACCATCCGCACCGCCTCGCGCAGGGTGGGCGGCGCCATGTTGTCGAGCAGCACGGCATCGACGCCGACCGCGAGCGCCTCCTCCAGCTGGGCGAGGGTGTCGACCTCGACCTCGATCTTGACCAAGTGGCCGACGGCACGCCTGGCGCGCTCGATCGCGATGCGCACGCCGCCGGCGATGGCGACGTGGTTGTCCTTGATCAGCACCGCGTCGTCGAGGCCGAAGCGGTGGTTGGAGCCGCCGCCGACGCGCACGGCGTATTTCTGGATCGCGCGCAGGCCGGGCGTGGTCTTGCGCGTGTCGCAGATGCGGGCACCCGTGCCGGCGACGGCGCGCACGATGCGGTTGGTGGCGGAGGCGATCCCGCTCAGGTGCGACAGGTAGTTCAGCGCCACCCGCTCGGCGATCAGCACGCCGCGGGCGGGCCCGGACACGGTGGCGATGCGGTCGCCGGGGGAGATCGCGCTGCCGTCTGGGCAGTGGACGGCGAACTGGAGGCGCGGGTCGACCAGGGAGAAGGCGAGCCGGGCCAGGTCGAGGCCGGCGACCACGCCGGGCTCTCGCGCCTGCAGCACGCAGCGCGTGGTGAGGTCGGCGGGAACGATGGCGTCGGTGGTGAGGTCGCCGGCGCGGCCGAGATCCTCCAGCAGGGCGGCGCGGACCTGCGGCTCCAGCATGAGGTCGGGAAGCGGGCTCACGAGGCGAGCTTCCGGGCCGGCGCGATGATGGCCGCGGCGCGGGACAGCGCCTCGGTGGCCGTCAGGCTCCTGCGGATGGGCAGCGCGTCGCGGCCGGGATGGTCGGTGCGGAAGTGGCCGCCGCGGCTTTCGGTGCGGTCGTGGGCGGCGACGCACACCATCAGCCCGACCAGGGCGGCGTCGTCGGCGGGTGCCAGCGGCAACAGGGTGGCGATGGCGGCCTCCAGGCCGGCGGCGTCACGAAGCACGCCGGCGGAGCGGGACATCGCCTGTCGCACCGTCGCGAGGGTGTCGCTGCGGGAAGCGGTGACAGCGTCGGGCAGGAGGCGCGAGGCCGGGACCGGCACGGGTGCCGCGGCAATGGCGCGGGCGACCGCGATGGCGCCGGCGGCGGCTTCCAGGAGGGAGTTGCTGGCGAGGCGGTTGGCGCCGTGCAGGCCGGTGCAGGCGACCTCGCCGCACGCGTAGAGGCCGGGCACGGTGCTGCGGCCGTCCGCGTCCACCAGCACGCCGCCCATGTGGTAGTGCGCGGCCGGGCGGACCGGGATCGGCATGGTGGCCGGGTCGATGCCGCGGGCGCGGCAGGCGGCGTCGATGCCGGGGAAGCGGACGGCGAAGTGGGAGCCGAGCACGGTGCGGGCGTCGAGGAAGACGCGGTGGCCGGCGAGGAGGTGGTGCCACACGGCGCGGGACACGACGTCGCGCGGTGCCAGTTCCTCGGTGAAGCGGGCGCCGGTCTCGTCGACCAGGATGGCGCCCTCGCCGCGCACCGCCTCGCTGACCAGGGGCAGCGGCGCGGAAGCGACGGCTCCGGCGGCGAGGGCGGTGGGGTGGAACTGCACGAACTCGAGCTCGCCGAGGCGGGCGCCGGCGCGGGCGGCGGCGGCGAGGCCGGTGCCGGTGGCGCCGGGCGGGTTGGTGGTGTCGCGGAACAGGCCGCCGACGCCGCCGGTGGCGAGGATCAGCCGGGCGGTCGGCAGCAGGACGCGCTCGCCGTCGACCAGCAGGACGGCGCCGCGCACCGGGCCGCCCTGCCCGTCCGTGGCGATGGCGACAAGGCAGGCGCGCTCGATCACGGCGATGGAGGGGGTGGCGCGCACCGCCTCGGCCAGGGCGCGGACGATCTCCGCACCGGTGGCGTCGCCGGCGGCGTGGACGATGCGCCGGCGGGAATGCGCGGCTTCCAGGCCGGTGGCGAGGGTGCCGTCGGACGCACGGTCAAAGCGGACGCCGTACCGCGACAGGAGGGCGATCACCTCCGGGCCGGCGGCGGTGACGGCGCGAACGGTGTCCGGATCGCACAGCCCGTCGCCGGCGACGAGGGTGTCGTCATGGTGCAGAGCGGGCGAGTCGTCGGCGCCGACCGCGGCGGCGATGCCGCCCTGAGCCCAGGCGCTGGACCCTTCGGTGCCGAGCGGCGCCCGGGACGCCAGCACGCAGGGAGCAGGCGACAGCCGGAGGGCGCACAGCAGCCCGGCCAGGCCGGCGCCGACGATGACGGGGCGTCCGGCGAGATCGGTGGGAAGGGTCATGGCGTCATCCTCGTACGGCGGGCATCGGCCCGGCCGCCGGAGCATGATCCGATCGCATGGGCTCGCGGATCATGCTCCGGCCTGTTGTTCAAGCGAGCGTCTTCGTCCGGGCGACCGATCCGGTCCGACGCCTAGGCGGCAAGCATGCGCTCGACCGCCCGGCGGGCGCGGACCGCCAGGTGCGGCTCGATGATGACCTCGGTGGTCAGGGTCTCGAGGCAGCGGCGCAGCGACGGCAGGGTGATGCGCTTCATGTGCGGGCACAGGTTGCAGGGACGGATGAACTCGACCTCCGGGTGCTGCACGGCGAGGTTGTCGCTCATCGAGCACTCGGTGATCAGCACCACGCGGCTGGCCTTGCCGCTCGCGACGTAGTCCGACATGTGCGCGGTGGAGCCGGAGAAGTCGGCTTCCGCCACCACCTCGGGCGGGCACTCGGGATGGGCCAGCACCACCACGCCGGGGTGCTCGGCGCGGATGCGCCGGATCTCGTCGGGGGTGAAGCGCTCGTGCACCTCGCAGTGGCCGGCCCAGGTGATCATGGTGATGCCGGTCTCGTTGGCGATGTTCTGCGCCAGGTACTCGTCCGGGATCATGATGACGCGGTCGGTGCCGAGGCCCTCGACGATGCGCCGGGCGTTGCCGGAGGTGCAGCACAGGTCGCTTTCCGCCTTCACCGCGGCGGACGTGTTGACGTAGGTGACGACCGGCACGCCCGGGTAGCGCTGGCGGAGCAGGCGCACGTCGGCAGCGGTGATGGAGTCCGCCAGCGAGCAGCCGGCCTGCATGTCCGGCATCAGCACGCGCTTGGCCGGGTTCAGCAACTTGGCGGTCTCGGCCATGAAGTGCACGCCGGCCATGACGATGATGTCAGCATCGACGTTCTGCGCCTCGCGGGCCAGCGCCAGGCTGTCGCCGACGATGTCGGACACGCAGTGGAAGATCTCCGGCGTCTGGTAGTTGTGCGCCAGGATCACGGCGTTGTGCCGGCGCTTGAGCTCCAGGATCGCGTCGATGTCGTCGGTGAAGCCGGCCCACTCGGCGGGCGGGATCACGCGACGGACCCGGTCATAGAGCGACGGGACGTGGGTCAGGGCATCCAGCATCGGGCGACGGTTCCTAATTCTCAGATTGAGTATAAGGGAGGCCTGAAAGAAGGCGCCGAAGCGCCTGCCTCCATATGCTGGGGATTAACGGGGGTTCGTCAAGGGGCGGATAGGCGTCACGCACCGCGGACGACGTAGTGCCCGGGCACCCAGGCGTAGCGGTAGCCGTTCCAGCGCCAATGGCCCGGGCGCCACACGGTGTAGCCGGGCGGCGGCGGGGGGATGCGCTCGAC
>CALMVN010000096.1 GCA_937873225.1 uncultured Acetobacteraceae bacterium
GGGCTAGAACAGCTGGATGTGGGTCTTGAAGCCGATCAGGGCGGCATCGGGCAGGTTGGCCTGGCCGTTCGGGCGGATGAAGTACTGGAAGTCCGGCGCGAAGGTCACGCCGCGGAACACGTGGATCTGGTAGTTCAGTTCGACGTTGAACACGTGGTTCTGGACGCCCTGTGCACCAGCGAAAGTGCCGAAGTCGCCGCCGCTGATCGGCAGCCCGAACTCTTCCTCCTCGCTCTGGACCTTGCTGAGCTGTGCGGACACGGTCTGGTAGTTGAACAGCACGCCGATGGTGTCGAGCGGTCGCGCCTTCCAGAAGTCGCGGTCGATCGCGGCGATGTTGAACTGGTCCGCGCGTTCAGAGTAGCGCGGGTCGTTGTGGTTGTAGTTGCCGATCAGGATGATGCCGTCGGTGGCGCCGGGACCCTGGCGGACCAGCATCTGGTCGAACTGCACCCACTCCTGCGAGCCGCCCTTGCGGACTTCCGGAGTAGCGGTCGGCAGCTCCCAGGTCGCGTGGGCGTTGTTCTCGTACATGAAGCCGAGCTTGTAGTGGCCGGGCATCGCGTCGCGGCCGATCTTGGGCTCGTAGCCGACCTCGACCGGGAAAGCCTCGCCGTCGATGTGCGAGCCGTCGATGTGGAAGCCGGACCGGTAGCCGTTGGTCGCCGAGTAGGTGTTGTCCTCGGTGAAGTAGATGCCGGTCTGCACGTAGACCGACGGGATCGGCCGGATGCGCGGGCGGATCGCCCACTGCGCGTCGGGGTAGGACACGTTGGCGCTGTTGTCGGTGATGCCCTTGGCATTGCCGCACAGCGAGTTGTTCATGAAGTTACAGTTCAGCGGGTTCGAGTCGAAGTCGTTCTCCATCGGGAACCGGCCCGCGGCGAGGTTGACCCGCCCGTGCGCCAGCGTTTCTTCCGCGTAGAAGAACACCAGGTGGATCGCGACGTTGCCGCCGGCGCCGTAGATTTCCTGGGTCTGGTCCAGGGTGTCGCCGAAGTTCGGGCCGACGTTGATGCCGTAACGGCCGACCGCGATGGCGTGCGTCTCAAGGCCCGGGATCCCGGCCAGCTTGTACCAGTCCTGGTCATATTCCAGGCCATACTGGCCCGCGTTGCCGGACTCCTGGTGCGGCCCGCTGATGATGCCGTCGAACTCGTTGACGTTGTCCAGCAGCACCGCTGCGCCGTACTGCGACAGGTACTGGTTCACCTGCGGCACCAGCGCTTCCGGCGCCGGAAGCGGCGCCATGCCGAAATCGGGGCCGGGCACGTGGCTGATCTTCGAGCTGGCGACCAGGCCCGAGCCCGAGTCGAGCTGGGCGAAGGCCGGGCCCGAGCCGAGCGCGATCACCGCTCCGGCGGTGAGCAGCGCTTGGCGGTGCACACGCCAGGCTGAGCGGAGCGCCGCCCTGGTTGAACTCGACATGATGTTCCTCCGAACGCTTTTTGATTCTTCCCCAGCATCCGCATCTACCGTGGCGGTTCTGCCACAGTTGGCAGATTAGTAACAGGCACCGGTTGACCCTGACCGTGGGGCAAGGATTATCCGAACACGTTACGCCGTCGCGGCTGACGAAATTGCTGCCACCTAACTCCTACGAAACGCGGATCACGTCAAGTCGATTAATTCACTCTGACTAAACAAATCGCTTTCGCCGGCACCGCTTAGATGCCATCAAACGCCATGACCGGGCGCAGAACCGGTGAGCGAGCGTCCTTGATGAGCAGGCAGTCTCCACCCGTCGCGACCGGTCAGGGCAGCAACTCCACGGCTGTGCGGCAGCTCAACGAGCGCCGGCTGCTGACCGTGCTGCGCCGACTCGGCGAGACCTCCAGGCCCGACCTCGCCAGGCAGCTCAACCTCACCCAGAACACGGTCGGCCAGATCGTCCAGTCGCTCGAGCAGCAGGGGCTGATCACCAGCACCGGGCGGCGCATGGGACAGCGCGGCCAGCCCGCCACCATGCTTCGCCTCGACTCCGCCGGCGCCTATTCCGTCGGCATCAAGCTGGGACGCCGCTCGATCGACGCGCTGCTGATCGACTTCACCGGCACCGTGCTCAAGAGCCGGCGCTTCGAGCGACTCGACCCCGAGCCGCCCGACGCGATGCAGCTGGCGCTGCGCGGCATCAGGGAGCTCCGGCGCGCCCTGTCCCCGTCACGGCGCGGCCGCCTGGTGGGCGTGGGCCTGGCGCTGCCGGTCCCCCTCCAGGCCCGTCCGTCGGACGCGCAGGCGTCCGGCTTCCAGCAGGCCTGGAACTCGGTCGACGTCGCGGAACAGCTTCGCGCCAACCTGGACGTCCCGGTGTTCCACGAGAACCACGGCACCGCCGTCGCCCTGGCCGAGCTGTTCTGCGGCCACGGCCGGGAGCTGGACGACTTCCTTTGCGTCTACATCAACAGCTCGATCAGCGGCGGCATCGTGCTGGACGGCGACACCCGGCACGGCGTGCACGGCCAGGCGGGCAGCATGCAGGCGATCCCGGTGCCGCCCGCGTCCCGGACATCCTCCGGCGGCGCCGGCGCGGCGGACGGCACCAGCCTGTTCGGGCGCGCCTCCGGCTCCGCCCTGATCGGCCACCTGCGCGCCAACGGCATCGGCATCACCCGCGTCGGCGAGCTTCACGCGGTCATGCGCAGCCACGAGGCGCTGGTGTCGGATTGGCTGCAGGATTGCGCTGAGGCGCTCGTGGTGCCGCTGCTGACCATGGCGGGCCTGCTCGACGTCCAGGCGATCGTCCTGGACGGCAACCTGCCCCGCGCGCTGATCGAGGCGCTGCTGGAGCGCCTGGCGATCCTGCTCGGACAGGGGCAGACCGCGCACCCGATCGAGCTGCGGCTCGGCAGCATCGGCAACCAGGCGGCCGCCCTGGGAGCGGCGTTCCTGCCGTTGCACTCGCGACACGGCCAGGCGAGCTCCGCCGCGACCACCCCTGCCTCCGGCTGAGGGAACGGGACCTGCCGGAGGGTTCACGGAGGCGGCACCCGACGGCCCGTGCCTTGACCGGGACGGTGCCTGCGCCCTAATCCCGTCCGCGCAGAGCAGCGGGGGCCGCACCATGCAGAACATCATCCGGCGGCCGCTTGCGATCCTGGCCTGCCTGGCCGCCCTCGGTGCCGCGGCCCTGCCTCTCGCCGCCTGCTCCTCCGGCTATGACGGGCCGATCACCAACGAGGCGCCGCACGACGACTCGCAGGGCCCGCCGCTCCTGACCAACGGCTTCGCCCCGTAATGTCCTGCCCCTGACCTTCGGATATGAATTCCAGGGGCAGGCAGGCCGCTATCCTGCTGAAAGGCAGCCGGTTCACGTCCACCGGCCGCGGTCCGGCTCGTCGTTCCGGCAGGCAGCCTTGGCGGTCAGGCGACCACGCCTGATCCGGTGATGCCCTGGCCGATCCCGCCGGCGCCCGCCCGGCCCGGCGCGCCGCCGCGGGCCGAGGGCCGCCCCGCAGCCGCGCGCGCCCGTCGCGCCATCGCCGCGAAGGCCCGCCCGCTTTCGCCGCGCGCGACCGTGGCCAGCAGCCGGTCGCGCACCAGCGATCCCATCGGCATCGGCACTCCCAGCGCGTCGCCGGCTTGCAGCAGCAGCGCCGTGTCCTTGGCCGCCAGGGTGACCGAGCCGCCCGGCGGCTCGAACGCCTGGTCGACGATGAGCCGCCCGTAGTTCCTGTGCACCGGCGCGTCGAAGAAGCTGTTGGTCAGGACCTCGAACACCGCTTCCGGCGCCACGCCGCCCTTGTCGTTGAGCGCGAACACTTCCGCCATCTGCTCGATGGTCGAGAAGATCAGGAAGTTCAGCGACAGCTTGAGGAGGTTGGACTGCGACGGGTCCGTGCCGAGGACGAAAACCCGCTGCCCCATCGCGTCCAGCGCCGGACGCACCCGCGCCGACGCTTCCGCCTCGCCCGCCAGCACCACGAACAGCTTGCCCGACGCCGCCGCTGGCGGCCGCCCCAGCACGGTGGCCGACAGGTAGCCCTGGCCGCGCGCGCCGTGCGCCTCCGCCAGGCGGCGCGACAGCGCCACCGAGATCGTGCTGCTCGACACGTGCGTGGCGCCGGACGCCAGCCCCTCCGCGATCCCGTCCTTCCCCAGGGTCAGCGCCTCCACCGCGTCGTCGTCCGCCAGCATGCTGAACACGAACTCCGCGTCGCGGGCGGCGTCGGCCGGGCTTTCCGCCGGCCTGGCGCCGGCCTCGATCAGGGGCGCCGCGCGCGACGCGGTGCGGTTGAACACGCTGACGGGATGCCCGGCGTCGAGCAGCCGGCGCGCCATGCCGACGCCCATCGGTCCGAGCCCAACGAAACCCAGCTTCATGCGGATCCTCCCTGCGATGCGTCAGAACCTGCACGTCGTGCCGGCGCGCATGACCCGGCGGACGGAAGCGGCTGCCTGGCCTTCACCGTGCGGTTCGGGTGAAGCCGGACCCGCCGGCCGGAACCGTGCGGCCGCCCGGTTGAACAACGCCGGAGGAACCGCGTCGGACGGATCACCATCCCGCGGGTCGGCTCCGTGATCCCGATCCGCGGTGCACCCGAGTCGCATTCCGCGCGCCCGTGGTCCGCAGGGGCGTGCGCGTGCTCGGCGGCACGTTGCAGACCTTCGTCGCTTCACGGGGCTGAAGCGCGACCACCCCGAGGAAGAGCTGCTGGTCCGTGCGGAGCGGGCGAGAACGGAATACGACGGGATCCTCGGTCAGCTGGAGTCTGCTGTCGAGATCCCTGTCCGGCGCAAACGCCTCCCGTGCCCCCGTGACGCCGCTGCCCACAGCAAGCATCAGGCATGCTTGTTGAAGTCCTGATTATTATGTTCCAGAAAGCTCCAAAAAACGAGACAGTCTTACTAGACGGAGCTGTGGACAAAAAGCAGATCAGGTAGATTTTCTTCTTGAGCAGTGCCTGCTTCTTACAGTAATTGCCGTTCCAGGCGTGCCCTGTGCCCCTGGGCCAGCCGAGCTTGGCCGTTCGTGCACAATCGTTGAAGCGGAAAGAACCGATGGACCAGGCGGTCAGCCTTGAGGCAGATGCCGTCGACGTTGATCACCCTTCCGATGTCGGCTGGACGGTGTCCGAAGCGACCGCGACCCCGGCGGCGCCGGAAGTCGCCGTTCCCGGCACGGCGGGTGGTGTCGCGCCGGGCGAGAAGCACGCTTACCCGCCGGCGGCGTCGCGGCCGACGCAAGCCGGACCGTGCGGCATACGCTTCGACTTCAACATCGGCGCCCGGGTGACGCTGCCGGCGGCCTCGCAACCCTGGCAGGCGACGCTGCGCGACCTCGACACCGGCAACGTCCTGTTCGAGACCGAGATCGCGCAGGGCGGCTTCATGAGCTCCAAGCGCTTCTTCGTGCGCTTCGGGATCGAGATCCGGCAGGAGGGCCGGCTCGTCTTCGAGCATCGCTTCGACGCGCGCGGGCAGGACGTGCTGGTGCAGTTCCCGGTCGGCACGCTCGGCGACATCCTGGCCTGGTTTCCCTATGCGGTGAAGTTCCGGGAGCGCAACGGCTGCCGGCTCACCTGCGCCATGTCCGGGCTGATCATCCCGCTGCTGCGCGACGCCTATCCCGAGATCCGCTTCGTGACCCATGCGGAGGTGGTCGAGGGGCAGCTCGCCGACACCTTCTACGCCACCTACTCGATGGGGCTGTTCTTCGACGACGCCGACTGCAACTGGCAGCCGACCGACTTCCGGCATGTCGGCCTGCACCGCACCGCGGGCTACATCCTCGGCGTCGATCCGGCCGAGCGGAAGCCGGCGCTCGCGCTGCCCGACGAAAGCCGGCCGATCGACGAGCCCTATGTCTGCATCGCCGTGCAGGCCTCCACCCAGAGCAAGTACTGGAACAACCCGACCGGCTGGCGCGACGTGGTCGCCTTTCTCAGGACGCGCGGCTTCCGGGTGGTCTGCATCGACCAGAAGCCGGTGCACGGTGCCGGCCTGGTGTGGAACCACATCCCGCACGGCGCCGAGGACCAGACCGGCGACCGCCCGCTCGCCGAGCGGGCGCGCTGGCTGCGGCACGCGTCCGCCTTCATCGGGCTTTCCTCCGGCCTCGCCTGGCTTGCCTGGGCGGCCGGCGCCCCGGTCGTGATGATCTCGGGCTTCACCCATCCGAGCAACGAGTTCGACACGCCCCACCGGGTGATCAACTGGCACACCTGCAACTCCTGCTGGAACGACGTCCGCCACCGCTTCGACCACCACGACTTCCTGTGGTGCCCGCGCCACGCCAACACGCCGCGCCAGTTCGAGTGCACGAGGCTCATCACCGCGGACCACGTCACCAGGATGCTCGAAGCCATCCCGCAGCTGTCGGGTGCGGACGGCTCCGCATCCTCCCTCCGTCACTCCTAACTGAAAGGAAAGCGCCTTCATGGCCACCACCACCATCAGTTCCGGCGTCACCTCGTCCGGCCTCACGATCTCGGGCGCCAGCACGCTCGTCGTTCTGAGCGGGGGCATCGTCAGCGCGAGCAAGGTCGTCTCCGGCGGCACCGAAACGATCTCGAGCGGTGGCAAGTCCTACAACGACGTCATCAGCGGCCTGTTCGGCACCAAGAGCGCCACCCAGAACGTCTACGGCATCGCCAGCGGCGCGATCCTCAGCAGCGGCGCCGTGCAGAACGTCCTGGCCGGCGGCACCGTCTACGGCGCCGATCTCCTGGCCGGCAGCACCCAGACCGTTTCCTCCGGCGGCACGGCCTACAACGACATCGTCGCCGGCGGCCGCGAGAACGTGTCCTCGGGCGGTGCGGACGTGTCCGCCACCGTGCAGAGCGGCAACATCATGTGGATCTATGCCGACGCCACCGGCAGCGGCGAGATCGTGAGCGGCGGGGCGAACTCGACCGCTGAGATCTCCAACCAGGGCACCACCACCAACGTGTCCGTCTACGTCAGCGGCTCCGAGGTAGTCTCCTCCGGCGGCGTCGCCAACACGACGCACGTGTTCAACGGCGGCGCCCTCATCGTGTCCGGCGGCGGCAGCGCCGCCGGGACGGTCATCTCCAGCGGCGGCACCGAGACGGTGTCGTCCGGCGGCATCGAGACCGGCAGCATCGTCAGCAGCGGCGGCGACGAGGTGATCGCCACCGGCGGCAAGGTGAGCGGCGCCACCATCGACGGCGGCACGCTGGAGCTCCAGTCCGGAGCTATCGTGTCGGGCGCTATCACCTTCGGCACGGTTGTCGGCACGTTGCAGGTCGACGGCACCACGATGCCCACCAACGTGATCAGCGGCTTCTCGGTGGTCGGGGACGCGGTCGTGCTGGACGGCGTCAGCTACAACACGTCCGAAACCCTGGCCGTGTCGGGCAACACGGTCACGGTCACCAACGGCCACACGGCCTACGCCCTCGACATCGCCGGCGCCACCACCACCCATCTGCAGCTGGTCAACGACGGCGGCCTCCTCGAGGTGGAGTACGTCGCCTGCTTCCTGCGCGGCACGCACATCGCCACCCCGGCCGGCGAGCGGCGCATCGAGGATCTGGCCGCGGGCGACGCCGTGACGGTGCTGGAGGACGGGGCGACGCGGCAGCACCCGATCCGCTGGATCGGCCAGCGCGCCGTGCGCAGCGTCGACTTCGCCGAGCCGGATGAGGCGTATCCGGTGCGGATCCGCCGCCACGCCTTCGGCGAGAACGTGCCGCACCGCGACCTGCTGGTCACGCCGGAACACTGCGTCCTGGTCGAGGGCCGCCTGATCCCGGCGCGCATGCTGGTGAACGGCCGCTCGATCGTGCTGGACCGCGGCATCCCCGAGTACGAGTTCTTCCACATCGAGCTGGACCGGCACGGCATCCTGCTGTCGGAAGGCCTCGCCACCGAAAGCTACCTCGACGGGGGCAACCGGCACGTCTTCGCGTCGGCCGACATGGCATCGGCGCCGCTCCCGCCGTCGCCCGCGCCGGTGATGGCGGCGCCGCTCGCCACCGACCGGGACACGGTGGAGCCGGTGTGGCGCCGGCTTGACGAGCGGGCCGTGCAGCTGGGCCTGGACGAGCAGGCGCCGGCCTGCGCCGGGCGGACGCAGGAGCCCGACCTCCGGCTGCTTCTGGACAACGGCGAGCAGCTGCGTCCCGACTGGTTCACGGAGGCGCGCCTGCGCTTCTGGATCCCGCGCGACCGCCAGCCGGTGCAACTGTTGTCGCGCGCTGCGGCGCCCGCGGGAATGATCGGGCCGTTCGTGGATGACCGGCGCCGGCTCGGCGTGCTGGTGGAGCAACTGGTGCTGTGGCACGGCCTCGCGGAAACCGTGCACGAGGCGGAGGCACTGGGCGGCACGGGCTGGCATGATCTCGAGAACGGGGCACGCTGGACCAACGGCGCGGCGGAGCTTTCCTTGCCGTGCGCAGCCAACGGCGAGACCTTTCTCGACGTGAGGCTGCGGTCGACCGCCGTCTACCCGCTCGCCATCGTCGCCTGAGGCGACATGGCTTGAGGCGTGGGGCCTGAAGCGTCCGGGTGTCGTGCGGGACCGCGCGACGCCCGTCCCGCGAAGGGCTCGGGAACGCGGCGAAGCACGACGTCCTGCGTGCTGCCCGCGGCAAGGGCGGCCCGTAGGGTTCCGGGCGATGCCTGGAGCATGATCCGATCACCCAGGTTTACGGATCGTGCTCCAGCCCGGTGTTCAGGCGAGCATCTTCATCCGATCGACCGGCCCGGTTCGGTCCGATGATGCGCTAGACTCGCGTCCCCGCGCGGTCGCGCGTGCCGAACTGGTAGATGGCGGCGGTAAGCACGGCGATGCCTGCCGCCAGCAGCAGCGCCGGGGTGAACGACCCGGTCGCGCCCACGATCCATCCGGTGAGGGCAGGGGCCACCGCGCCGCCGACGGAGCCGCCCACGTTCTGGAACGCTTCCAGCGTCGCGACCTTGTCCGGGCTGGTCGCGACTGCCGCCATCGCCCAGCCGCAGGACGAGGCCAGGCTGCCGGCGAACAGGGCCACGCTGACCAGCAGGACCGCCGCCCCCGTCCCGTGCACTACCGACGCCCACGCGGTGCAGCCGCCGGTCAGCAGCATCGCCAGCACCAGGGGCAGCCGGCAGCTCGCCACCGGCGGCACCCCGCGCCGCGCCAGGCTGCGCGAGGCGAGCCCGCCCAGCAGCGCGCCGAGAAAGCCGCAGCCCTGCGGCACCGCCGTCCACACCCCGGACTGCGCCACGCTGAGGTGCCTGGCCCGGTGCAGGTAGTCCGGCAGCCAGGCGCCATAAAGCCAGGTCAGGTAGATCACGCCGACGAAGCCGCACGCCATGCCCCAGCTGGTGCGGTCCCGGAACAGGGCGCTCCACCCCTGGGGCGCCGCCGCCTCGTCCGCCGGGCTGTCCTCGGCATGGATCCAGCGACGCTCCTCGTTTCCGATTCCGTAACGGTCCGGGTCGCGGTACAGCACGGCCCAGAACACGGCCACCAGCACCCCGGCCACGCCGATGATCACGAACATCGACCGCCAGCCGAACGCCACCAGCAGCGCGGTCAGCACCGGCGGCGCGATCGCCGGCCCGAGGGCGGAGGACGCGTTGAACAGCCCGATCGGGAACGCGCGCGCCGGCCTGGGGAACCAGTTCGAGCACACCTTGGTGCCGGCCAGGTACATCGGCGACTCGCCGATCCCGAGCGCGCCCCTGGCGACGAGGAACTGGCCCAGGCTGCCGACGAACCCCGCCGCCACCTGCGCCGCCGACCACAGCATCAGCCCCATGGTCATCACCCGCCGCGGCCCGAACCGGTCGATCAGCATGCCCACCGGCAACTGCGCCACCCCATAGGCTACCGCGAACGCGGACAGCAGCAGGCCCATCTCCGCGTCGCTCAGGTGCAGCGACGCCCGTATGCTGGAGTTGCCGATCGAGAGCGCCGAGCGGTCCAGGTAGTTGACCGTGCCCGCCACCATCAGCAGCGTCAGCGCGACCACCCGCATCCGCCGCGCCCGCGGTGACGGATATGGCCCCGCTGTTCCCGGACCGTGCGGCATCAGAAGGCTCCTCGCTTGTCCGGGCAGCGCCAAAGCGTTGCAGGTCGGCGCGGGATGGACAAGAGCCGGTTTCTCTGTTTGTTCCTGTTCGGTTGGCAGGGAGCACGACGATGCCGGACGTGGCGGGGCACATCGAGGACACCAGCCTGAGCACGGCGCTCAGCGAGCGCTACCTCGCCTACGCCATGTCCACCATCACCTCGCGCTCGCTGCCCGACGTGCGCGACGGGCTGAAGCCGGTGCATCGCCGCCTGGTCTACGCCATGCAGCAGCTGCGCCTCGATCCCACCGCCGGCTTCAAGAAGTGCGCCCGCGTGGTCGGCGACGTGATCGGCAAGTACCACCCGCACGGCGACGTGGCGGTCTACGAGGCCCTGGTGCGGCTGGCGCAGGACTTCGCCGTGCGCTACCCGCTGGTCGAGGGCCAGGGCAATTTCGGCTCGGTCGACGGCGACAACGCGGCCGCCATGCGCTACACCGAGGCGCGCCTGACCGCCGTGGCCAAGGCCCTGCTCGAAGGCATCGAGGACGACGCCGTCGACTTCCGCCCGACCTATGACGGCGAGGACGCCGAGCCGGTGGTACTCCCGTCGGCCTTCCCCAACCTCCTTGCCAACGGCGCAGCCGGCATTGCCGTCGGCATGGCCACCAGCATCCCGCCGCACAACGCCGGCGAGGTCTGCGCCGCCGCCGCCCTGCTGGTGAAGCGCCCGGACGCCAGCCTGGACGAGCTGCTCCAGCTGATGCCGGGCCCCGACTTCCCCACCGGCGGCCTGATCGTCGAGGACCCGGCTGCAATCCGCACGGCCTACGAGACCGGCCGCGGCGGCTTCCGCATCCGCGCCCGCTGGTTCCGCGAGGAGGGCCGCTTCGGCACCTGGACCGTGGTCGTCACCGAGATCCCGTACCAGGTGCAGAAGGGCCGCCTGATCGAGCAGATCGCCGAGCTGATGGAGCAGAAGAAGCTCCCGTTGCTGGCCGACGTGCGCGACGAAAGCACCACCGACATACGCCTGGTGCTGGAGCCGCGCAGCAAGGGCGTCGAGCCCGAGGTGCTGATGGAGACCCTGTTCCGCGCCACCCAGCTGGAAACCCGCTTCGGCCTGAACATGAACGTGCTGGCGAGCGACCGCACCCCGCGCGTGATGGGGCTGCGCGAGGTGCTGCGCGAGTGGCTCGACCACCGCAACGCCGTGCTGGTGCGACGCAGCCGGCACCGCCTGGACGCGGTGCTGCGCCGGCTGGAGATCCTGGACGGCTTCCTCGCCGTCTACCTCAACCTCGACGAGGTGATCCGCATCGTCCGCGAGGAGGACGAGCCGAAGCCCGCGCTGATGGCCGCGTTCTCGCTCACCGAGCTGCAGGCGGACGCGGTGCTGAACATGCGCCTGCGCAGCCTGCGCCGCCTGGAGGAGATCGAGATCCGGCGCGAGCACGACGCGCTCCTCCGCGAGCGCGACGAGCTGCACGCGCTGCTGGACGAGCAGGGACCGGGACAGAAGCTGCGCTGGCGCCGCATCGGCCAGGACCTGGAGCGCCTGCGCAGGCAGTTCGGCGGCGGCCCGCTCGGCACGCGGCGCAGCACCCTGACCGCACCTCCCGCCGCGGTGGACATTTCCGCCATCGCCGCGGTGGAGCGCGAGCCGATCACGGTGGTCCTGTCGCAGAAGGGCTGGATCAAGGCGGTGCGCGGCCACGGGCTCGACCCGGCCGCGCAGAAGTTCAAGGAAGGCGACGCGCTGCGCCTCCTGATCGAGTGCCTGTCCACCGACCGGCTGTGCCTGTTCGCGACCGACGGCCGCAGCTTCACGCTGCGCGCCGGCGAGCTCCCGCGCGGCCGCGGCGACGGCCAGCCGCTGCGCCTGGTGGTCGAGCTCGGCAATGACCAGGACATGGTCTCGCTGTTCGTGCTGCGGAACGACGCCCGCGCCCTGGTCGCCGCCTCCACCGGCCGCGGCCTGGTGGTGGAGATGGCCGACCTCGTCGCCGAGAAGCGCACCGGCAAGCAGGTCCTGAACCTCAAGCCCGGCGAGCGCGCCGTGGTCTGCGCCGAGGCCTCCGGCGACCATGTCGCCGTGCTGGGCGAGAACCGCCGCTTCCTCGTGTTCCCGCTGTCCCAGCTTCCCGTGCTCGGCCGCGGCTCCGGCGTCGCCCTGCTGAAGGGCCCGCTGCTGGACGCGCGCACCTTTGACGGCAAGACCGGCCTGGTCTGGCACGACGGCGCCAAGCCACGCCCCGTCGCCGACCTGCAGACCTATCTCGGCAAGCGCGGCGATGCCGGCCGCGCCGCGCCGCCCTGGGTGCCGCGCCGGTAAGGCATCAGCGGATCAGGCGTGGTCACCTGATCGGCAAGGCTGCCTGCCGACAGCGAGCTGCAGCGCGGCCGGTGAACGAACGCGAACCGGGTGCGGTCCAGGGTCCCGGCGCCGCTCATACCGGCGGCGTCGGGGTCTAACCGGCAGGCGAGCAAGCCGTAGGGCTCCGCCCATCGATCTTGATATTTGGGTTTTCAAAGGGCGACCGTTTCTTTGGCGGGTCCAGGGCAGGGCCCTGGCCTGTGCAGGTCGAATCCTGCCGCCCTCGGTATCATTCCGCCTTCGATCGTGCTTCCACCGCCGCATGCACCGCCTTGAGGTGTGCCCGCACGGAAGGTCCCGTCGTCGGCGGCGGGTCGTGCGGCAGCGCGAGGAGGCGGTCCACCGTCGACCGGTCGACCGGCCAGGGTCGCCGGCGGGCACGCCGTCGGCAACCTCAGCCGTGGCGGCCGCGCCGCCTGCCGTTCATGGCTCCGGATCACCACCACATGCAGCCGGAGCGGGCGCAGGGGCATGTGCAGGCTCCGGAACACCTGCGCCGTGCCTTGCCGCGTCACGTGCAGCGTCGCCGTGCCTTGGCCGGCGATGGCGGGATCAGCCGGACGGTTCCGCAGCCTTCCGGCCTCCCGGTGGCGGCGCTTCGGCGCGTCCGGCTTGTCCGCCACCGCCACCGAGCCGAGCCCACATCCCCTGTGCGCCCGGCGGCCGTTCAACGCACGGCCAGCCCCATCCTAGTCCGCCGGCCGCCGCTCCAGCTCCCGCCACGCGCCCATCGACAGGATCTCGCTCGGCCGGAACCGCGCCTTGTACGCCATCTTGCGGCTGTCCGAGACCCAGTAGCCGAGATACACGTGCGGCAGCCCCAGCACCCGGCAGCGTTCGATCAGCCACAGGATGGCGAAGCTGCCCAGCGACCGCGCCGCGTGCTCGGGCGCGAAGAAGCTGTACACCGCCGACAGCCCGTCGCCGAGCCGGTCGGTCAGGCACACGCCCACCAGCTCGTCCTCCGGGTCGCGGAACTCCACCAGCACCGTCTCGATCGGCGTGTCCTCGATCATCGCCCGGTAGTCGTAGAAGCTCATCGAGGCCATGTCGCCCTCGCCGTGGCGGGCCTGCTGGTAGCGCTTGAACAGCCCGTACTGCTCTGTGGTCGCCCGCGCCGGCACCTCGAACCCTTCCACCGCCGCGTTGCGCCTCTGGATCCGCCGCAAGGTCCGCCCCGGCTGGAACCGCGCCACCGGTATCCGGATCGGCACGCAGGCGTTGCAGGCCGGGCAGACCGGCGCATAGGCAATGTTGTGGCTGCGTCGGAACCCCGCCCGCGACAGCCGGTCGTGCAGCGCCTCCGCGTCCGGTCCCGCGATCTCTGTCACCACCTTGCGCTCGGTGCGGCCGGGAACGTACGGGCAGGGCAGGGGTGCGGTGGTGTAGAAGAACTGCGGTCGCTTGGGCGCTGTATAGGTCATGCCGCTCGCATCCGGTCTCCGGGACCGCTCCTTGCTCGCGCAGCCAGGCGATCCCTGGCCCACGCCTCACGGCACCAGGGACAGCGTCGCGGCGACCCGTCGGGGAGCTCGTCCGATCAACAGTGTAGAACCGTCCGCCCAGTCCTGCATCAGATTCCACGCGTCCGGCGACAGCCAGTTCCCCGACTGCCCCGGCGTCACCACGAACCGGCTCCGCTCCGGATCGGCCAGGTCGTACACGCCGCGATACGCGCCCCCGTGCCTGGACCGGAAATCGCCCAGCAGGCCGCTGCCGCCGCGGAACAGGGTGCTGTCGTCGCCCGGCACCGCCACCTCGCGGCGGCCCAGGCGAGCGAGCAGCGGGATCGCCTGCAGGAACGCGTTCTCGAACACCGCCTGATGCACCGTCCCCCAGCGCCAGGCGGACGGGTCCGGCCCTTCCCTGGCCGCGAGCGCTCGGCCGGCCTCGTCCAGCGCCCGCTGGAGCGCCGGGGTGCAGTCGCCGCCGCACCAGGCGCTCCCGGCGGGCGACAGCAGCAGGGCCGCCACGTCCTCCCACGGCCCGGCGGCGCCGGAGATCCCATCCCGGTCCAGCACGTCGGCGACGAAGCGCTGCATCCAGGCGTTGAATACCAGCGGCTGCGGCCGGTCAGCATCCATCGCCCCGTTCCAGCCGCCGAGCAGCGCCAGCGCGCGCGCGGACACGCTGCCCGGCACCGGGTGCAGCGGCCGCGCCAGCAGCAGCGGCAGCATGGCCTGCGCGAACGCGCTGACAACGTCCACCTGCATCCGCACGAAGCCCGCAACGTCCTGACGCGGCCTCCCGTCCAGCAGCGCGCGTATCCGCTCCGCCCGCCACGCCCCGGGCCAGTCGCGCCCCATGAACACGGGGAAGTCCGGCGGCGAGGTGCGCTCGTTGCCGTTCAGCAGGTGTCCGCTCGCCGGTGCCACGATCGTCGGCAGGGCGCTGCCGCTGGCCTCGCCGGTCCAGTCCCCTGCGCCGCTGGCGCCGTCCGCCGGAAAGCTTCCGTCTCCGGACCGGCGCACCGGCACCCGGCCGGTGGTGAACAGGGCGATCCTGTTCCGGTCCGCGACCAGCAGGTTCTGCACCGGCGTCGTGATCAGCGCCGCCGCCCGCCCGGCCGCGTCCACGTTCCCGGCCACGTCCAGCGCCGCCAGGCCCGGCGCCGCGTCCTCCGGCAGGAGGTTCTCCATCGACGCGGCCAGCACGCGCCCGCCCGTGTCCGCCGCGGGCAGGATGTCGCTGATCACCGGGCCGTGCCGGGTCGTGCGCACCGTCAGCACGGTGTCCGGCGCCCCCCGCACGTGGATCACCTCCCGCCTGGCCGCGAACGCGCGCGGCCCGTCCGGCGTGGCGTACCGTCCGCCGGGCACCGGCGTCTCGACGAACAGGTCCTGCGTGTCGGCGCTGCTGCTGGTGAAGGTCCACGCGACGTGGCCGTTCTGGCCGATCACCAGGAACGGGATGCCGGGCGCCGACGCCCCGGTCAGGCTGTAGCCCGGCACGTCGATCCGGATCAGGTACCAGATCGCCGGGAAGCCGAAGGCGAGGTGCGGATCCCCGGCCAGGATCGGCGCGCCGGTGTCGCTGTGCGCGCCGTCCACGGCCCACTCGTCCGACGCGTCTTCCGGCAGGGTGAAGGGATCGGGAAACCGCGGCACGGCCCGGTCGACCCGCGCGGCGAGGCGGGACAGGGACGGCAGCACGCGTGCCGCCTGCGGCGCCGGCGTGTCGGCTTCCGCCGGCCACAGTTGGAGCAGCCGGGCAAGCGGGACGCGCCCCGCCAGCGCCAGCCGGTCCAGCTCGACCCGCCAGTTCCCCGACAGCGACAACCCCATCAGCCGCCCCCACAGCAGCGAGTCCACCGGCGTCCAGGGCTCCGGCCTGCCCAGCAGCAGGAACTCCGGCGCGATGAAGCGCCCGCGCGACGCGATCGCCGCGTTGACGCCGCGCGCATAGGCATCGAACAGCGCCCGCGGGTCCGCCGGCAGCGCCGGATACGCCGCCTCCGCCAGGTGGCGCAGGCCGAGCGTGCGCATGGTGCGGTCGATCGGCAGCCCACCCGGCCCGGCGATCTCCGACACCCGCCCGGAGCCGACGCGGCGGGTCAGCTCCATCTGGAACATGCGGTCGCGCGCATGAAGGTATCCGGTCGCCGCCGCCGCGTCGGGAAGGTCGGCCGCCTCCACCCGCGGCACTCCCTCGGCGTCGATCGTCACCGAGACCGGCTGGTGCAGGCCGGGCAGGCGAAGCGTTTCCTGCCGCGGCGGCAGCGTCGCCCACAACGCGCCGCCGATCCCCAGCACCACGACCAGCAGCAGCGCGACGAGGCCGACCGCGATCCCGCGCAGCACCCGGGCCAGGGGTCCGCGACGACGCATCAGCCGCGAAGCAGGCGGGCCGCGTCCACGGCGAAGTAGCTCAGCACCCCGTTGGCGCCGGCGCGCTTGAACGCCAGCAGGCTTTCGATCATCGCCCGCTCGCGGTCGATCCAGCCGTTCGCCGCCGCGGCCGCGATCATCGCGTACTCCCCCGACACCTGGTAGGCGAAGATCGGCACCCCGAACCGGTCGCGCACCCGACGGATCACGTCCAGGTACGGCATGCCCGGCTTGACCATCACCATGTCGGCGCCTTCCCGGAGGTCCAGCTCGACCTCGCGCAGCGCCTCGTCGCCGTTGGCCGGGTCCATCTGGTAGGTCTTCTTGTCGCCGCGCAGCAGCCCGCCCGAGCCGAGCGCGTCGCGGAACGGCCCGTAGAACGCGCTGGCATACTTGGCCGCGTAGCTCATCAGCCGGGTGTGGATCAGCCCCTGCGAGTCCAGCGCCGTCCGGATCGCGCCGATGCGCCCGTCCATCATGTCGGACGGCGCCAGGATGTCGATGCCCGCTTCCGCCTGGTTCACCGACTGCCGCGCCAGCACCGCCACGCTCTCGTCGTTGGCCACGTAGCCGTCGCGGATCACCCCGTCATGGCCATGGTCGGTGTAGGGATCCAGCGCCACGTCGCCGATCAGCCCCAGCTCCGGGTACTCGCGCTTGAGCAGCCGCGCCGCCCGGCACATCAGGTTGTCGGGGTTGCCGGCCTCCGTGCCCTCCGCGTCGCGGTGCTGCATCGGCGTGACCGGGAACAGCGCCAGCGCCGGGATGCCGAGCCGCACCGCCGGCAGGACGTGCGCCGCCAGCCGGTCCAGCGTCACCCGCCTCACCCCCGGCATCGACGACACCTCCGTCTCGGTGTCGCTGCCCTCGGTGAAGAACACCGGCCAGATCAGGTCGTCCACGCCGAGGCTGTTCTCCGCCACCAGGCGGCGGGTGAAGCCGTCGCGCCGGTTGCGGCGCAGCCGGGTGGAGGGAAACTGGCCGACCGTCATCCGGGGCACTCCGTCACGGCGTCAGCCGTTGCATGATGTCGGATCAGGACGCGCGTCCGAGCCGGCTGTGTCGGCGGCCATAGGCGAAGAACACCGCAAGCCCGATCAGCAGCCAGATCACCAGCCGTATCCAGGTCAGCCCGTCCAGCGAGGCCATGATCGCGCCGCAGGACAGGATCCCCAGCACCGGCACGGTCGGCCCGAACGGCACCCGGAACCCGCGCGGCCGGCCGGGATCGCGCGCGCGCAGGATCATCACGCCGACGCAGACGATGATGAAGGCCAGCAGGGTGCCGATGGAGGTCATGTGGCCGAGCTGGCTGATCGGCAGGAACGCGCTGAGCGCTGCCGTCGCCACCATGAAGAACAGGTTGGAACGCCACGGCGTCTGCCAGCGCGGATGCACCTGGCTGAACAGCCGCGGCAGCAACCCGTCGGTGGACATGGCGAAGAACACCCGGCTCTGCCCCAGCAGCAGCACAAGCAGCACGGAGGTGAAGCCGCACAGGATGCCGAAGTTCACCGCCAGCTTGAGCCAGCCATACGGCGTCTGGTCGATCGCGGTGGCGACCGGCGCCGGGTCGTTCAGCATCCGGTGGTAGTTCAGCATCCCCGTGAGAACAAAGGAGAAGGCGATGTATGCCAGGGTGCAGATCGCCAGGCTGCCCAGGATGCCGATCGGCATGTCGCGCCTGGGGTTGCGCGCTTCCTGCGCGCAGGTCGACACCGCGTCGAAGCCCACATAGGCGAAGAAGATGGTGCCCGCCGCCCGCATCACCCCGGAAATGCCGAACTGGCCGAAGGTTCCGGTGTTGGGCGGGATGAACGGCACGTAGTTCGCGGTCCGGATGTACGGGATGCCGAACCCGATCACCGCCAGGATCACCGCGATCTTGATCGCCACGATGACGTTGTTGACCCGTGCCGACTCCGACACGCCCCGCATCAGCAGCAGCGACACGCACACGATCACGAACACCGCCGGCAGGTTGACCAGCCCGACGGCGCTGCTGCCGTCCGCGAGATGCACCGTCTCGTACGGCGACGCGCACAGCCGCGGCGGCAGCGACAGCCCGAAGATGCCCAGCAGCTTCACCGCGTAGCGCGACCAGCTCACCGCCACCGCAGCGGCCGCCACCGCATATTCCAGCACCAGGTCCCAGCCGATGATCCAGGCCACGAACTCGCCCAGCGTCGCGTAGGCGTAGGTGTACGCGCTGCCCGCGATCGGGATCATGCTGGACAGCTCGCTGTAGCACAGCCCGGCGAAGCCGCAGCCGACGGCCGCCACCAGGTACGACAGCACCACCGCCGGCCCGGCGTTCTCCGACGCGGCGATGCCGGTGAGCGAGAACAGGCCGGCACCGATGGTGCAGCCGATGCCGAGCGCCACCAGCGCCCATGGTCCCAGCACCCGGCGCAGCGACGGCCCGGCGCCTGTGCCTTCCACGAACTGCTCGATCGGCTTGCGTCGCCACAACGAGGACGGCCGCACGGTACCGGCGGAATGGGACATGGGGGCAAGCTCCTGCCGGACGGCCCGGTCGCCGTTCAAGGGTTGTTCCGGTTCGGGGCACCGCACGCAAGGTCCTGCATGCGCCGTGCCACGACGATCAGCCGGGCTCGCACAGCCGCGCCAGCCTGACCGCGGTGTGGCCGCGGCTGGGCCGCAGGCTCGGCATCACCAGCAGGCAGTCGTCGTGGGGCGTGCGTATCTCCAGGCCACCGTCGCGGGCGATCAGCGTGCCGCCTTCGCGTATCAGCTCGCCGCCGCGGAACGACTGGGTGAAGGAGAAGCTGCCGGTGGTGGCGGTCACGACGCTGGTGACGGCGGCACAGCGCGGCCGCGGCGACGGCCCCGGCAGCGGCACGGATTCCATCATTCCGGTTTCTCGCAGCACGGCGCGCACCGCGACCCGCGCGGTGTCCACCGTTTCCGGCTCCCAGTGCGGGCCGGCCTCGACCAGGCAGGCGACGCGGCGGTCGTCGGGATCGGCGAAGGGGCGGTAGTCGATCAGGCGCGGGCCGCTGCTGTGGCCGCGATCGGCGACCACCATCGCCGGCGTGCCGAGGGTGAGCGCGAAGCGTCGCCCCTTGTCGGTCGGCCCGCTCAGGATCAGCGGCTCCGAAGGCCACAGCATCGAATGAAGGTCCACCAGGATGTCCACGTCCTCGACCAGCGGCCGCAGCTCCCGCGCCCGCGACAGCTCCGCCGAGCTGCGCCCGCTGCCCAGGATCGCCTCGTCCCAGACCCGGTTCATGTCCTCGTCCACGAAGCGCGACGCGGTCGGCTGGCCGGCATCGAAGCGGGCGAACGCCTGGAGGTTGAGGAAGCCGATCGACAGCCTGCCGCACAGCGGCCTGAAGCCGGCCCGGAGCAGCTCGTCCAGCACGATGGCGCCGGCGATCTCGTTGCCGTGCATCAGCGCGGTGATGGCGACGTGCGGGCCGGGGCGGCCGGAGTCGAACTGCATCACCCCGCGCAGGCCCGCGTTGCCGTCGCGCCAGGGCGCCAGGTCCGGCGGGCGCAGGTGCACCTCGAAGCGCGGCAGCCGCACGGTGTTGGGCAGGCCCGGCAGGTCCGGACCGGCATGCGCCGGCTCCTGTCCTTCCCCGGGCCCCGGCCCGCCGGCTTCCGGCAGGGCATCCGCAGCCGGAACGGTCACGGGCGTGTCAGGTGCCGGGCGACGCGGCGGATGAAGCCGTCGCAGGCGTCGAGCTGGTCCAGCGCGATCCACTCGTCCGGCCTGTGCGCCTGGGCGATGTTTCCCGGCCCGCACACGATGCTGGCGATCCCGGCATCCTGGAAGATGCCCGCCTCGGTGCCGTAGCTGACCTTTCCTTCCCGGTTGGCGCCGCCGGCCTGCTTGACCAGCCCGACCAGCGGGTGGTTCGGGTCGAGCGACAGCGGCGGCAGCAGGTCCAGCAGCTCGAAGCGGAAGCCGGAATCGGGATCGACCGCCTTCATCCAGCGCTCGGTGGTGCCCTGCAGGTGCGCGCGCATCCGCTCGAGCTCCACCGACGCGTCGTCGCCGGGGATCGTGCGCCATTCCATCTCGAAGCTGGCGCGCTCGGGGATGATGTTCAGGATCGAGCCGCCCTCGACCAGACCGACATGGATCGTGCTGTGCTCCGGATCGAAGCCCGCCTCCCGACGGCCCGACGCCTCGAGCCGCCGCCCTTCCGCGGCCACCCAGGCGATCGCCTCGCCGGCCGCGTGAACAGCGTTCACGCCAAGCGCCGGCTGGCTGGAATGCCCCGGCCGACCGGACACGGACACCCGCACCGACAGCCGGCCCTTGTGCGCGGTGATCGGCCGCATCATCGACGGCTCGCCGACCACGCACAGCGCCGGCCGCTTCTCGGGCGGCAGCGTACGCATCAGCACCCGGGCGCCGTCGCAGTCGACCTCCTCGTTGTAGCTGATGAACAGGTGCACCGGCCGACGGAGGTCGAGCGCCAGCAGGTCCGGCACCGCCGCCAGGACCGAGGCGACGAAGCCCTTCATGTCGGCCGCCCCGCGCGCGGTGGCGCGGCCACCCGCGACGTGAAGCTTGAACGGGTCGGTGCTCCAGTCCTGGCCGTCCACCGGCACCGTGTCGACGTGGCCGGACAGCGCGAGGCCGCCTTCCCGGTCCGGGCCGACCAGGGCATGAAGGTTGGCCTTGGTCCCGGTGGCGTCGAAGCTCAGCCGGCTCGCGACCCCGAACCCGTCGAGGTAGTCGCGCATCCAGTCCACCAGGGGCAGGTTGGTGTTGCGGCTGGTCGTGTCGAACGCGACCAGCTTCTCCAGGATCTCGACGGTGGACAGGCGCTCCGGGCTTGGCATGGACAACAGTCTATACGCGGCCGGTGCCGCGGCAATGGGCGCCGAACGCCGCCGGCACCGGGGAGAGGCGGTCCCGCACCCTTGCCGCGGATCGTGCGCGCCGCCAGGATCGCCCGACCCGATGCCGAACGCTTCTCCCGGTCTGCACCCGCTGCACCGCGCCTGGCAGGCCCTGCCCGCACGGTCGCGCCGCCTTTGGCTGGCGCGCGGCAGCGCGTGGCTGGCGCCGCGGCCGGACCCGGTGCCGCCGGCACGATGCGGCGGGGTGGTGGTCGGCGGCGAGATCAACCGCAGCTCGGGGCTTGGCGAGGGTGCCCGCATCATGGCGCAGGCGTTGGGACGCCTGGGTGTTCCCCACGCCGCGACCACCGCCGGGCCCGGGATGCGCGCCGGAAACGCCGCCGCCTGGCCGGACCGGGCGGCGCTGGTCCTGCACGTCAACGCCCCCCAGCTCCCCGCCGCGCTGATCGGGCTCGGCCGGGCGGCGCTGCGCGGGCGACGCGTGGTCGGCTACTGGGCCTGGGAGCTGCCCGTGGTGCCGGACACGTGGCGGCCGGCGCTCGGCCACGTGCACGAGGCGTGGGTGCCGTCGCGCTTCACCGCGGCCGCGCTCGAGCCGCTGCTGCCGGGACGCGTGCGGGTGGTGCCTCATGCCGTGGCGCTGCCGCCCCCGCTGCCCTCGGCGCTGGACCGTCAGGCGTTCGGGCTGCCGGACGACGCGGTGGTGGTGCTGTGCTCCTTCAACCTGGCTTCGAGCTTCGCGCGCAAGAATCCGCTGGCCGCGGTCGCGGCGTTCCGGCAGGCGTTCGGCAACCGGGCCGACCGGGTGCTGCTGCTGAAGGTGGGCCATGCCGAGCACTACGGAGCCGACCTCGGGCTGCTTCGCGACGCGGTCGCAGGCGCTCCCAACATCCGCCTGGAAACGCGCATGCTGCCGGACGCCGACATGCACGCCCTGACGCGCGCCTGCGACGTGGTGCTGTCGCTGCACCGGAGCGAAGGCTTCGGCCTGGTGCCGGCGCAGGCGATGCTGCTCGGCCGTCCGGTGGTGGCGACGGACTGGTCCGCCACCGCCGAGTTCCTCGACCAGACCTGCGGGATGCCGATCGGCTACCGGCTGGTCCCGGCGCGGGACCCGCGCGGCGTGTTCGAGGCCCCCGGCGCCCTGTGGGCCGAGGCCGATATCGGGCAGGCGGCGGATGCGCTGCGCCGGCTGGCGGACTCGCCGGAACGTCGCGCGGCCCTGGGTGCCGCGGCGCACGCGGCGGCGTCGTCGCGGCTCGACGGCACCGCGCTCCGCGCCGCCCTCGACGGCATCGGGGCATCGCGCGCGTGAGGTCCGGCCCGTCAACCGGGAGCCAGCCGGTCAGGGTCCTGGTCTGGCAGTGGGGCCGCCGCGGCGCCGGGCCGCGCGTGGCGATCGAGATGGCGGCGGGGCTGGACGCGCTGCCGGACTGCAGGGCGATGCTGTCCCTGTCCAGCGGCGCGGAGATCCTGAACCGGCACGAGGTGCCGGACGGCACGTTGCTGGTGCCGACCTACCGCAACCTGCTCGGCTACGTCGCCCGCCTGCTCGGCACGCCGCTGCGCCGGCACGCGCTGGCGCGTCGCGTCGCGGCCCTGCGGCCGGACGTGGCGATCTGCGCCATGCCCGGTCCGCTCGACCTGGAGATGGCGGCGGCCCTGCGCCGGCTCGGCATCCCGTTCCTGGTGGTGGTGCACGACGCCGACCGACACCCGGGCGACGGCTCGCCGGCGCAGACCCTGCTGCAGCGCCGGCTGATCGCCCGTTCGGACGGGCTGGTGGCGCTCACCCGCCACGTCGCCGACCGGCTGGGGCAGCAGGGCGCCTCGGCCGGGCGGGCGCTGCTGATGGCGAGCCTGCCGCCGTTCGTGTTCGGGCCGCCGCCGCTGCCGCCCTTGTCGCATGGCGGCCGCCTGCGCCTGCTCTGCTTCGGCCGCCTGCTGCCCTACAAGGGCCTCGACCTGCTGGCGGGCGCGCTCGCCGGGCCCGGGCTGGAGCACCGCCTGTCGGTACGCGTGGTGGGGCAGGGACCGCCGAGCCCCGAGCTGTCGCGGCTGGCCGCGACCCCGGGGGTGCAGGTCGAGAACCGCTGGGTGCCGGAGGAGGAGGTTGCCGTGCTGATCGCCTGGGCCGACGCGGTGATCCTGCCGTATCGGGAAGCCAGCCAGAGCGGGGTCGCGGCGGCAGCGATCGCCGCCCGGCGCTGGGTGGTGGCGACGCGCGTCGGCGGCCTGGTCGAGCAGTTCCGCGGCCAGAACGGCGCGATCATGTGCGCTCCGGATCCCGTCCAGCTGCGCCGGGCGATCGAGACGCTGCTGGCCGACCCGCCGCCGCTGCCGGCCGGGACGGAGGATCCACGCGGCGCCTGGTCCGGCGAGGCGGCGCGCCTGCTGGACGGGATGAGGCGGGAGGTGCTCGGGCAACGCGACCCGCCGCGACCTGCCGGCCTGCCCGCGGCGGAAGCCCTGGACGCGGCCACGGTTCCCTGACCGGGCGTTCAGCCGGCCGCCTGCCTGCCCTCGTACGCCTTCAGCCGGGTGCCGAGCAGCTTCTCGATCGCCCGAAGCGACAACCGTTCGGACGGGGCGCAGAAGGTGATGGCGATGCCGCGCGCGCCGGCCCGCGCGGTGCGCCCGACCCGGTGCACGTAGGCTTCCGCCACCTCCGGCAGCTCGAAGTTGACCACGTGGGTCAGGCCGTCGATGTCGAGCCCACGTGCCGCCACGTCGGTCGCCACCAGCACCGGGAACAGGCCTGCCCGGAACTCCGCCAGGGTGCGGTCGCGCTGCCCCTGGCTCTTGTCGCCGTGCAGGGCGCTGCCGCGTATGCCGGCCGCGTCCAGCGACGCCACCAGGGCGTCGGCGCCCTGCCTGGTGCGCGTGAACACCAGGGTGCGCTCCATGCGGCCGCGCCGGAGCAGCTCGATCAGCAGGGAAGGCTTCTCGCGCGTGTCCAGGAACACCACGCGCTGGTCGATCCGCGCCGCCGGCGTCGCGACCGGCCCCGCCGACACGGGCACCGGATCGCGCAGCAGATGCCGCGCCAGGGCGGCGATGTCCGGCGGCATGGTGGCGGAGAACAGCAGGGTCTGCCGGTCCCGCGGCAGCAGCGACGCGATCCGGCGCACGTCGTCGACGAAGCCGAGGTCGAGCATGTGGTCCGCCTCGTCCAGCACCAGGATCGTGGTTCCGTCCAGGCGCAGCGCGCCGCCGGCCAGGTGGTCGAGCAGCCGTCCGGGCGTTGCCACCACCATGTCGACCCCGCCGGCCAGCGCCTTCGCCTGCTTGTTCTTCGGCACGCCCCCCACCACGACCGCGGTGCGCAGGCGGGTCTGCCGCCCCAGCGCGCGCATGGTCTCGCCGATCTGTCCGGCGAGCTCGCGCGTCGGCGCCAGCACCAGCGCATGGCAGGCGTACGGGTCCGGACGGCGCGCGTCCTCCAGCAGCCGGTGCAGGATCGGCAGCACGAACGATGCGGTCTTGCCGGTGCCGGTCTGCGCGATGCCCTGCACGTCGCGCCCGGCCAGGATCGCCGGGATCGCCTGCGCCTGGATCGGGGTGGGAACGCGGTGGCCGGCCACGCGCAGCGCGGCCAGCAGCGGTTCGGCCAGGCCGAGGGAAGGAAAGTCGCTCATGGCGCTGCGTTCATCCGCGGGCAGGGGAGGTGGTTTCGGCGCGGCAGCGGCGTTTGGACGGTTCCCCGCTGTTCCTGTCAAGGCGACGGAACCGGCGGCAGCGCCTCGGCCCGGATCGAGGTCGCCGGCCGGACGGCAGGTCGACACCAGCAGAACGGCGGCCTGCCGGCGAATGATGCGCGTGGCGAGGTCCTCCACTGCTCAGGCCGGATCAGCCTGCCAGCAACACGGTTATCGGCCGGAAACGAGGCCAGCATGGCGCACCGGCGATCGTCCGGCTGCGGATGTGGAGGGGATGCGCTCACGCCGGGTCCGGTCGCCATGTCAACCTCTCCTGCCCGTGGCTGAACATGGCAGGGGCTACGAGGTGACGGCCAAGCTCGGCCTTCCGGATCGGCGATCCGGAACCGGGACACGACCGGACCGCCTGCCCGATTGACGCCGACCGGGCAGGCTCGCACAAGCGGGCCATGCAGGACGAGATGGTGCGGGACAGGAAGGCCGTCGCGGCGCAGCACGCGCCCGCGCCGGGGATCATCCTGTGTGAAGGCTATGCCGGGCTCCAGGCCCAGGCGATCGGCCTCGCCGAACGCGCCGGCATCGCCGCCGGGCGTCGCACCCTCGTCCCGTCGCGGCCCTGGCGCTGGATCCCCGCCCGGACCTGGCCGGCGCCGCTGGCCGCCGTGGACGGGCTGGCGGACCTTCCGGACGGGCTGGTGCTGACCGTGGGCGGCACCGGCGCCGCGGTCGGGGCGGCGCTGCGCCGGCAGGGGAGGCGGGTGGTGCAGATCCAGAACCCGCGCATGCGGCTCGACCGCTTCGACCTGGTGGTGGCCAACCATCACGACGAGATCCATGGCCCCAACGTCCTGCTGTCGCGCACCGCCCTGCACCGGGTCACCCCTGCCGTGCTGGCGGAAGCCCGCCTGCGCTGGATGCCGCGCTTCGCCCACCTGCCGAGGCCCCTGGTGGCGGTGCTGGTGGGCGGCTCCAACGGCCGGTTCCGGCTCGGGCCGGCGGAAGCGGAGGCGCTCGCGGGCGGGCTTGCCGCCATGCACCGCACCGAGCGGGTCGGGCTCGCCGTCACGCCGTCGCGACGCACCGGGGACGCGGTGCGAACGGTGCTGGAGCGCCAGCTCTGCCCGCTCGGCGCCTTCGTATGGGACATGACCGGCGAGAACCCGTATCCCGGCCTGCTCGCCTGCGCCGACGCCATCGTCGTCACCGCCGACAGCGTGTCGATGGTGTCCGAAGCGGCCGCGACCGCCGTCCCGGTCGCGGTGGTGCCGCTGCCCGGCCGGTCGCGCCGGATCAAGCTGTTCCTCGACGGCCTGATGGATGCCGGGCGGATCCGGATCTTCGACGGAACGCTGCGGCACGGGGCGGCGACCCCGCTGGACGACGCCGGACCGGTCGCGGCCGAGCTGTGCCGCCGGCTCGGCCTGCCGGACCCTCCACACCCGTAGCGCCGGGAGCCCGAAGCCGAATGCTCGACATCCACACCTATGACGCGCGGCAGGGCGGCAACGTGCTCTACAAGGCGCTGGCGCATCCGCTGGCCGCCGAGGCGCTGTCCGCCCTGGGCGACCGCCTGCGCCGCCAGGGCCCGCTTGCGGTGCTCGACCCCGACGGCGCCGCGACCATGCTGTTCGCGCTGCATCCCGACCTTCCTCGCCCCACCGCCTGCTACGTGCAGGACGTGACCCTGGTCGGCCGCCCGATGCTGGGCATCGACGCGCTGCCGCTCACCGCCCTGCCGTCCTGCGACGCCGCCACCCTGATGGTGACCGCGTTCGACGCCGGTCGCGTGCTGGCCCGGATCGGCCACCTCATGCCGCGCGGCATGCAGGTGGCGACGCTGGACGATGCCCGGCTGCCCCCGGAGATGCTGACCTCCGGCCGCGCCTACCTCGACCGGCTCAACTTCGCCACCAACTACGCCTTCTTCCGCGATGCGGACGGGCTGTCGACCCGGCTGGTCACCGCGAACTACTGGGCCTCCTACGGCGCCCGCGCGGTCAGGCTCTGGCTGCGGCTGTTCGACGAGAGCGGCCACCCGCTGGCGACCTGGGAGGAGTCCCTGCCCGCCGGTGCCGGCGGCGTCACCGTCGACAGTCGCGAGGTGCGAAGGCGGTTCGGCCTGCCCCCGTTCCGCGGCCAGCTGTTCATCCACGCGATCAACGTGTCCGGCCACGACGTGGTCAAGTACGCCCTCGACACCTACGACAACGGCGACGGTGCGGGCGGCAGCAGCCTGTCGGTCACCCATGACGCCAACGCCTGGCCGTCCGACCGCTACGCCAACCTTCCGGCGCCGCGCCCGGACGAGACGGTGGTGCTGTGGCTGCAGAACAGCCACGCGGCCGCGATCCCGGCAGGCGCCGTCAGCCTGGACCGCATGGGGGCCGAGGCCCCGGTGCCGTTGCCCTTCCCGGTTCCTCCCTACGCCAGCGTCGCGGTGGACGTGTCCGCCCACCTGCCCGGGCTGCACTGGCCGGCCCAGGTCGAGCTGCGCGCCGGCCGCCACGTGGTGCGGCCGCGCTACGAGGTGACGCGCGGCGGCCGCCGTCGCATCGCCCATCTCAACGTCGAGCGCGCCGACCTCGTGCCCGATCCGGGCATCCCGACCCTGCCGGCGACGCTCGGTCGCGGCTACCTGCTGCCGTTCCCGGTGCTGCCGCCGGACCGGTTCCGCTCGATCGTGCAGCCGACCCCGATGGCCGAGCGTCAAACGGACCTGCCGCTGCGCCTGGACCTGTTCGACACCGCGGGCGTCAAGGTGGCCGAGCGCTTCCTCGGCCGCCTGCCGCGGAACCACGCGCTGGCGCTCGACCTGTCGGAGCTCGACGCGCCGGAAGGCCACGCCGAGCTGGTGTACGACTTCCGCGACGGCGGCTCGGCCGATGGCTGGCTGCACGCCCTCCTGCGCTACGAGCACCTCCGCAGCGGCCACGTCGCGGAAACCAGCTTCGGCGCGCACATCTTCAACACCGCGATGACCTATCGCGACGAGCCGCAATCCTATTCCGGCCCGCCGCCCGGCCTGTCCACGCGGTTGTTCCTGCGCCTGGGCGACCGGCGGCGCCGCTCCTTCGCGGCGATGATGTATCCGGCCTCGGCGCCGTGGCACGCGAGCTCGCGCACCCGGCTGGTGCTGCATGACGACACCGGCGAGGTGCTGGGCGAGCGCCCGGTGGAGATCGCCTGCTCCGGTTCGACCACCATCTGGCCGCACCTGCTGTTCAGCGAGGAGCTGCTGGGCCTGGCCGGCCCGCACGGCTACGTGCTGATCCGCGACACCACCTGCCGCCTGTTCGGCTATCACGGCCTGATGGACGACGACGGCGCCTTCTCGCTCGACCACATGTTCGGGTTCTGAGTGACCGGGGGCGGGCCTGCAGCGTGGCCGGGAACCGCTTCCGGCGGCAGAGCCGTGGCGTCGCGGCCCGCTGGTGCCGGGAGCAACCTGCCGCCGGTCTGCCGCAGGACGGAACCCTAGTTGCCCATGCCGCGGTTTGCCAGGGTGTAGGCGGCAGCGGACGCATCGTCGCCTACGCCTTCGCGGGGCGTCCGGAGCGGGCCTTCGAGCTTCTGCTGGGCGGTGAGCCTCGGCTGATCGGGCGAGGGTGACGAGGACGCGCATCCCGCGAGGGAAACGCCTGTCCCGCAGACGTGCAGGAAGGCGTTGGCGAGGAGGCGTTTCCGGATGACTGGGATCGGGTTCCGCTCCATCTGGTCAGCACGCGACGACGTTGGCAGACGCCGTTCGGGAGGTCGAGCTCTGCATCGCCGGATCGGAGCCTCACGTCGGCCAGGTCCTTATCGGCCGCTGACGATCCGCAGCATCGTCACGAGCAGGGCCAGGCCGCCCGTGAGCACGGCGATGATGGCCATCACGGTCGTCACCCAGAACCAGACGCTTCGCATCGACCGGCTCCGCTCGCTTGTTCTGCCGTTCCCGCGCCGGCCGGCAACGCGTTTCCGGCCTGGCGGCTCCGCTCCGGATTCCCGTATCTGCCAGGATGACGAGGTGTCCTCGTTGTCCGGCAGCTTGACGTGCCCAGCCGAGGTGCTGCTCCGTTCGGCCAGGTCGTGGATCCCGGCAGGATGATCCGAGCGAGCGGGCGGCTCAGCTCCTCGGCGATCGAGACGGCGCTGGCGGGGCTGTCTGGCGTCGGCACCTGGTGGCATTCCGGCAGCGTGTCCTTGAGCCGGGCTCGGCCAGCGGCGCAGCAGGTCCGCGACGGGCGTCGCGCGCCATTGGTTCCGCGCCGGTCATCGCCCTGGTTCTCCGGCTCCGCCGCCGCTGCCGATCCGCATTCCGATGCCGGCGATCCACCGCATGGCAGACTTGGCCTGGCGGCCGCTGGTGCGAGGCCGAACGAGGCGAAGCGGGGCAGCCTGGATCACGCCGCCTTCCGCACCGATTCACTCGTCCCGACAGCCCCGGCGTTTCGCTCGACACGCGGACGTGTCGCCCGCCGTTCAAGAACAGGGCCGGACTCCGGCGCATCAGGGCGAGGCTTGACGGCCAGAAGGCCGGTGTTACGTGCGCCGGTCGATGTCGGGGTGGCCGGAAGGCTTGTCGGAGGATGGTGGGCGCGACAGGGATTGAACCTGTGACCCCCGCCGTGTGAAGGCGATGCTCTACCGCTGAGCTACGCGCCCATCCGCCGCGACGGCGCGCTTTGTATGGGCAAATTCCCGCATCGGCAACCCCTGCGACGCGCGCCGAACCGGATGCGCTACCGCCTGCCGCGCCGCTCGCGGTCGAACAGGATCCCGGCGACCAGAAGATAGACGCACGCCCCGACCAGGACGATCGCCTGCCAGACCGGGAAGCTGCGCCCGGACCCGGCTGCCGCGCCGAGGAAGCCGTGCAGGTCGATGCCGAACACCAGGCCGTTGATCGCCACCACCACCAGCCCGATCCAGAGTCCCGTCGCGCCGCGCATCCGCCAGTTCCGCCGTTCCTGCCGCCGGTCCAGCATGCCCCGTCCGGTCACCAGCCGCGAGTGGGCCGGCAGCCCGGCGGCGCCGGTCAGCCGATCCGGATGTGCCGGACGATGTGGGGGATCTCGGCCCGGCTCAGGTTCATCTCTGCCAGCTCGCGGTCGGAACACTGCGCGAGCTCCTCGCCAAGCCTGGCGCGCTCGCGTCGCACCGAGCGGTGCGCCCGCACGGTCGCCAGGATGGACCTGAAGACGTCGAGGCGGCTCGTGTCGTGGGCGGTCTCGACCGGATCTGCCGTGATGGTCATGCGAACCTCCAGCTCCTGTTCATGCTGCAATGCAACATAAGGTGCCGGAGCTTGATCGTCCACCTTTTCGGTGCGCCGCAGCATGACGTCTTGGTGACGTGCGGCCAGGGCGGGATGCAAAGGCGCCGGGGCCTGGACGCCGGCGGATCGCTGCCGGCAGCCTGCGGCTCAACCCCGGCCGCGTATCACCTGCGCCAGCTCGGTGGCGCGGTTGTCGGTCAGGCTGGACAGGAAGTCGTTGACCAGCCGGTAGCTGTCCTCCAGCCCCGTCGACTCGTCCGGCGCCGACTCCCCCATCAGCCCCAGGATGCGCGACGCGCGATACGACAGCGCCGGCCCGCCGCCCGACGCCAGAAGCTCGCGCGCCGCGTCGGAACACGAATCGAGCAGCGTGTCGACCGCCGCGTAGGCGCCGATCTCGATCTCCATCTTGCGGGTGTGGGTGAAGATCTTCTCCCGCGCCAATGCCTTGGCCCCGGCCACGCCTGCCGCCACGTGCGGGCTGCCCGCTTCCACCAGGCTGCCGCCGAACCGGCCCTCGAGGATCGCCGGGGCGTTGCGGAAGAAGCTGCCCACGCAGTCCTCGATCAGCAGGTCCACCGCCTGGCCGCGCAGCCAGCGCACGCGCTGACGCTCCGAGCGGCCGCCGCGATACGCGTCGTAACGCTGCCGGACTTCCATCGTCATCACCGACAGCAACAGCTCCTCCACCTCCCCGGTGTGGAGAAGCTTCATCTCGATGCCGTCCTCGATGTCGATGATGGCGTAGCAGATGTCGTCCGCCGCCTCGACCAGGTAGGCCAGCGGATGGCGGCAGAACACGCCGGACTCGATCTCCAGCAGTCCCATGGAGCGGGCGATGACCAGGAACGCGTCCCGCTCGGAGGCGAAGTAGCTGAACTTGCCGGGCCGGTAGCGTTGCGCGTGCAGCGACGACCAGGGGTACTTGATGAAGCTGCCCAGCGTCGCATAGGTCAGGCGCAGCCCCACCGTGTCCACCAGGCTGGTGAGCAGCCGGAAGCCCTGGGCGTTGCCCTCGAAGGTGTTGAGGTCCTGCACGCAGGACGGCCGCATTCCCTCGAAGAACGACGCCGGCCGCTTGGCGTACCAGCCGCGTATCGCGAACTCGCCTGCATGGCCGAAGGGCGGGTTGCCGATGTCGTGCGCGAGGCAGGCGGCCTGCACGATGGCCGCGACGTCGGCCGCCACCACCCAGTCGGGCAGGTCGCCCTGCACCTGCAGCCGCTTGCCGGCGAGCTCTCCCAGCGAGCGCCCGACGCAGGACACCTCCAGGCTGTGGGTGAGGCGGTTGTGCACCCGGTCGTTCTGCGGCAGCGGATGCACCTGGGTCTTGCGCCCGAGCTTGCGGAACGGCTCGGAGAAGATCAGGCGGTCGTGGTCCTTCTGGAACTCCGAGCGCCCGGTGGATGCCGCCCGGCCGGCGCCGGACGGACGGCGCGGCTCGTCGCCGAGCCGGGTGTCGTCCAGCAGCCGCTCCCATCGCATGGCCGGCCGCGTGGTGCCTGGGCCGCCGACGGGGGAAAGGTCGCCGCTCACGGCGGACCGGTCCCGCCCGGCGGGACGCGGGCCGCCAGCAAGGGGGGCCGGACGGTCAGGCGAGCCCGTCGGACTGGACGAACCGCACGCCCGCCGCTTCGAGCCGTCCGCGCGCCAGCGTCGCGCTGGTGCCGCCGTCTGGCTGCGGCAGCGCGATGGCCCGCGTCATGTCCTCGATCACGACAGTCTCGAACCCGGCGCGCACGGCGTCCTCCGCCGACCAGGCGACGCAGAAATCCGCGGCAAGCCCCACCAGGAACAGCCGGCGCGCGCCGCGGTCGGCAAGCCAGCCGGCCAGCCCGGTGCGTGTGACGCCGTCGTTCTCGAAGAAGGCCGAATAGCTGTCCAGCTCCGGGCGCCAGCCCTTGCGCAGGATCAGCGACACCCGTCCGCTGTCGAGCCCCGGATGCAGGTCGGCGCCCGGCGTGCCCTGGACCGCGTGGTCCGGCCATAGCACCTGCGGGCCGTAGGGCATCGACACCACCTCGTAAGGCTTGCGGCCGGGATGGGAGCTGGCGAACGAGGTGTGGCCGGGCGGATGCCAGTCCTGGGTGGCGAAGGCGTGGCGGAAGCGCTCGCGAAGCAGCCGGTTGATGCCGGGCACGATCTCCTCGCCCCCGGCGGTCGGCAGCTCGCCGCCGGGCATGAAGGTCGGCTGCAGGTCGACGACGCCGAGCACGTCGGTCGCCGGATCGAGGACGAGCCCGGCCGGCATGGCTCAGATGTCCTGGGGCGGAAGCGAGAAGGACGCCACCATCGCCTCGGCGACACGACGGGCGAAGGCGGCCGGCTCCGCCGGCTGCTCCCCGTCCTGCACGCGCGCCAGGTCGAGCAGGGTGCGCGCCGCCTCCTCGATCCCCTCGCCGCGGCCGAGCTTCGCCGCCAGCGCCCGGATCAGCGCGTGGTGCGGGTTGATCTCCAGGATCGGTGCGGCACTCGGCATCCTTTGGCCGCTGCGACGCATCAGCCGCTGCATCTGCAGGTCCGGCCCCGACTGCGACGCCGCCAGCACCACGGCGCTGCCGACCAGCCGGTCGGTCGCGCGCGCTTCCGCGATGTCGGCCCCGAGCGCCTCCTTCAGCGCCGGCAGCAGCGCCGCCACGTCGGCCGCCTCTGCCTGTGGGGCGTCTCCCGGCGGGATCTTGGACAGGTCGGCCAGCCCCTGCGTCACGCTGCGCAGCGGCTTGTCCTCGAACTTGTCGAGCCGCTCCGGCCAGAAAGCGTCTACCTGGTCCGACAGCAGAAGCACCTCGATGCCCCGCGCCCGGTACCCCTCCAGCTGCGGGCTGCTTGCCAGCGCCTCATGACTGTCGCCGGCCAGGAAGTAGATCGCCTCCTGTTCCGGCTTCATCCGTCCGACGTAGTCGGGAAGCGACACCCAGCCTTCCGCGCCCGACGAGCGGAACCGCGACAGCCCCGCCACCTCGGTGCGGTGCTCGAAGTCGTCCCACAGCCCTTCCTTCACCACCGCGCCGAAGTTCTGCCAGAACGGCACGTAGCCCTCCGCATCCTTGGCCTTGGAGCGCAGCTCGCTGATCACCCGGTTGGTGACCGCCTTGCGTATGCGGGCCAGCACCGGCGTGGCCTGCAGCATCTCGCGCGACACGTTGAGCGGCAGGTCCTCGGTGTCGACCACGCCCTGCACGAAGCGCAGCCAGGACGGCAGCAGGTTGGCCTCGTCGGTGATGAACATGCGCCGGACGTGCAGCCGCACACGGCTTTCCCGCGTGCTCTCGACCGGCTCGAACGGCTTCATGCCGGGCACGAACAGCAGCGCGTTGAACTCCAGCGTGCCCTCGGCGCGCCAGTGCAGCGTCGCCCACGGCTTGTCGAACATGTGGCCGAGATGCTGGTAGAACTCGGTGTATTGTTCCTCGGTGACCTCGCTCCGGGACTTGCGCCACAGCGCCGTGCCCTCGTTGGCGGCGACGTCGTTGCCGTCGCGCGTGATGCTGATCGGCCAGGTGATGTGGTCCGCCCACTTGCGCACGATCGCTTCCAGCCGATACGGCTCGAGGAACTCGTCCGCGTCGGACTTCACGTGCAGCACGATGTCGGTGCCCGGCATCTCGCGCGTCGCCGGCGCCAGGGTGTAGGTGCCCTGGCCCTCGGACGACCAGCGCCATGCCTCTTCCGTGCCGACCCGACGCGACACCACCTCGACCCGCTCCGCGACCATGAACGCGGCGTAGAAGCCGACGCCGAACTGCCCGATCAGGCTCGGCCGCTCCTCCGGCTTGGCCTCGGCCAGGCTCCTGGTGATGTCCTGGCCGAACGCCCGCGTGCCCGACCGGGCGATGGTGCCGAGGTTCTGCGCCAGCTCCTCGCGGCTCATGCCGGTGCCGTCGTCGGACACCGTGAGCAGGCGCGCCTCCTTGTCCGGCACGATCCGGATCTTGGCTCCCTCGGGCAGGGCACGCGACGGATCCGTCAGCGCCTCGAACCGCCGCCGGTCGGACGCGTCGGCGGCGTTGGCGACCAGCTCGCGCAGGAAGATCTCGCGCTCTGAATAGAGCGCGTGCACCACCAGGTCGAGCAGCCGTCCGACCTCGGCGCCGAACTCGTGGCGTTCCTCGCCGGCGGACGGGGTCGGCTGCATGGTGTCCTGGTCGCTCATCTCGTCGTGTCCCTGCTGGATGATCTCAAAGCGCGCGTGCTGCCCGTGCCGGCGATATGCGCGGAGATCCGTTCCAGTTCAACATGCCGGGCGCTCCCGACCGCTTCATCGCCCGTTTCAGTATCGCATCGGTCGCATCGGCAGCGACGCCAGCGCCACCGGGCGCGCACGGTAGGCGGCGAGGCTGCCCATCGGCATCCCCATGGTGCCGAGCCCGGGCCCCGTGGGCGTGCTGCGTATGACGTGCCCGAACCCACCGAGCGGCCGGCTCATCGGCGGCGACGCCGGCGCCCCGCCTCCGGAGAACGCGCCCGGGGAAGCCGCGGAACTCGTCGCCAGGCCGGCCACGGCGACCGCGGCGCGCGCATGGCCGGCACGACGCCCGGCCGCGCCGTCCGGACGGTCGATCGGCTCGGCCCAGGCTTCCAGCACCTTTCTCTGGTAGTCGACGCCGAGATCGGGGGTCTGCGAGTGGTACGCCGCCGCGGCGTGCGGCCAGCTTCCGGTCTGGTGGAACAGGTCGGTCAGGAAGCGCGCCGCGAACAGGGCGTTGGCATGGGGATCGAATGCCTGCTCCAGGCTGCCGAAGCCGTCCGGGTGATACATGAGGTTGATCTGCATGCAGCCGACGTCGATCGACCGGATGCCTGCGGCCTGGAACGCCCGAGCCGCCGCCACCGCCGCCTCCCTGGTGTCGTAGAAGTGACCGACGCCCTGGGCGTTGATGGTCCAGGGCCAGGCCCGGATTCCCCCGGCGCCCGGGTCGTAGCGCCCGGTCTCGACCCGGCTGATCGCGCCGAGAAGCTGGTTCGGCACGCCGGTGCTGTTTTCCGCGGCCGCGGTGGCATCCTGGCACAGGATCCCTGCCTCGGACGGCGTCTGCGCATGGGCAGGAACCGCGCAGGCGATGAACAGCAGGCTCGCGAGGAGGAACCGCAGGATACCGGGACACGCCATGGCCGCGACACTAGGCCTTGAAACCTTCCCCGATCGTTAAGACGCTCGATGCGAACGGTTCGCATTGTGCGACGCAAAAACATGTTGACCGGCAGGTTCCGCGTCGCTATATGGGAGGTGGCGGCGCTGCCTTGGCGCGCCGCTTCTTGGACGTTTCCTCCCTAAACTTGGCGGTGCTTCGGCACCGCCTTTTTTTTGACCCCGTGTTCAGGCCGGCTGCGGCATTGCCCCGGACAACGCACGCAGCAGCGCCGACATCAGGTCGCGCAGCCCGTCGAAGCGGGCAAGCTTGAGATAGCGCGCCTGGTCCAGGTAGAGGCTCCGGCTGACCTCGATCTGCAGCACGTGGACGCCCTGCCGCGGCCGGCCGTAATGGCGGGTGACGTAGCCGCCGGCATAGGGATCGTTGCGGCGCACCCGGTATCCCGCCGCCTCCAGGAACCGGTGCGCCACCTCGGACAGCACCGGGTCGCAGGAGGTGCCGTGCGCGTCGCCCAGCACGAAATCCGGATCGTGCCTGGCACCCGGAGCCGGCTCCTCCGTCGGCATGGAATGGCAGTCGAGCAGGATGCAGCGGTCGAAGGCGCTCCGCGTTTCCGCGATCAACGCGGACAGGGCGTCGTGGTACGGCTGCCAGCAGGACCGGATGCGCGCTTCCGCCTCGGCGAACACCAGCTTCTCCGCATAGATCGGCTGGCCCGAGGCCACGAGGCGGGCGATCGTGCCGAACCCGGCATTGATCCGCGGCGTGCGCGTGTTGCACCAGGGCGGCAGCTTGTCGGAGAACATAGCCGGGTCGAGCTCCCACGGCTCCCGGTTCACGTCGCAATAGGCGCGCGGGAAATCCGCCGCCAGCAGCGGCAGACCGCAGGAGGGGGCACCGGAAAACAGCTCGTCGACGAAGCAGTCCTCGCTGCGACGCAAGGTGTGGGGGTCCAGCCTGGACGCGGCCAGGAAGGCGCGCGGGTAGATGCGTCCGGAATGGGGCGAGGCCACCAGCACCGGTCCGTTCCGGCCGGCTGGCCGGATGACCCGGAACGGATGATCGGCGAGCGCATCGGCGGTCTGCGGCTGGCCCTGCCTGGTCATGGCCGCATTCTGGCGCGCATGCCCGGCCTTGTCATCCGGCGCACGCGCCGCGGCCGGTGGCGAGAAACGAGACCGGCGACGCTTGCGGAACCATCCGGGCGCTTGTAGAAAACGCCCCGACGGATGGGCGCGTAGCTCAGCGGTAGTAGCACTACCTTGACATGGTAGGGGTCACAGGTTCAATCCCTGTCGCGCCCACCATCCGTTCCTCGCAGTGTGTCCAGGCCGCCGGCGACAGCCAGCCGAGCAGCGCCTCGAACACGGCGCCGGCCGTGCGGACGGTGCGATTGCCCTCCCCATCGGTCGCCGACGCGTTCAGCGCCGCGCACGCGTCGCGCCAGCGCTCCCCCGTTTGCTCCCCGTAGACGTTGAAGTACCGGTGCGCGTCCGCCGGCAGCGCCGCGTTGCCGCGCAGGTGGCGGCTGATCAGCCGTCCTCCCAGCGTGCTTCCCTCCGCGACGTAGAACGCACCCATCGCCTCCGCCCGACCCTGGATCAACGGCAGCGCGAGCACCGGCAGCTCTGCCACCTCCTCCGGCTGCATCCCGCATGCCCGGAGGTCATGCTCCAGCGCCGGAAGCTTGGCCCGGCCCCGGAGCAGCGCCGGATCCAGCTGCGCCGCCAGCGCCGGCTCGAGCGCGCGGTGGAAGCCGTGGAAGCGCCCGAGCAGGCAGCGGTATTGAGGAAGGCCGAGCGGCGCTCCCAGCAGGTCCAGCGCCCGGTCGAGTGCGTCGTGCGCCCCGCGCGTCTCGTTCCGCAGCCGCTCCCGAAGCCCCGGCCCGCTCATGCCGACGGGCTCCTGCTGGCATCGAGCGCTGCCTGCAGGATGTATGCCGCCGCCAGCTTGTCCACCACCGCCGCGCGCCGCTGCCTGGTCATGTCCAGGTCGCCGATCAGCATCCGGTTCACCGCGCTCGACGACAGCCGCTCGTCCCACAGCGCCGCCGGCAGGGCGGTCATCTCCGACAGGCTGCGCATCCAGTCCCGTGCCGCCTGCGCCGCTGGCCCGAAGCTGCCGTCCAGCGACAACGGCAGCCCGCCTACCAGCCCGCCCACGCCCTCGCGCGCGACGATCGCCGCGATCTCCGCCGCCGTCGCCGCCATCCTGCCACGCTTGAGCGTCGCATAGGGCGAGGCCAGCATCAGCGACACGTCCGACAGCGCCAGCCCGATCGTGCGCGTGCCGAGGTCGAACCCCAGCAGCCGCGATCCCGGCGGCAACGCAGCCCGCAGCTGCGGCATGTTGAACAGCGCCATGGGGAGCGGTTATGGTCCGGTCGCACCCGCGCTGCCAGGGTCCAGGCCGGACGAGCGTCGTTTTGTCGCACGGTTCCACCTCGGCGCGACCGTTCCCGGCAACCATCGAAGGCTTCGCTGCATGGCGCTTGAACCCGCGACCGTCCGTCGCATCGCCAGGCTGGCGCGCCTGGGCGTCGACGACACCGAGATCGCGCGCCTGCAGGGCGAGCTGAACGCCATCCTCGGCTGGATCGAGCAGCTGGGCGAGCTGGACGTCGAGGGCGTGGAGCCGATCGCCGGCGTGGGGCAGGCGGCGCTGCGCCTCCGTCCCGACCTGGTCACCGACGGCGACAAGGCCGACGCCGTGCTGTCCAACGCCCCGGACCGCGCCGGCCGGTTCTATGCGGTGCCCAAGGTGGTGGAGTGATGCTCACCGACCTTTCCCTGGCCGAAGCGCTGGACGGCCTCGATCGACGCACCTTTTCCGCCGTCGAGCTGACGCGGGCGCATCTCGACGCGGTGGAGCAGCTCAACCCTCGCCTCAACGCCTTCATCACCGTGACCGCCGACCGCGCCCTCGACCAGGCGCGCGCCGCCGACGACGCGCGGGCAGGGGGCACCGCCGGCCCGCTCGCCGGAGCGCCGGTGGCGATCAAGGACCTGTTCTGCACCGAGGGCGTGCGCACCACCGCCGCGAGCCGCATCCTTGCCAACTTCGTGCCCCCCTACGAGAGCACCGTCACCGCCCAGCTCAGGCGCGACGGCGCGGTGTGCCTCGGCAAGACCAACCTGGACGAGTTCGCCATGGGCTCGTCCAACATGACCTCCGCCTTTGGCCCCGTGCTCAACCCCTGGACCCGGCGCGACGACCCGTCCGCCCTCCTGGTCCCCGGCGGCTCCTCCGGCGGTTCCGCTGCCGCGGTTGCCGCCCGCCTGGCACTGGGCGCCACCGGCACCGACACCGGCGGCTCGATCCGTCAGCCCGCCGCCTTCTGCGGCATCACCGGCCTCAAGCCCACCTATGGCCGTTGCAGCCGCTGGGGCGTGGTCGCCTTTGCCAGCTCCCTCGACCAGGCAGGTCCCATGGCCCGCACGGTGGAGGACTGCGCCCGCCTGCTCGGCTCCATGGCCGGCTACGACCCCAAGGACAGCACCAGCGTCGACCGCGCCGTGCCCGACTACCGTGCCGCCTGCCGACGCAGCCCGAAGGGCCTGCGCATCGGCATCCCGGCCGAGTACCGCCTGCCCGGCATGTCCGCGGAGATCGAGGCGATCTGGCAGCAGGGCATCGCCTGGCTGCGCGACGCCGGCTGCACGATCGTCGACGTGTCGCTGCCGCACACGAAGTACGGCCTCGCCACCTACTACATCGTCGCCCCCGCCGAGTGCTCCTCCAACCTCGCCCGCTACGACGGCATCCGCTTCGGCGAGCGCGTCGAGGCCGACGCCCTGGACCAGCTCTACGAACGCTCCCGCGCCGCCGGCTTCGGCACGGAGGTCAAGCGGCGCATCCTGATCGGCACCTACGTGCTGTCCGCCGGCTACTACGATGCCTACTACCTGCGGGCGCAGAAGGTGCGCAGCCTGATCCTGCGCGACTTCACCGATGCCTTTGCGCACGTGGACGCGTTGCTGACTCCGACCGCTCCCTCCGCCGCCTTCGCCCAGGGCGAGAAGATGACCGATCCCGTCACCATGTATCTCAACGACGTGTTCACCGTGCCGGCGAGCATGGCCGGCATCCCCGGCATCTCGGTCCCCGCCGGCCTGGACCGTGACGGCCTCCCCCTCGGCCTGCAGCTCCTTGGCCGCCCGTTCGACGAGGAAGGGCTGTTCGCGCTGGGGACTGCGCTGGAACAGGCCGCCGCCTTTTCCTACCGGCCTTCCATCCGTGCCGGAGCGGCCTCGTGAGCTACACGGTTGACGGCGCCACCGGCCCCTGGGAGCTGGTGATCGGGCTCGAGGTGCACGCCCAGGTCATCAGCCAGGCCAAGCTGTTCTCCGGCGCCTCCGCCACCTATGGCGGCGAGCCCAACAGCCAGGTCAGCCTGGTCGATGCCGCCTTCCCGGGCATGCTGCCGGTGCCGAACGAGTTCTGCGTCGCCCAGGCGGTCCGCACCGGCCTCGGCCTCGACGCGCACGTCAACCTCGTCAGCCGCTTCGACCGCAAGAACTACTTCTATGCCGACCTTCCCGCCGGCTACCAGATCAGCCAGTTCACCCACCCGATCGTCGGCGCCGGCCGCATCGAGATCGAGCTCGGCGACGGCACCCGGCGTGACATCGGCATCACCCGCCTCCACCTGGAGCAGGACGCCGGCAAGTCGCTGCACGACCAGGATCCGACGCGCTCCTTCATCGACCTCAACCGCTCCGGCGTCGCGCTGATGGAGATCGTCAGCGAGCCCGACCTGCGCAGTCCCGAGGAGGCGGGCGCATACCTGCGCAAGCTGCGCACCATCCTGCGCTATCTCGGCACCTGCGACGGCAACATGGAGGAGGGCTCCATGCGTGCCGACGTCAACGTGTCGGTGCGACGCCACGGCGAGCCGTTCCGCACCCGCTGCGAGATCAAGAACGTCAACTCGATCCGCTACGTGATGCAGGCCGTCGAGGTCGAGGCCCGCCGACAGGTCGCGATCTGGGAGGCCGGCGGCACGGTGGACCAGGAAACCCGCCTGTTCGACCCGCAGCGCGGCGAGACACGCTCGCTGCGCACCAAGGAGGACGCGCACGACTACCGCTACTTCCCCGACCCGGACCTGCTGCCGCTGGTGCTGGACGAGGATTGGGTCGCTGCGCTCAAGGCCGCCTTGCCTGAGCTTCCCGACGCCAAGCGCCTCCGCTTCGTGTCCCAGTACGGCATCCCCGCCTACGACGCCGCCGTTCTGGTCGCCGAGCGCGACACCGCCCAGTTCTTCGAGACCGTAGCCGCCGGTCGCGACGCGCGCCTCGCCTCCAACTGGGTGATCGGCGAGCTGTTCGCCGCGCTGAACCGCACCGGCCGCACGATCGCCGACAGCCCCGTCACCGCCGAGGCGCTCGGCGGCCTGCTCGACCTGATGGCCGACCGCACCATCAACGGCAAGATCGCCAAGGAGGTGTTCGAGGCCATGGTCGAGACGGGGGAGGGAGCGTCTGCCATCGTCGAGCGCAAGGGTCTGCGCCAGGTGGTCGACGTGGGCGCGATCGACAGCGCGATCGACACCGTGCTGGCCGCGCACGCCGACAAACTGGCGGAGTATCGCTCGGGCAAGGACAAGCTGTTCGGCTTCTTCGTCGGCCAGGTGATGAAGGCCATGGCCGGCAAGGGCAACCCGGCCCTGGTCAACGAGGCTCTGCAACGGCGCCTGGCCCCTGGGGCCTGATTGACGGGCTTCCCGGGACACCCTAGAACCGGCGGTGCAAACGCCGTGTGATGAGCACGCTCTTCGGCGGAGGGGTGGCCGAGTGGCTGAAGGCGGCGGTTTGCTAAACCGTTGTACACTGTAAAGGTGTACCGTGGGTTCGAATCCCATCCCCTCCGCCAAAG
>CALMVN010000097.1:0-10481 GCA_937873225.1 uncultured Acetobacteraceae bacterium
CGTCGGCAGCGTCCAGGGTGGCCGACGACTGGGACGCGTTGGGCGTGGCCGGCACCGGCTTCGCGGCCTTGGCAGGAGGAGCCGCGACCGGCGGCGGCAGCGGGTCGTGCGCGTCCAGCCGCACGGACAGGTTGCGCTGCTCGACCAGCTGCTCCGTCACCGAACGGCGCAGCTCGGCCGACGCCACCTTGGGCGCCGCGGCCGGCGTGGTGCCGATGGCGGGATAAGGATCGTCGACGCCGGGGGGCGGCGGACGCTGCTGCGCGATCGCGCCGCCTTCGAGCTGGTGCCACCAGGCCACCGGCGTGTCCACCGGATCGCGATGCGCGCACCCGGCCAGCAGCGCGAGCAGCAACGGGCAGCACCCGACGCTCCGGACCCACGCGCTGCTCCCTGCTTTCATTCCCAACCCCATCCGTGGCCGGCGACGGAGGCCGGCCGGTGCGCCGTCGCCCGTCCGGCTGCAGTGTTACCCCCGGCAGGCGGTCGGGAGAAGCGCGCCGGATCAGGCCAGCTCGCGCGCGTCGGCGCGCACCCGGACGGGCTCGGCACGATCAAGCACGCGCCCGAGGATCCGGACGCGACGCAGGTGGAGCGGGCCGGCAGGTCCCAGCCTGCGCACGCGGACGTGCCGCGCGACGAGCGGCGGATCGAACGACACGCTCCATGGCCGCTCGACCTCGCTCGACACCTCCTGGTCGTCGAGCTTGGCGAACCGCGTGCTCCAGCTGATCCCGTCCGGCGAGCTGTCGATGGCGAAGCGCCGGAACCGCTCGGTGAAGCCCGCCCGGTTGACGATGGCGATCCCGTCGACCGCGCAATCCTGCAGAAGGTCGACCATCCACCAGGCTCCCACCTCGTGGCCGGTGTGGAACCCGTACTCCTCGTGCAGGGAATGCCCGTTGGCGCCGTTGGCATCCAGGCGCGGATCCTGGTTGTGCGACCACGGGCTGACCGAGCTGGAGATCGCCGGCTTGCAGAAGGCGAGGTCCGGGCCGCACGGCACCGGAAGGTCCTGCCGGCGCATCTCGTCGTGCAGCATCGCCAGGCCGAGATGGTCGCCGATGCGGGCAAAGGCGTCGGCCAGCGTCGGCGCCACGTCCGCGAGCGGCTCGGCGGCGAGTGCCTGCCGCAGCACGCTTCCGTTGCGGAAATAGTCCCCGGGCGGGTGGCCGGACAGCAGGCTGCGCGCGAAGCCGGGCCGGCCCAGCACCGGATGCACCAGGGTTCCCGGGCGGTGCGCGCGCGGGTCGCGCAGCGACTTGGTCGGGCGGTAGACCAGGTCCTCCACCTCGGCGAACAAGCCCACCTCGGCGAACCGCATCCCGCGGGCGCGCAGCACGGTGGGGATGAAGGACTCGACGATCGGCCAGCGGTCGACCGTGCCCGCCTCCACCGCCCGGGCCAGCGCCTGTCGCGCTTCCAGCATGGCGTCGAGCGCGCGGCCGGAGAACACGCAGATGAACACGTAGGCCATCCACGGGTCGTCCTGCGCGAGCGCCTCCCCGTACCAGTGCCAGTCCGGGCCGGCCGGTTGCAGCTGGTGCAGGATCGCGTCGACCTCGTGCTCCGCCGCGTAGCGCGCCATGCGCTCCAGGGACAGGTTCACCGCCACGTCCGACTCGGAGATGACGTAGTGGTCGTAGTCCGGCAGCGCCCGTCGCAGAAAGGTGTAGGAATAGTCGGCGTTGAACCACAGCGACCGGCCCGCCGGCCGTTCCGGCAGGCCGAGCGCGGAAAAATCGTCCCCGTGCGACACCTTCTCGTAGCGGCCGACATCGATCGGGCCGTTCGCCTCGTTCAGCAGGACGACGTGGCGCGCGCCGGGACAGTTGTCGAAGTAGCGCTGCGCCAGCAGGGCGATGTCCCCGGTCCACTCATAGGCGCGGAACGCCGCCACGTAGCGAGGGGTCATGGCTGCCGCATCCTCCTGGTGCCCATGGCCAGGATGTGCGTCCCGGCATCCGCCATGGCCGGATCGGCCGACCACCTCCGTTCCGTGGCCATCGTCGCCGCCTCGTCGGCTTCCATGGCCCGCGTGCAGGCCGCGCGACCGATGGCGGAGGCCCCCACCGCCAGGCCGTGGCAGCGCACGTCCAGGAGGCCCGCCTCGAGGAACTGCGCCTCGAGCGTTCGCCGGTCGTACAATGCAAGCGACGCCGACAGGTCGCCCTGGCGGAACACGCCGCGCCGGGTGTGCAGCCGTTCCTGCGCTTCCTCGTCCCGACCGGCACGGATCAGCTCCAGGACCAGCGACAGCAGCGAGTCGACGTAGACGCACACCGTGCCACCCGGCCTGGCCCACGACGCGAAGCGCCGGATCATCGCCGCCGGGTCGGCGCAGTACTGCACCGAGCCCATCGCCAGCACGAGGTCGGCGCTTCCCGCCACGACCGGCGCATCCTCCATGGCGCATTCCAGGAGCGTGAAGCCGGGACCGAGGCGACGCGCGTCGAGCCGCTCGATCATGCCCGGCGCCTGCTCGATGCCGGTGACGCGGCATCCCCGGTCCAGCCAGCGCGACACCCATCGCCCGGTGCCGCAACCGGCATCGACCACGTGGGCGCCGGCGCGCAGCGTGATCGCCGACGCGTGCTCCCATGCCAGCCGGTCGTAGATCCGCCTGTGGGACGGACGCGCGTAGCTGTCGTCGTAGCCGCCTGCGACGGCGCTGTAGAGCGCCGACGGATCCGCGGCCGGATCATCGGGCGGCGGGGCGGAAGCGGGGACGGGAAGCATCATGGCCGTTCCTGCCGATCCCTTGTCCCGGTTGGTCAGGCGGAACACGGGCAGGAAGCGGTCGGGGCGTCGTGGCGTGGCCAGGGCGGGAGCGGCAGATCCGTTGCAGGACGAGGCTGCGACGGGCAGCGCGTCTCATCGAGCCGTTCGAACATGCGCCGCACCACCAGGGCGCCCACGTCGTTCTGCCACAGCCACAGCCCGTTGACCTGACCGGCGAACGAGGGCTCGCCGCCCATCGCCCCGCCCGGGCGGAAGCCGGCGGCAAGCCCGATCCCGAGTAGCCCGGCGATCTCCCGGCCCCGCTCGTCCAGCACGCCGCATCGCGGCCCGACCAGAGTGCCGCCCGGCTGGTGCGCGCTAAGGCCGACCGTACGGCCACCGAGGTCGAGCACCGGAAGCCCGCGCGGCCGGTAGCCCACGGCCGACACGATGAGGTCGGCCCGGTCGAGAACCGCGCCGGCGTCCGGCGCGTCGTGCAGGCGGTGCAGCCGGAGCCGCGGATCCGGCACGGCGTCGCCGATGCCGAGCGCCCGGCGCACCAGGGTGCGCGAGTCGAAGCGGAGGCCGCCGAAGCGGAACACGAAGCCGCTCACCGGGCAGACGTCGTCTGGCCCGAAGGCGTCGTAGCCGTCGTCCCGCGCGGCCTGGACGGACCGATAGAACACAGGCAGCGCGTGTCGATGCATCAGGGTGACGGCGCCCTGCCCGGGTCGGTCGCCCAGCGCTCCGAGCAGCACCCGCACGCAGGACACCGCACTGGTCGAGCCGCCGATCACCACCAGGCGCGGATGCCGCAGCGCCGCCAGGCGCTCGCCCACCTCGGCCTGGCCTTCCGCCGTCAGCACCCGGTCGGACTGCATGAGCCTGTCCGCGCAGCCCGGCAGCAGGCGCCGCCCGGCGACCGCTTCCTGCTCCAGCCGTGTGACGGGCTGATCCGCCCCCGTCGCCAGCAGCACGACGCGCGACAGGATGTCGACCTCCTCCCCGGTCGACACGCAGCGCAGACGCGTCGACCAGCCGCCCGAGGCCGTGCGACGCGTCCAGAGCGCCTGCCGGCCGGTCATGACGCGCCCCTGCGGAGCGTTCCGGATGATGCCGGCCAGGGCCTCGCCCAGCGCGGCCAGGAACCTCCCGACCAGGGGCAGCGGCACGGCGTCGCGGCCATGGGCGGCGATCGCCCGTGCGGCGGGATGGTCGACCAGGCGTGCCAGCACGGGATCCGGATGACCGGCGACGCAGGACAGGAAGGTGTCCGCAGAGCTGTCGGAGTTGATCAGGTAGCGGCCGATCCGGCCGGCGCCGACCGTCTGGTCCCGCTCCGCCACCACCAGCCCCTCCGACAGGAGCCTGTCGAGCCCGCCATCCCGGGACGCGGCGACCAGCGGCGCCAGCCCGGCCGGGCCGCCGCCGACCACCAGGACGCCGGTCTGGAGGCTGTCGATCCGCGAGCCGGTCCTCACGACGCCGGAACCTGGCCGGACCAGCCGGCGACGCCGCCCGGCGGAGGCAGGCGCGCCGCGACCGGCTCCTCCGCCGGCCGGTCCCTGCGGCAGACGGCCAGCAGCGCGTCGCAGACGGTGGCGACGATCCCGTCCGTCATCTCGTCCCAGAGCGGAAGCGACAGCACGCGTCGCGAGATGCGCTCGGTCACGGACAGGTCGCCGGCGACGCCGCGGGCCAGGAAGAAGGGTTGCTCGGCCACGTGCGGGGCGAAATAGGCGGCGGCGCCGACGCCGCGCGCGAGCAGTTCCGCGATCACCTCGTCCCGCCTGCCGTCGAACCGCGCAGGCAGGAGCACCGGCATGAACTGGTAGGCGCAGCGGGTCCCGCGTATCTCCTGGAACACCAGGTCCGGGAGCAGGGCCCGATAAAGCCGCGCCAGGTTGTCCCGGTGCGCGACCACGGCCTCGAAGTCGCGCAGACGCGAGAGCGCCAGCAGCGCCCCGACCTCGCTGAGCTTGGAGTTGAGGCCCGGGATCGTCGCCGACCGGGGGATGCCGAAGCCGAAATTGCCCATGATGCGCAGGGTGCGGATCAGCTCCAGGTCGGTGGAATGGATCACGCCGCCTTCGCCGGTGCTGAACGTCTTGGTCGCGTGCATGGAGAACACCACCGGCAGCGTGCAGCCGGCGGCGAAGGCGCGGCCGAACCCGTCCAGGCTGCCGAGCGAGGCGGCGGCGTCGATCACCACCGGGATGCCGGTGCGCGCGCTCAGCCGCTCGTAGCGGTCGAGGTCGATGCAGTTGCCGAACGTGGCGTACGGCACGATCACGGCGATGTTCTCGCCGTGCCGCCCGATCATGGCGTCCTCCGCCTCGGCCGACGACGCCCAGTCGTGCTCGTCGATGTCGCAGAACAAGGGCGTGAGCCCGGCCCAGTCCGCGGCCATGGCCGCGGCGGCGAAGGTGAAGGACGGCATCAGGGCGTAGCGTCGGGTCGACCGGTCCGGCTGCAGGGCGCGACCGGCATCGGCACGCTCCACCACCGCGCGGATCGCCATCATCAGGCCGATGGTTGCGTTGCAAACGGTCACGCAGGCGCCGCCGTCAGCGAACAGGCCGTCCTGCAGCGCGGTCTCGAACCGGGTGTTCACCGGCCCGTAGTTGGTGAAGATCCCGGACCGCTCGATGCTGCCGAGTTCGTCGCCGAGATCGCGAAGGCTGGGAGGCCTGGGACGAAGAAACGGAACCATCGGAAAACCTTCCACGCATCCGGAACCGGTCTGTGCCGGAAAACGGTTAAACTATCGCTAATAGGTACAAGGACAGAAACGACCTCGTTCTGGTAAGGCATGACGACGGGTTCTACACCCCGGGATGCATATCTACCGCCTGCACTCTTATAAGTTGCTTCAGCGGCCATCTCAATTAGGAATGCAGTCCGCGATGCCGGAACCCCCTCCTCGGGACGCGCGGCCTCGGCCGGATCCTCCCTTCTCCATGGCCGGCCAAACCCCACATGGGCGGTTGGACGTCCATGCGACCGCCGCCCGCTTGGCTTTGCGGCCCCCCGGTTGCAGGATGCGCGCATTGGTCCCCTTACCCCGGACCCTGGGAGAGCCTGATGACCGGCATGCCGCCGAACGACCGTATCCGGATGGATGACGAAGACCCCGACCCCGAGTCGCCCGAGGTGCCGGAGCCCGATGGTCCGCAGCCCTCCGAACCCGGCGACAACAAGACCCTGAGCTCGCCGATCAACGAGCTCGAGAAGCGCCTGTTCGACCAGCGCAAGGTGCTGATCTTCGGCGCGATCAACGACAAGGTGGCGCGCGACGTCACCGGCCGGCTGCTGGCGCTCGCCGGCGCGTCCGACAAGCCGATCGACGTCTACGTCAACTCGCCCGGCGGCCACGTCGAGAGCGGCGACACCATCCACGACATGATCCGCTTCGTGGACGCGGTGGCGCCGGTGCGGTTGATCGGCACCGGCTGGGTGGCCAGCGCCGGCGCGCTGATCTTCGCCGCCGGCCACAAGGAGCGCCGCTACTGCCTGCCGGCCACGCGCTTCCTGCTGCACCAGCCGATGGGCGGCGTGCGCGGCCCCGCCACCGACATCGACATCGAGGCGCGCGAGATCATCAAGATGCGCGAACGGCTCAACCGTTTGTTCGCCCGCGAGACCGGCCAGACCTACGAGAAGGTCGCCAAGGACACCGACCGCAACTACTGGATGAGCGCCGAGGAGGCGATCGCCTACGGCCTGGTGACCAAGATCGTGAGCGCCATCACCGAGATCTGAGCCGCACCGGAAGGCCGGGACCGGGCGTGCGGCGCCGCTCCCGGTCCCCCGGCCCGCCCGCCGCAACGGTGCCGGGCCTGGCCGCCGTCGCCACGGCGCTCGCGGTCGCGGCGTTGCTCGCGATGACGGCGCTTCTGGCGTGGCGCGCCGTCCGCTCCCTTCCCTCGTTCGACGGGGCGATGAACCTCAACGTGGCGCGGAGCCTGGCCGGCGGCCAAGGCTACGGCTTCCGCTACGACAGCTTCTTCGCCTTTCCGGCCCAGACCGACGGCCCCTTCATCCTGCCCGCCGCCCTCGTGTTCCGGGTGTTCGGGATCAGCCGGGTGTCCGCGCAGGCTGTCGGCCTCCTCTACCTGCTGGCGTTCGCGGTTCTCGTCCCCGCCCTGCTTCGTCGGGCCGGTCTGCCGGTCTGGCTCGCCGCTTCTGCCGCCGCCGCCTGCCTCGCGATGCCCGGCACCGTCGAGTACGGTGCCAACGGCTACGGCGAGATCCCGATGCTGTGCTGGATCCTGGGAGCCCTCCTGGCCGCCGCCCGGGCGGCCGGGCATCCACGCCCTCCCGTCCGGCTTTTCGCCCTGTCCGGTCTGCTGTTCGGCATCGCGGTGCTGACCAAGACCGCAGCGTTGATCCCGGTCGTCCCCGCCGGATCGGCCTGCGCCGCCGCCGCAGCACCGCCGGGCCGACGGCTGCGCAGCGTCGCCGCCTTCGCCGCCGGGTTCGCCGCGCCGCTCGCCGGCTGGGAGCTGTTCCGCCTGTACGCCCTCGGCAGCGTCGGCGCGTGGCAGCTGTGGTGGCAGCTCCAGCTCGGCCAGGTCGCCCTGCAGTCCGGCAGCACCGACGCCGCGCTGCGGCCGGGCCCGCTGCTGGCCAGGCTGGACACCCATCTCCGCATCCTGTCCGGACAGGTCGGCATCCCGGTGCCGCTTCTGGCGTGCTGGCTGGTCCTGCCCGGCATCGCGGCGTCCTGCCGGCTGCGTCGTCCGGCGCTTCCCGCGACTCGGTTGGTGATGTCGGCGCTTCTCCTGTCCACCCTGTCCACCGTCGGCTGGTGGCTGCTGCTGTCGCCGACCGGCATGGCCTGGCTGCGACGCATCCTGCCCGCCCTGCTGCTGCAGACCTGCCTGGTCGCCACCCTGCTGCCTGGCCGCCTCACCCGGCCGCCGGCGCTGCTGGCGGCGCTGCTGCTGGTGCCGCAGCTGGGGCTGCTCGGGACCGGCCTGCGCGTCCTGCGGAACCAGGACCCGGCCGCCGCGGACGCGCAGGTCCGTCGCGCCGTAGCCCTGATGCGCAGCCTGCCGCCGGACTCCGTGTTCTTCGGCGTCGGCTGGTGGCAGGCGCCGGTGCTGTCCCTGCTTTCCGGCCGGACGGTGATGAACCTCGACCGCTGGACGACGCAGCGGATCAACGCCCTGCCGCACAAGTTCCTCCTGGTGGACCGCCCCCTGCGCGTGATCGGCGGCAGCGACCTGCTGCAGGTCGAAACGGTGGCCACCCTCGTGCCGCTGCTCGACACCCCGGAGGCCGCCGTCTACCGGATCCTGTCGGTGGATCCCGAGCGGCCCGCGCGCGTGGGGCCGCTGACCGACCGCTTCGACGCCGCGGTCGATCCGGTGGCGCATGGCGGCGGCTGGTATCCCTCGGCCGGCGGCTGGGCCTGGGTCCAGCCGCGCAGCCACGTCCTGCTGGCGCGCGGCGGCCAGAGCCGCCTGGTGCTGGACGCCGCCTTCTGGTCCGAGCTGTTTCCCCCCCGCGCCGGGCCGCGTCACCTGCACGTGTCGGCGCCCGGCTGCCTGGACCGGCAGGTGACGATCCCCGGCGCCGGGATACGCCATCTGGTGCTGGCGCTGACTTGTCCGCCGGCCGCCGCCCCGCAGCCGCTGGACGTGACGCTCGCGCTGGACGCGGCCATGCCGGTGCCGCACCAGCTCGACGCCGACACCCGCCTGCGCGGGTTCGAGATCCGCCGAATCGCGCTCGAACCCTGACCCGTCCCGGGATGCCGGAACGGGAACCCCCGTCCCCGCGTCGCGTGTGGGATCCACCCCTTCTCCCGCACGGCGGCCCCCCGCCCATGGAGCGCCCGATGGCCCAGCAGATCCCGCTCGATGCGGACAGCGTGACCGGCACCGACACCGGCAGCGGCGTGATCGAGCTGCGGCCCGACCTCGCCTATCGCCGCCTCACCCTGGTCAACGTCGCCTTTCTCGGTCCCGCCGGCGCTCCGGACCGCGGCTGGGTGCTGGTCGACGCCGGCCTGCCGGACTCGGAAACCGAGATCCAGGCCGCCGCGGTGCACCGCTTCGGCGTGTCGCGCCCGGCCGCCATCGTGCTGACGCACGGGCATTTCGACCACGTCGGCGCCGCCCTGGCGCTGGCCGAGCGCTGGGACGCGCCGGTCTATGCGCACCGCCTGGAGCATCCCTATCTCGACGGCAGCGCGTCCTACCCGCCGCCGGACCCGACGGTCGGCGGCGGCCTGATGTCGCGCGTTTCGCCGCTCTACCCGCGCGGCCCGGTGTCGCTCGGCAGCCGGCTGCAGGCGCTGGCCGCCGACAACACCCTGCCGCACCTGGACGGCTGGCGCTGGATCCACACGCCCGGCCATTCCGTCGGGCACGTGTCGCTGTGGCGCGAGTCCGACCGCACCCTGCTCGCGGCCGACGCGGTCATCACCACCGCCCAGGAGTCCGCCTATGCGGTGCTGGCCGCGCGCACCGAGCTGCACGGTCCGCCGATGTACTACACCCAGGACTGGGCGGCGGCGCACCATTCCGCCATGACGCTGGCCGCCCTGGAGCCGGACCTGCTGCTGTCCGGCCACGGCCTCGCGGTGAGCGGGCCGCAGCTCCGCGAGGGCCTGCACCGGCTGGCGCGCGAGTTCGCGGTGATCGCCAGGCCGGCGCACCCCCACTACCTCCTGCATCCCGCGCGTGCAGAGGACGGCTCGGCCTACGCGCCGCCGGTGCAGCCGGACTAGGCCCTGACCCGTCGGGGGAAGCCGCATCGGCCTGAGCCCGCGGTCCGCGTCCCGCCCCGACAAGGGGATGAAACGTCGGGCCGGTTCCGGCTGAACCAGCGGCAACCGACGCGGCCTCGGCCGCCGCTGCCACGCAGGTCCCGCAGCCTCTCTCGGCTGGTCGACCGCCGGGTGACCAGGGGGGATCGTGGACGCCATGAGGTCCGGTGGCCGCTTGGTCGATGCGCCCACGGCCACCGTCAGCTGCCGGCCATGCGCCCGGGCCCGACGCCGGAACCGGGGGCCGCGAAGTTCGGCGGCCAGGCCGTTCCGTCATCCAGAAGGGCGGAACCGCATCGCGGCCGCCTGCCCTCCGGCCGCCCCTGCTCCCGGTAGTGGTGGGCACCGGAGCGGAACGCACGGGCCCGGACGGCGTCCGCCACGTCCCGATAGGTTTGGAGGTAGTACGCCTCGTCGAACAACGGCGTGGCCGCCGCCTCGCACTGGCTGCGTATGAAGCGTCCGAGCTGCCCGGCCAGACGATCCCACTGCCGGTCGGTCACGACGAAGTCGTGCCGCACGCCGGAGATCAGCTGCAAGGCGACATGTTCCGACAGGCAATAGGTCGAGGCGACCTCGCCGCCTCCATACTCGTCCTGTCGTCCCTGGATCATCAGCGTCGGCGTCCGGAGCTCGGCCAGGTGCGCGAACCGGCACGGCTCGAGCGGCCGGCCCGGGCGGCGGAACGGGTAGGAGAAGCAGATGACGGCATCGACAAGCGCCTGTTCCGCGCAAAGCGTCGCCACCCGGCAGCCGGACGACCGCCCGATCAGCACCGTCCGGCCATGGCGCCCGCGCCCGCGCAGCCGGCGCAACAGGAGGTCCACCCGCTCCTCGACCGGCCGGACCGCGCCGGAAACGCCGTGCGCCGGATCGATGTCGGCCTGCGACACGAAGATGCCCGCATCGTGACGGAGCCGACGGAAGACGGCCTCCTCGACGTGGCGGTCCGCCGGATAGCTGTCGCCGCCCAGGAAGTGGA
>CALMVN010000097.1:10491-10731 GCA_937873225.1 uncultured Acetobacteraceae bacterium
GAGCTCGGTTTCTGTCATGGAACGGTCGTTGCGGTGGCGGCGCCATCATCGCCCCGGCCGATGAAGACAACGCTAATGCCGGCCGGCTGATCCGCCCGGCGGCTCAGGCCCTGGCGGCCCGGCGTCGCCTCACCGTCGGCCGGCGGCGACCCGCGACTGCCACGCGCACAGCAGCGGGGTCACCGCCAGCTCCATCGCCAGCCCCGCCAGCATCGGCGCCGGCGGCGCCCCGTCCAGCAG
>CALMVN010000098.1 GCA_937873225.1 uncultured Acetobacteraceae bacterium
GTCGTTGGAGGACCGCGAGGGTCGGCTTTGGGTCGACTGTGAACCTGACTGGTTTTGATCCTAGAGATCGAACTCGAGGCTCGCCAGCACCGTGCGCGGCGCACCGAGATAGGCGGTGTTGGCGCCCGGGCTGCCCACGATGTTGCCGTCCGCGATCGAGGAATAATAGTGCGTGTCGGTCACGTTGATCGCGCCGAGCCTGGCGATCACCGCATGGTGCAGCACGCGGCTGGCGTAGCGGATGCCGAGATCCAGCGTCGCGTATTCCGGCGCGAAGGAATTGTTGGTGTCGGTCGCCGCGCGGTCGCTCTCGTAGTGCACGCTGCCGGTGAAGGCGAGCCCGTGCAGGACGGCGGGATGGAAGTCGAGCGTCACGTCGCTCTTCCACTGCGGAACGCCGACGATCATCCCGCCTTCGGTCGCGGGATTGCCCGAGCCGAGCAGCCGGGCGTCGATGTAGGTGAAGCCGCCGAGCACGCTCAGCGACGGCAGCAGGTTTCCCTGCGCGAAGGTCTCGAACCCCTGGTCGCGCTGATTGCCGATCACCTGGAACACGTTGTCGGCGAGCGTGGTCGCGTAGGGCCGCGTCATGCGGAACGCGTCGGCGGTCAGCAGGAGGTTCGCGACCGGCGCGTACTTGACGCCGGCCTGGAACATCTCGTCGTGGTACGGGGCGAGGAAGGCGTTGGCGTTGATCGCGGTCGCGGGCGCCTGGTCGCTTTCCTCGACGCTGCTCGCATAGGTGAAGTAGGCGGTGACCTTCGAGGTGGGAGTCCAGATCCCGCTCACCGTCGGGCTGAACGCGCCGTTCGCGTCGCCGGTGCTGGTCACCGCGTCCTTGGCGCTGTAGCTGGCCGAGCGAAGGAAGGATTCGCTGAACACCGCCTGGATAGCCCAGTGCTTGTCGAAATGCAGCGTGTCGCCCTCGATGATCGACTGCTGGAACAGGTCGCCCGCGAGGTATTGCCGGCCGTGCGAGGGGATCGGCACGGTGCCGAAGATCGCAGGGTCGGCCAGGTTCGACTTGCCGAGCGTGGTCACGATCGAGCTGCTGTAGTTGTACTGGTCGTTGATGAAGCCGTTGGTGCCGAGGCTCAGGTCGTTGCGCATGCCGGCGATCGTCACGTGCCCGTTGAGCGAGGCCTCGTTGCTGCCGTCGGTGAAATGCGGGACGGCGGTGAAGTTCTTGGTCGTCGTGTAGTCGCCGCGGTTGTCGGTGAGCGTGTTGGTGATGCCGAACAGGTTGCGCTGCGCGTCCTGGTACAGGCCGCCAAGCTCGAGATGCCAGTCGTTGCCGAAATCGTGGATGATCTTCACCAGCCCGGTGTCTGTGATGAGATCGGTGCCGGCCCCTGGCTGGCCGAGGCCGCGCTGCGTCGGATCGGGTGCCGAGGGCAGGATCGTGCTCCTGTTGGTCGAGCTCGTGCTGGCGCCGTCATAGACGATGCTGCCCGGCAGGCCGTAGCCGCTGTCCTCGTAGTGGCTGCCGTCGACCTCGATCACCGTGCTGGCGTCCAGATGGATGTCGAGATCGGCGCTGCCGAGCGTGCGGTCGGCGAAGCTGCCGTCCACGAAGCTTTCGCCCTCGCCATGCACGAGGTCGATCCGGTAGCCGAGCCAGCCGTTCGCGCCGACGCGGCCGCCGACGTCGCCTTCGGTGGTGAACAGCCCGTCGCTCGCGTAGCTGCCGACCAGGCGGGCGAGCGGCGTGTCGGTGGGACGCTTGAGACGATAGTCGAACACCCCGGCCGGCGTTTCCGGTCCGAACAGCGCGCCGCCGAGCCCGTTCAGCACCTGGATGCTGTCGAGGTTCTCGACCGGGATCGCGGTGGTGCCGATGATGTTAAGGCCGTCGAGCCGCGTGTTCTCGGTGATCGAGCCCTGGAAGCCGAGCGATTGTGGGCGCGACACCTCCAGCCCCTGCTGGTCGCGCACCTCGACCGAGGGCAGGGCGCGCAGCGCGTCGTTCAGCGTGCGCAGCTGCTGGTTGACCAGGAAGTCCTGCGTCAGCACCGTGACCGACACCGGCGCCGTCAGGATCGGCGTCTGGCCGAGCGGCCCCAGCTGCGCGTTGCCGGCATGGAACTGCGCGGTCGACGCGTACGGTGCCTGGCCGCGCACGGTGATCGTCTCGTCGGGACCGCCGCCGGGCGTCCCGGGCCCGGCAGGCACCGGCGACGTCGGCGCGGATGCCGTGACGGCTGGTGCGGCGGCGGCCGGCGTGCTGGTGGACGCGGCGGCGGCCGGGGGCTGGGCGGCATCGGTTGCGGCGCGGGCGGTCGCGGCGGGCACGCCCACGATTAGCAGTCCGGCAAGGAGCCGCGTCGGTCTGTGCGTCATGGTCCACCCCCAGCCCCGGGCGCGTTCTATCGGAGCGGATATAACGCTGTCGATGGCATCAGGGTGCGCGGGACGCAGCTCCATCCACCCCGCCCTCCGGTTTATCGCGCCCTGTGTCCACCAGAGCACAGGAGGTGCCGCGCGGTCACTGCCGGGTGATCAGGGGCGCGCGGTTCCACCAGCGCGGCTTGCGGATTCGTTCGCGCTCGAAGGTGAACAGGCCCGAGCCGATGATCACCAGCGATCCGGCGATCATCCAGAGGTCGATGCCGATGCCGAACAGCAGCGCGTCGAGCGCCACCGCCCACAGCATCTGGCTGTACTGCGGCGGCGCCACCTGGCTCGCCGGCGCATGCTCGGAGGCCAGCAGCAGCAGCGCGGTGCCGAGCGCCGACAGCAGGCCGTAGCCCAGCACGAACCCGAGCTCGCGCGCCGTGGGCAGCACCAGATGCGGGCTGGCGATCACGAGGCTGGCCACGATCGGCCCGACCACGCCGGCGCCGTAGAGCGAGATCCGCTTCTCCGTGGGGCCGAGCCCGCGCAGGATGACGATGGTCACCGCGGCGGCGAACGCGCCCAGGATCGCCGACAGGTGGCCGACCGTGAACGGCTCGATGCCGGGACGCAGCACGATCAGCACGCCGGCAAAGCCGGTCAGCACCGCCGACCAGCGCCGCCAGCCGACCGCCTCCTTGAGGAAGGCCACCGACAGCACGGTGACGAAGGCCGGCATCAGGAACAGCAGCGCCATCGCCTCGGCCATCGACAGCCGGGTGAAGGCGATCACCGAGAACACCGAGCCCGCCACCGCGGCGACGGCGCGCAGGCACCACATCAACCGGTTCCGGCTGCGCAGCAGGTCGCTCCAGCGCTCCTCCGGCCGCTTGACCATCGGCACCGCCGCCAGCCCCAGCACCGCGCCCGCGAACACCACCTCGAACGGCGGCAGCGCGCCGTGCAGCAGCTTCACCGACGCGTCGCTCAGCGAGTAGGCGAGGTAGGACAGGAACGCCAGCAGGACGCCGCGCGCCGGGTTCCCGGGCCGGGTCGTGGCGGTGTCGGGGGCGAGCACGGAGGCCGTTCCTAGCCCGGCCCTTCCGTCCGTCGCCCGACCACCACCAGCACGTCCACCGGCTTGCCGTGCCGCGACAGCGCCATGCGGATCGAGGAGCCGGGTGCCGCCGCGGCGATGGTGCGGATCAGCCCGCGGTTGGAGTCGACGTGCTCGCCGTTGACCGTGCGCACCACGTCGCCCGGACGCAGGCCGGCGCGCTGGCCGGGGCCGCCCTTGTCCACCGACACGATGGTGACGCCGCCGCCGGCCGCGTTCTCCATCGTCACGCCGAGCCAGCCGCGGTCGATGTGCCCCTTGGCGCGCAGCTGCTCGACGATCGGCGCCACCAGCTCGGACGGGATGGAGAAGCCGATGCCGACCGAGCCGCCGCCGGGCGACACGAAGGCGGTGTTCAGCGCCACCACCTCGCCGCGCATGTTGAAGGAGGGGCCGCCGGAGTTGCCCGGGTTGATCGGCGCGTCGAGCTGCAGGAAGTCGTCGAAGGGACCGGCGCCGATGTCGCGGCCGCGCGCCGACACGATGCCGGCGGTGACCGAGGAGCCGAGCCCGAACGGGTTGCCGGCCGCCAGCACCCAGTCGCCGATCTGCACGTCCTGCGAGCGGCCCCAGGGAACAAAGGCGAGCTTACGGTCGGTCTTGACCTGGATCACCGCGATGTCGGTCAGCTCGTCCGAGCCCAGCACCTTGGCCGGCAGCTCGGTGCCGTCGGAGAACGACACGGTGATGTTGTCGGCCTGGCCGACCACGTGGTTGTTGGTGACGATCACCCCGGACGGATCGATCACGAAGCCGGAGCCGGCGCCCAGCATCTGCTCGCGGTGGGTGCGCATCCGGTCGCGGAACTGCTTCTCGAACGGTGTGCCGCGCAGCGCCGCCGGCACCTTCACCCGGGCGTCCGCCGCCGCGTCGTCCACCTCCTGGGTGACGGCGATGTTGACCACCGCCGGCACCACGCGCTTCACCAGGGGGGCGAAGGTGAGCGGGCCGCTCTGCACCAGAACCGGGTCGTCCGCCCGGGCCGGCGCCGGGGCGGCGATGGCCGCACCAAGCAGCACGACCGCCGCGGCCGCCAGCCACGACAGGCGGCACAACAACGGTCCTGGTTCGGTCATGCAGCCTGCGTCCTCGGGCGATCGACGGCCATCCTAGAACCGGAACGGCCTGGAAATCACCGGGACGGCCGGCCTGTTGCATGATGGGAGCGCGGCTGTGGCGCGGAAGACGCGGCAGCCGGCGGGGCGCCCGGGTCCTCCGGCCAGTCGTGCCGCGGATAGCGGCCGCGCATGTCGCGCCGCACCTCGGCCCAGCCGCCGCGCCAGAACCCGTCCAGGTCCGCCGTGATCGCCGCCGGACGCCCGGCCGGGGACAGCAGCGCCACCTGCAGCCGCACCCGCCCGTCTGCCAGCACCGGCAAGGTCCGGGTGCCGTAGAAGTCCTGCGCCCGCGACGCTGCGGTCGGCACCGGGCCGGCATAGTCGATGGCGACGCGGCGGGCGGGCAGCAGGAGATGCGTCGGCAGCGCCCGGTCCAGCCGCTCCCGGTCCGAACGGTCCAGCCGCCGCAGCAGCAGGGCATGAAGGTCCAGCCCGGCCAGCTCGGGCAGCCGGGACAGCCCGGGGAGGTGCGGCGCCAGCCAGTCCTGCACCGTGGCGGCGAGTGCCGCGTCGCCGAGGTCGGGCAGGACCGAGGGATCGCCGTCGAGCCGGCGCAGCAGCGCCACCCGGGCCTGGAGCTGCCGGGCCGCGTCGCTCCAGTCCAGCGCCGTGCCGAGCCTGGCCGCGACGGCATCGGCCAGCAGGCGGGCGGTTTCGGCGGGATCGGCGGGCAGGATGCGGTCCGCCAGCACCAGCTGGCCGAGACGCCGGCGCCTGCGGCTCACCACCGCGCCGCTGGCCGGGTCGAGGGCGTTCTCGACCTGCTCGGTCGTGCGGGCGAGCAGGGCAGGCGGCAGCCGGTCCGGGTCGAGCGGCACCGCCAGGGTGATCCGGGCGCTGTCGCGCACGTGCAGCGCCGCCACCGCCAGCAGGCGGCTGCCGGCCAGCCGGTCGTCGCGCGGCAGCTTCGCGCGGCCGCCGCCGGCCAGCCGGAACGAGCCGATGTCGCCGCGTCCCTGCGCCACCCGGTCCGGGAACCCGGCCGCGACCAGGGCGGCGAGGTCGCCGTCCGCCGGAGCGCTGGTGCGCAGCCGGGCGCGGTAGCCCGACGCCGCCTGCCTGATCCGGGCCCGGGCGCCGCGATCGGCGTCGGCGGAACCGCGTCCCGCCAGCAGCTCCATCCGGAGCGCCAGGTCGGCGGGCGGAGCGGCGACGCGGCCGCCCATGGGGCGCGGCCGCAGCGGGTCGCGTTCCTCCAGCAGCGCCGCGAGGTCGGCCGCCAGCGCCTGCTCGGCCGGCCCGTTTGCCGCCAGCATCATCGCCGCCAGCCGCGGATGCGCGCCCAGCGCCGCCATGCGGGCGCCCGCCGCGGTGATGGCGCCGGCCTCGTCCAGCCCGCCCAGCGCGCGGAGCAGGCTGCCGGCGGCCTCGAATGCGCCGCCCGGCGGCGGGTCGGGCAGCGGCAGGGCCTCGGCCGCGGTGCCCATCGACGCGGTCCAGGCGGCCGCCTGCAGCCGGAAGCCGGACAGCTCGGCGTCGAGGATCTCCGGACGGTCCTGCAG
>CALMVN010000099.1:0-28387 GCA_937873225.1 uncultured Acetobacteraceae bacterium
AACAGCGCCGTCGCCAAGCCGCTGCTCTACAAGATCACCGGGGTCTGGGGGAACCACGAGGGCTCGATCCTGCTGTGGTCGCTGATCCTGGGCGGCTGCGGCGGCGCGGTGGCGTGGTGGGGCCGCTCCCTGCCCTCCACCCTGCACGCCCGGGTGCTGGGCGTGCTGGGCGGCACCGCCTGCGGCTTCGAGCTGTTCTGCCTGCTGACCTCGGACCCGTTCGACCGCGCCTGGCCGGCGCCGGTGGACGGCCAGGGCATGAACCCGCTGCTGCAGGACCCCGGCCTCGCCTTCCATCCGCCCATTCTCTACGCCGGCTATGTCGGCTTCGCGGTGCCGTTCGCCTTTGCCGTGGCGGCCCTGCTGGAAGGGCGGGTGGACGCGGCCTGGGGCCGCTGGGTGCGCCCGTGGGCAGTGGGGGCGTGGTGCTTCCTGACCGGCGGCATCGCGCTGGGCTCGTGGTGGTCGTACTACGTGCTGGGCTGGGGCGGCTACTGGTTCTGGGACCCGGTCGAGAACGCGTCCCTGCTGCCCTGGCTGACCGGCACCGCCCTGCTGCACTCGGCGATCGTGGTGGAGAAGCGCGAGGCGCTGAAGATCTGGACCGTGCTGCTGGCGATCGGCACCTTCTCGCTGTCGCTGTCCGGCACCTTCCTGGTGCGCTCGGGTATCCTGAACAGTGTTCACAGCTTCGCCAACGACCCGGCGCGCGGCGTGTTCATCCTTCTCCTGCTCGGGCTGGTGATCGGCGGCTCGCTGACATTGTTCGCGCTGCGCGCGCCGGCGCTGACCGCCGGCGGCGTGTTCGCGCCGCTGTCGCGCGAGGGCACGCTGGTGCTGAACAACATCCTGCTGTGCGCGATCTGCACGGTGGTGCTCACCGGCACCATGTATCCGCCCTTCGCGTCCCTGCTGTTCGGCCAGGCGATCAGCGTCGGCAAGCCGTTCTTCGACGCGACCACCGTGCCGATGGCGCTGCCGCTGCTGGGGGCGATGGCGATCGGCCCGATGACGCCGTGGAAGCGCGCCCGGCTGGCGCCGGTGGTCCGGCGGCTGTGGGGTGCCGCGCTGGTGGCCGCCGTGGCCGGGCTGGTCGCGTCCCGCGGCGCGTCCGGGGTGCTGCCGGCGCTGGCGTTCGGCTTCGGGGCGTGGGTGATCGCCGCCAGCGTCGCCGACCTCCTGCAGCGCGTGCAGCTGCTGCGGCTGCCGCTGGCGGCGAGCCTGCAGCGCGCCCGGATGCTGCCGCGTGCCGCGTTCGGCGCCGCACTCGCGCATGCCGGGGTCGGGATCACCGTCATCGGGCTCGCCGGGATGAGCCAGGCCAGCCACGCGATCGTGGCGGTGCATCCGGGCGACGGCGTGTCGCTCGCCGGCTACCGCTGGACGCTCGAGCGCCTCGACGACGCGGCCGGCCCGAACTACCGCGCCCGGATCGCCACGGTCGTCGTGACCCGCGACGGCCGCCCGGTCACGGTGCTGCACCCGGCGCGGCGCGACTTCGCCAGCCAGAACCAGACCACCAGCGAGGTGGCGATCCACACCAACCTCGTGTCCGACCTGTATGCCGTGCTGGGCGACGAACATGGAATCGGCGCCGCCCACACCGCCGTGCTGCGGCTGCACCGCAACCCGCTGGCGCCGTGGATCTGGCTCGGCGGGCTGGTGATGGCGCTGGGCGGCGCCTTGTCGCTCAGCGACCGCCGGATCCGCGTCGGCGCGCCGCGGCGTGCCCGCGTCCCTGCCGCGGTGCCGGCCGAGTGAGGAGGACCGGATGAGCGGGGACCGGACCGACGGCGCGGTCGCCACGCGGCGCCGGCTGCTGACGCTGGCGCCGCTCGGCCTCGCCTCCGCGGCCGGGGTCGGGTTCTGGGCCATGCTGTCCGGCATGGAGCGCGGCTCGTTCGACCCGCACGACATCCACGCCCCGGCGGTGGACCGGCTGGTGCCGTCCTTCGCGCTGCCGGACCAGGCGCCCGGGCGCGGCTTCTCGTCCGACGACCTCCGGGCGCAGACGGTGCCGGTGCTGGTGAACTTCTTCGCCTCCTGGTGCGTGCCCTGCGTGGTGGAGGCGCCGGTGGTCGCGGCGCTGGCCGGCCGGCTGCCGGTCTGGGGCATCGCCTACAAGGACCGCCCGGACGACACCGCCGGCTTCGTCGCCCGGTCGGCCGCCGCCTCCTACGCCCGGTTGGCCGCCGACCGCGCCGGGCTGTGCGCGATCGACTGGGGCGTGTCGGGGGTGCCGGAAAGCTTCCTGGTCCGGCCGGGCGGCAGCATCGCCTGGCACCTGCCCGGCCCGCTCACCGACGAGATCGTGGCGGGCGAGCTGCTGCCGCTTGCCGCGCGGCTGCGGCGGTGAGGCGACTCGCCGCCCTTGTGGTGCTGCTGGCGGCGTCGTGGCCGTCGGGGCTGGCGCTGGCGGTGAGCGATCCGTCCGAGATGCTGCCGGACCACCGCCTGGAAGCGCGCGCCGAGGCGATCGGCGCCCGGCTGCGCTGCCTGGTGTGCCAGAACGAGGACATCGAGGACAGCGGCGCCGACCTGGCGCGCGACCTGCGCCACGTGGTGCGGGTGCACGTCGCCGCCGGCGACAGCGACCGGCAGGTGATGGACTGGATGGTGGCCCGCTACGGCGACTTCATCCGGCTGCAGCCCAGGCTGACCCCGCTCACCGTGCTGCTGTGGGCGGCCGGGCCGCTGGCGCTGCTGGCCGGCGGGCTGGCGGCGTTCCTCGGGCTGCGCCGGACCGGAGACACCGGTCCGGCACCGCTGGCGCCGGACGAGCGCGCCCGGCTCGACGCCCTGCTGCGCTGATGCTGCTGTTCTCCATCGAGGCGCTGCTGCTCGGGGCGGCCGTCCTGTTGCCGGCGATGCGGGCCCTGTTCGGCAGGGAGGCCGCGCTGCGCGACCGCCACGCGCCGGCGCTGGCGCTGCACCGCGCGCAGCTGCGCGAGCTGGAGCGCGACCGCGTCGACGGGCTGATCGACGGGCCCGAGCACGGCGCGGCCCGGCTGGAGGTGGAACGGCGCCTGCTGGCCGCGGCCGACGCGCAGAACGTGGCGCCCGAGGCCGCGTCCGGGCGACCGCGGGAGCTCGCGGGTGCCGTCGTACTGGCGCTGGTGCTGCCGGCGGCCCTCGGCCTCTACCTTCTCGGCGGCCATCCCGAGCTGCCGGCGCAGCCGGAGCGCCTGCGCATGGCGCAGGCCGACGCCCGGGCCAGGCAGGACGACGCCCTGATCGCCACCCTGCGGCAGGGCCTGGCCGGGCTCGATCCCGCCACGCCGGAAGCCCGGCAGGGCTTCGTGCTGCTGGGCCAGGTCGAGGCGTCGCGCGGCAACCTCCAGGCCGCCGCCGCCGCGTGGCGGGTGGCGCTGTCGCACGGCTTCGACGCGACCCTCGCGATGCAGGCGGCGGAAGCGCAGACACGCGCCGACAACGGCGTCAGCCCCGCCTCCGCCGCCCTGTTCCGGCGGGCGCTGGACGCGGCACCCGCCGACGCGCCGTGGCGACAGCTCGCCGAGCAGCGATTGGCGCAAGGGGAGCATCGCTAAACCGCCGTGCCGTCCCCATGTCGATGGGCATGAACGACAAGCCAGACACCGAGACTCCCGCACCGCCCGCCGAGGAGAAGGCGGCGCCGCCGCCCGAAATCGGCGGGCCGAAGGAAGCCGACCCGACCCGCTACGGCGACTGGACCGTCAAGGGCCGCTGCATCGACTTCTGAGGATCACGCCTTGCCGCGCACGGTTCTGGGCGTCCAGTCCACCACCGTGCGCCGGTAGGCCGGCGGTTTGGGCTGGCAGGAGATCAGGTACAGCCCGACCACGTAGACCATGTTGGCGAGCGCGTTGAAGCGGAGCGCCATCACCAGCTCCGGCACCGCGTTGGTCATGATCCAGAGGCTGTATACCGCGAACGGGATCGACAGCGGGCGCAGGCCCTGCAGCATCAGGCGCAGCGGGTTGGCGTGGCCCGGCTTCACCAGCGGGCGCAGCCGGGCGATCGCCACGTAGAAGAACGCGGCGAACAGCCAGGTCAGCCCGTTCCACATGCCGTTGCCGAAGCCCATGCGGCCGGTGGCGATCATGGCGACCAGCGAGGCCGCGTCCAGCACCACGGCGCCCAGCTGCAGGCTCATGCCGATGTCGAAGCCGGACGGGCGCTCCGGCAGCCGGTCGACCATCGGCTGGAACACGCGGTCCAGCAGCCACCCGTCGAACTGGTTGATCCTGTCGGCGACGCTCATGCTGCGTGATGTTGGCAGATTGCCGGCAAGGTCAAGCGACCGGAACGGCGTTGCCGCAGCGGCCGCGGCGGGTCATTGCGCCATCGGAACTTCATCCAGATGCCATCCCGCCGGGACCGGCCGCACGCCAGAACCTCGCCGTCCCGGCGGAAAGTGTTCCATGCGTCCCTCAAGCCTTCCCACGATCGACACCCGCTACTGGGTGGCGATCTCGCTCGCCAGCGTGTTCGGCGCCAACCTCGGCGACTTCGTGTCGCACGTCCTGCATCTCGGGCACGTGCGGGGGCTGCCGGTCCTGGCGCTCGGCTTCGCGGCCGTGCTGCTGGCCGAGCGCCGGTCGGCGGCGGGACGCGAAGGCTTCTACTGGACCGCGATCGTCATCCTGCGCACGGCCGCCACCAACCTGGCGGACCTCGCCACGCACGATCTCAGGCTCGGCTATGGCGGGGTGGTCGGGGTGCTGGCGTTCGTGCTGGCCGGGCTGTGCCTGATCCAGCCGCGCAGGGACAGGATCGGCGCCGGGCCCTGCCTGCCGCGTGCGGATGTCTGGTATTGGGCCGCCATGCTCACCGCGGGGACGCTCGGCACCGCGATCGGCGACGCGGTCGCGGGACCGCTGGGGCTGGGCACCGGAGGAGGGTCGCTGCTGCTCGGCGCGGTGCTGCTGGGTACGCTCTGCGTTGCCGGCCGGAGGGCCGCCACGACCCGGCGCGGCTACTGGAGCTGCGTGGTGGCGGTGCGGTCGGCCGGCACCACGGCGGGAGACTTCCTGGTCGGCGCCGGGGGCCTGGGGCTCGGCCTGCCGCTCGGCACCGCGGTCAGCGGCCTCGCGCTGCTGACGATGGTCGGGTGGCCGCGACAGGGCTACGCCAGGAGCGTGACCAGCTCGGAATAGGCCGGGAGCTGCGGATCGACGGTGAGCAGGCGAACGGTCTCGTGCATCGCCTGCGCCACCAGCAGGCGGTCGAACGGGTCCCGATGGTGCAGCGGCAGGTCGGCGACACGGGCTGCCGCGTCCCCGTGCACCGGCAGCTCGGTGAAGCCGGTCGCGCGCGCCGCGGCGGCGACCTCGTCCGGGCGCACGCCGAAATCTACCCGGCGCAGCGACAGCTTGATGGCGATCTCCCAGATGCTGGCAGCGCTGAACAGGACCAGGTTGGACGGGTCCTCGATCCAGCTCTTGGTCCGGCGGTCCAGCCGTGGGTCGTCGGCCAGCGCCCAGAGCAGGATGTGGGTGTCGAGCAGCAGGCGCACCGGACGGCTACGACCCCTCGAACGCGTTCAGCAGCTCCTCGGGAAGCGGCGCGTCGAAGTCGTCGGGCACCGACAGCCGGCCGGACAGCCGGCCGAGCGTGCGATGCGCCATCACCGGCTCCAGCGCTACCAGCCTCGCGACCGGCCGGCCGGCCCGGGCGATGACGACCTCGCCTCCGGCGGCGGCCTCGTCCACCAGCCGGGACAGCTGGGTCTTCGCCGCGTGGATGTTCACCAGGGACATGATGCACCTCAACCAGACTTAGTCCGGTCGTTGTAAGTCTGTTGGCATGGCCACGCAAGAAGGGCGGCACCATCGCTGGTGCCGCCCCTGCTCGTTCCACCGGTCCCGTTGCCGGGATCAGGCGACGGCGATCACTCCGGCAGCTGGGCGCTGCGGCGGCGGATCGCGGCCGACAGGATGTCGCCCAGCGAGGCGCCGCTGTCGGACGAGCCGTACTCGTTGATCGCCGCCTTGTCCTCCTCGACCTCGCGGCCCTTGATGGTCAGCGACAGCTTGCGCGAGGCGCGGTCGACCGACACCACCTTGGCGTCGACCTTCTCGCCCACCGCGAAGCGCTCCGGACGCTGCTCGGCCTTGTCGCGCGCCAGCTCGGCGCGGCGGATGAAGCCGGTCAGCACCTCGTCCACCTTGACCTCGATGCCGTTGGCCTGCACCGCGGTGACGATGCAGGTCACGACGGCACCCTTGTTGACGCGAGACAGCGTGTCGGCGGCCGGATCGTCGTGCAGCTGCTTGATGCCGAGCGAGATGCGCTCCTTCTCGACGTCGACGTCCAGCACCCGGGCCTGCACGGTCTGGCCCTTCTCGTACGGGGCCATCGCCGCCTCGCCGGCCTCGTCCCAGGAGATGTCGGACATGTGCACCATGCCGTCGATGTCCGCGGACAGGCCGACGAACAGGCCGAACTCGGTGATGTTGCGGATCTCGCCTTCCACCGTGGAGCCGATCTTGTGCTCCTCGGCGAACAGCTCCCACGGGTTGCGCTGCACCTGCTTCAGGCCGAGCGAGATGCGGCGCTTGGAGCTGTCCACGTCCAGCACCATCACGTCGACCTCCTGGGAGGTGGCGACGATCTTGCCGGGATGGACGTTCTTCTTGGTCCAGCTCATCTCCGACACGTGCACCAGGCCCTCGACGCCGGGCTCCAGCTCCACGAAGGCGCCGTAGTCGGTGATGTTGGTGACGCGGCCGCTGTAGCGCGCACCCGGCGGATACTTCGCCGCCACGCCTTCCCACGGGTCGGCCTCCAGCTGCTTCATGCCGAGGCTGATGCGCTGGGTGTCGGAGTTGAAGCGGATCACCTGCACGCGGACCTGCTGGCCGATCTGCAGCGCCTCGGACGGGTGGTTGATGCGCTTCCAGGCGATGTCGGTGACGTGGAGCAGGCCGTCGACGCCGCCCAGGTCCACGAAGGCGCCGTAGTCGGTGATGTTCTTGACCACGCCGTCGAGGATCATGCCCTCCTTCAGGCCCTGGATCAGCTCGGAGCGCTGCTCGGCGCGGGTCTCCTCCAGCACCGCGCGTCGCGACACCACGATGTTGCCGCGGGCGCGGTCCATCTTGAGGATCTGGAACGGCTGCGGCGAGCCCATCAGGGGCCCGACGTCGCGCACCGGGCGGATGTCGACCTGGGAGCCGGGCAGGAACGCCATCGCGCCGCCGAGGTCGACGGTGAAGCCGCCCTTGACGCGGCCGTAGATGGTGCCCTGGACCCGCTGCTGGCCCTCGAACGCCTTTTCCAGGTTGGTCCAGGCTTCCTCGCGGCGGGCCTTCTCGCGCGACAGCACGATGGTGCCGTCGCGGTCCTCGTAGCGCTCGACGTAGAGCTCGATCACGTCGCCGGGCTTGACCTCGTGGTCGGTGCCGGGAAGGCCGAACTCCTTGAGCAGGACGCGGCCCTCGCTCTTGAGGCCGACATCGACGATCGCGTACTCGTCGGTGAGGCGGACGACCTTGCCGGTGACGACCGAGCCGTCGAAGCCGACGTCCCGGCCCAGGCTCTCGTCGAGCAGGGAGGCGAAATCCTCGCCGCCGAAATGATCGGCGGGCGGGCGGGCAAGTGTGGCTGTGGCTGATGCCATGTGGTGGATGGTTCCTGCGTCGGGTCCGGAGCTGGACGCTCCGGTGACGGTTCCTGCGCCCTGCCCCGATCCCGGATGGCAGCACGTCTTGTCCGGGGCCTGCAGGGACGGGAACGCCGCTGCGCCATGTGGACCGGCTACGGGAAACGGGCCCTGTCCGGAGAACAGGGCCTGAAGCACGCGTGATGCACCCGCGCAACGGTCGGCGTCAAGCGGTTTCGGCCGCCCGTGCTTCCGCGATGCGTGCCTCCACGATGCGAAGCGCCTCGCGCAGCACCGCGCCCGCGTCCAGGCGGTCGCTGTCGATCCACACCGCGTCGGCCGCCGCGCGCAGCGGCGCCGCCTGACGCGCGGCGTCGGCCGCGTCGCGCGCCTGCAGCTCGGCCTGCACCGCGTCGATCGCCGCCGATTGCGCGGCGGGATCGAGACCGGTCGCGTCATGCAGCTGGCGCCAGCGCCGCTCGGCCCGCGCCCGAAGCGAGGCGGTGACGAACAGCTTCACCGGGGCGTCCGGGAACACCACCGTGCCGATGTCGCGGCCGTCCAGCACCGCGCCGTGCGACGCGCCGAAGCCGCGCTGGAACGCCAGCAGCGCCGCGCGCACCGACGGCTGCGACGCCACCAGGCTGGCGGCCCGGTCCACCTCCGGCGTGCGCAGGTCACGGCGGAGGAGGTCGGCCGGCTGCAGCGCGCGCGCCTGCCCGGACGCGTCGCCGGACGGCGGCAGCCCGGCATCGAGCGCGCGACGACCCACCGCGCGGTAGAGCAGCCCGGTGTCCAGGTAGGGCAGGTCGAGCGCCGCCGCCAGGGCGCGGGCCAGCGTGCCCTTGCCGGCCGCGGCCGGACCGTCCACCGCCACCACCAGGCGGGCGCTCACGCGGCGATGTCCGCAAGCCCGGCGCCGAGCCGGTTCATCACGTCGCCGAAGCCGGGAAAGCTGGTGCCGACATAGCCCATGTCGTCCACCGTCACCGGATGGCGCGCCGCCAGCCCCATCACCACCGCGCTCATCGCCAGCCTGTGGTCCATCAGGGTCTGCACGCGGCCGCCGCCGAGGTCGTCGGCACGGCTGCCGGTGACGATCATGTCGTCGCCCTCGACGCGCACCGGCACCCCGTTCGCCTGCAGCAGCGCCACCGTCGCCGCCAGCCGGTCGCTTTCCTTCACGCGCAGCTCGGCCAGCCCGCACAGCCGCGTTTCCCCGGCGGCGAACGCGGCCGCGACCGCCAGCACCGGATACTCGTCGATCATGCTCGATGCCCGTTCCGGCGGCACGGTCACGCCGCCCAGCGCGCCTGCGCGCACCGACAGGTCGCCGACCAGCTCGCCGCCCTCGGTGCGTGCGCCGGACACCGCCAGCTCCGCGCCCATCTCGATCAGGGTGGTGAACAGGCCGGTGCGCAGCGGGTTGAGCCCGACCGCCTGCACCGTGACCGCGGAGCCGGGCACCAGCAGCGCCGCCACCAGCGGGAACGCGGCGGAGGACGGGTCGGACGGCACCAGGACGTCCCGCGCCCGCAGGGACGGCCTGCCGGCAAGCCGGATGATCCGGCCGGCGCCCGCTCGCTCCACCGACACCGCGGCGCCGAAATGGCGCAGCATGTTCTCGCTGTGGTCGCGGGTCGGCACCGGCTCCTCGACCACGGTCTCGCCGCGGGCGTTGAGCCCGGCCAGCAGGATCGCCGACTTCACCTGCGCCGACGCCACCTCCAGCCGCCACGACACCGGCTCCGGCGCGCCCACGCCGCGTATGCACAGCGGCAGCCGGCCGCCCTCGCGTGCCGCGAACACCGCGCCGGTGCGCTCCAGCGGCCCGATCACCCGCTGCATCGGGCGACGCCTGAGGCTGGCGTCGCCGGTCATCACCGACACGATCGGGTGGCTGGCGAGGATGCCGGCAAGCAGCCGGGCGGCGGTGCCGGAGTTGCCCATGTCGAGCACGTCCTCCGGCTCCGACAGCCGGCCCAGGCCGCGTCCCCTCACCCGCCAGCTGCCGTCCGCCTCCCGCGCCACGTCGGCGCCCAGCGCCCGCATCGCCGCCGCCGTGCGGAGCACGTCCTCGCCTTCCAGCAGCCCCTCGATCCGCGTTTCGCCCTCCGCGAGGCTTGCGAACATCAGGGCGCGATGGCTGATCGACTTGTCGCCCGGGACCCTGGCGGTGCCGGCAAGCGGCGCGTCCGGCCTGCGGACGACCAGGGGCCTGGGCGGGGCGGATGGGCTGGAAGTCATGGCTGTTCCCCTGCTGGCTGCACAGCGCGGACGTCGATCGATCAAGCCTCTAGCCTGCCCGCCACCCGTTTGACAGCACGACGGCGAGGTGGCATGGGGCCCGCCCTTGCCGCGCTCCGTCCTCCAGAAACAGGGTCACAATGGCCAAGCCAGAACTCGGTAACAAGCGGGTGTGCGTCTCGTGCAACACCCGCTTCTACGACCTGACCAAGGTGCCCGCCATCTGCCCGAAATGCGGAACCGAGCAGCCGCTCGACCAGCCGCGTCTGCGCCGCCCGGTCGGCAACCTGTCTGCGGAGGATCGCCGGCCGAAGAAGGCGCCGGTGGTGGACCCGGACGACGCGGAGACCGAGGTCGAGCCGGTCGAGGACGAGGCGGAGGCCGACGAGGTGGCGGAGGACACCGACGACCTGGACGACGACGCCGACGTCATCGGCACCGACATCGAGGTCGAGGTGGACAGCGACGAGAACGAGCGCTGACCGCCGGACGCCCGAGCCCCGAAGGGCGCCGTCCGGCCGGCGGCACCCGCTTGCCCCCGCCCGTGCGGCGCTACGCGCCGGCCTTGGTTCCGCCGCGGGTCAGCGCCAGGTAGCGCTCCGTGGTCGGGACTGTCTGTGCCTGGATGAAGGCGCCCATCGCCTTCTCCTCGGCAAGCGACTGCTGCAGCGGCGCGACCGACGCGGTGTCGCCGACCGCTTCCGCCATCGCGATCAGGCTGGTGTAGGCCGCGATCTCGAAGTGCTCGAACGCGTAGTTGGCGAACGTGTTCTTCAGGATCTCGTCCGACGCCGGCACGTGCAGCGCCGCCGCGAGGTTGCCGGTCAGGGTCATCCAGCCGGCCTTGAGCGAGGACGGGCTGCTGCCGTGCCGCTCCAGGATCGCTTCCAGCCGCTGCACCTGCGCCTCTGACTCGGTCACGTGCTGCTGCAGCCGCGCCTTCATCTCCGGATAATGCTCCAGCCGCTCGACCTGCCTGCGGCACAGCTCGATCGCGCTCATCTCCACCGCGTGCTGGTTGCGCAGCCCGGTGTGGTAGGTCTCGTGCACCGGGTCGCCGTGCGAGTCGCCGTCCATTGGAATGTTCCTCGTTCCTGCCTGTCTGCCGGGACGAACGGGGTGCGGCGCGGCGGGTTCGTTCCCCGCCCGGGAGCCGCACGCGATTGCGATGCTCCCCGGGGCGGCCGGGTCAGGCCGGCACCACCTGATGCCTGGTCTTCTGCAGCGCCTGCATCACCTGGTCATCCAGCTGCAGATGCCCCTGCACCAGCTCCGGCGGGGTGAGCGCCATCCACTGGTTCAGCGACAGGTCGGCGTAGTGCGCGCTTCGGAACATCTCCAGGTAGCGCACCGTCTCGGTCCCGGTGTTCTCGATGTAGTGCCCCATCGCGAACGGCACGAAGCCCACGTCGCCGGCGCGATAGTCGAAGGTGCGCGCGTCGCCGGAGGCGCCGAACACGCCCATGCGCGCCTGTCCGGAGATGTAGTACTGCCACTCGTCGGCGTTGGGATGCCAGTGCAGCTCGCGCAACCCGCCCGGCTCGATCTCCACCAGCGCGGAGGCGATCGTCTTCGCCGCCTTGAAGTTGGAGGAATCCGCGATCCGCACCGTGCCCGACTTCGTCCGCACCGGCGCCTGCGCCAGCAGGCGGAAGCTGAAGCTGTCCGGCACGGTGCCGTTCCCCGCGACCCGATCCGAGGCCAGCGGCCCGGGGACCGGCAGCGGGAACATGTAGCGCTGCTCCGGGTCCGGCGTGTGGCCGAAGTTGCTGGCCGGAACGCCGAAGTTCTTCGCCAGCACCTCCGGCGGCACGTGCTTGAACCAGTCGCTTATGAGGAAGGTGCTGTCCTCGTTGAAGGAGCCGTCGTCGAACACCAGCAGGAACTCGCAGCCCTCGTGCAGGCCCTGGATCGAGTGCGGCACGCCGGACGGGAAGTACCACAGGTCGCCCACGCCCACGTCGTCGACGAAGTTGCGGCCGTTCTGGTCCACCGCGGTGATCCGCGCGCTGCCGGCCAGCATGTACGACCATTCGCCCTCCTTGTGCCAGTGCATCTCCCGCACGCCGCCGGGAACCAGGCGCATGTTGACGCCGGCGATGCTCTTGGACACGCCGAACTCGCGCTCGGTGACCTGCCTGGTCCAGCCGCCGTCGGTGCGTCGCATGTGCGCGTCGGCGAAGGAGAAGCGCAGGTTGGGCAGGGTGCCGTGGTCGGTCGCCGGCGGGTTCAGGATGTCCGGGTTCTCCGCGTCGCGGATCGGGTCGCGCGGCCCGGGATCGGTGCCGCCCTTGCCGCCGGCGTCGGGCTGCGGCAGGGCCGCCGCCGCGGCCGGTGCCACGGACAGGGCCGCGAGGCCGCCGGGGGCGCCCGCACGGGCGGCCAGGTTGCGTCTGCGCGACATGGGGGCCATGCACGATCTCCTTTTTTCCGGTCCGGCCCATCCCCGTCGCCGGGGCCCGGTCGACGGGGATGGGCCGGACCCGATCGGCAGAACGGCATCGCGCGCCCGCTGTTGCGGCGACCGGGCCGGCTGGCGGACCGCTCCGGACAACGTTAGCGTGACCGGCTCCCGAGGAGGCCGTCGATGCAGCAGGTCACCAGGCGCGCGTTGCTGGCGGGTGCGGCCACGCTGCTGGCCTCCGGGCCAGGGGTCCGGGCGGCGATCATCCGGGGCGGACGGCCGTGGCAGCCTTATGCGGGAGGACCGCCCGAGCCGGCCGGCAGCGGCCCGTGGCACTGGTTCACGCCGGAGGAGGGTGCCGCGGTCGAGGCGCTGGTCGACCGGCTGATCCCGCCCGAGCCGGACACGCCGGGCGGCAGGGACGCGGGCTGCGCGGTGTTCATCGACCGCCAGCTGGCCGGACCGTATGGCAGCGCGGCCGCGCTCTACATGCGTCCCCCGTTCCGGGACGGCACCAAGGCGCAGGGGAACCAGTCGCCGCTCACCCCGGCCGCACGCTACCGCGCAGCGCTCGCCGCCCTCGACGCCCATTGCCGGGCCGCCTTCGCCGGGCAGCCGTTCGCGCGGCTGCCGGAGGCGGCGCAGGACCGCATCATCCACGGCCTGGAGGACAGCTCGCTGCAGCTGGACGGCGCCAGCGGCCGCGGCTTCTTCGAGCTGCTGATCAAGGACACCCAGCACGGCTTCTTCGCCGACCCGGTGTACGGCGGCAACCGGGACATGTGCGCGTGGAAGATGATCGGCTTCCCCGGCGCCCGCTACGACTACCGGGACTGGATCGACCGGCACAACCAGCCCTTCCCGCTGCCGCCGGTCGCGATCGGCGGCGGCCGGCCGGGCTGGACCCCGCACGCCTGAGCCCCAACGCCTGAGGAACGGATACCGACACGCATGCCCAACCGGCTCCCGTCCCGCGACGTCGCCATCATCGGCCTCGGCTGGACCGGCTCCATCCTGGCCGAGCAGCTGACCGCGGAAGGGCTCGACGTGGTGGCGATCGAGCGCGGCCCGTGGCGCGACACGCCGACCGACTTCAACGTCAACACGATGCCGGACGAGCTGCGCTACCGCATCCAGCACGAGCTGTTCCTGCGCCCGGCGCAGCAGAGCCTGACCTTCCGCAACACCCTCGGGCAGGAGGCGCTGCCGGTGCGGACCTGGGGCGCGTTCATGCTGCCGAACGGCGTCGGCGGCGGCGGCACGCACTGGAACGCCGAGATGTGGCGCTTCCTGCCGAGCGACTTCGTGCTTCGCACGCACCTGACGCAGCGCTACGGCGCGGCGTTCCTGCCGGCGGACATGACGATCCAGGACTGGGGCATCACCTATGACGAACTGGAACCGTTCTACGACCGGTTCGAGTACCTGTGCGGCACCTCCGGCACCGCGGGCAACGTGGCGGGAAGGATCCTGCCCGGCGGCAACCCCTTCGAGGGCGCGCGCTCCAGGCCCTACCCGCTGCCGGCGATGAAGCAGGGCTACGGCCACGCCCTGTTCGCGGACGCCGCGCGCAACCTCGGCTACCATCCGTTCCCGCAGCCGTCCGGCAACCTGTCCGCGCCCTACACCAACCCGCTCGGGGTGCAGATGGGCCCGTGCAGCTATTGCGGCTTCTGCGAATGGTTCGGCTGCGCCAACTATTCCAAGGCGAGCCCGCAGACCACGATCCTGCCGACCCTGGCGCTGCGGAAGAACTTCGAGGCGCGTACGCTGTGCGAGGTCACGCGGATCAACCTCGACCGCACCGGCAGGCGCGCCACCGGCGTCACGTACGTGGACACGTCCGGCCAGGAATGGGAGCAGCCGGCGGACCTCGTGCTGCTGTGCGGCTTCCAGCTGTTCAACGTGCAGCTCCTGCTGCTGTCCGGCATCGGCACGCCGTACGACCCGGTCGCCAACACCGGCGTGATCGGCCGCAACTTCACGCACCAGACCACCTCGGCGGCGATCGGGTTCTTCGACAAGGCGAAGTACAACTTCAACCCGTTCATGAGCGCCGGCGCCATCGGCATGTGCATCGACGAGTTCAACGGCGACAACTTCGACCACGGCCCGCTCGGCTTCGTCGGCGGCGGCTACATGGGCCAGGTGCAGACCAACGGCCGGCCGATCGAGACCACGCCGGTGCCGCCGGGCACGCCGCTCTGGGGGCACGGCTGGAAGCAGGCGATCCGCGATAACTACCTCAGCACCATCTTCTCCGGCGCCGGCGTGCACGGCAGCTTCTACAGCTACCGCGACATCTACATCGACCTCGATCCGACCTGGAAGGACCGGTTCGGGCGCCCGCTGCCGCGCATCACCATCGACCTCAAGCCGAACGAGCTGCGCATGAGCGCGTACCTCACCGACAAGTACGCCGAGATCATCCGGGCGATGGGCGCGAGGCAGGTGGTGTCGCAGCCGCGCAAGGGACCGTACAGCATGAGCGCCTACCAGACCTCGCACCTGTGCGGCGGCGCGATCATGGGCACCGACCCGCGCACCAGCGCGCTGAACAAGTACCTGCAGAGCTGGGACGTACCGAACCTGTTCGTGATGGGTGCGACCGCGTTCCCGCAGAACGCCGGCTACAACCCGACCACCACCATCGGCGCCCTCACCTACTGGGCGGCGCACGCGATCCGCTCGACCTACCTCAAGGATCCGGGGCCGCTGGTGCGGGCGTGACACGATGAGGCTCCCGCTCGCCGTCCTGGCCCTGTGCGTGTCGGCCGGCCTCGCCCGCGCGGCGCCGGACGCGCAGGACTTCGAGACCATCGCCCGCGGCCGCGCGCTCACCGTCGCCGCCGACTGCCAGGCCTGCCACACGGCACCCGGCGGCCAGCCCTTCGCCGGCGGACGTCCGATCGAGACCCCGTTCGGCACCATCCTGTCCTCCAACATCACCCCCGATCCCGACACCGGGATCGGCGGCTGGAGCGACCACGACTTCGTGGCGGTGCTGCAGAAGGGGCGCGGCCGCGACGGGCAGCACATCTACCCGGCGATGCCCTACACCTACACCGCGCGCGCCACCCACGAGGACGACCTGGCGATCCGCGCCTATCTCGCCACGCTGCCGCCGGTGCGCCGCGCGGTGAACGACGACACCCTGCCGTTCCCGTTCAACATCCGCGCCGCGCTGGGGATCTGGGACAGGCTGTTCTTCACCAAGGGCACGTTCAGGCCGGTGCCGGTCAAGTCCGCCGAGTGGAACCGCGGCGCCTACCTGGTGACCGGGCTGGAGCATTGCGGCATGTGCCACACGCCCAAGAACCTGCTCGGCGGCGACCGCTCCGGCCGCGCGCTGCAGGGCTACGCGCTGCAGGGCTGGTTCGCGCCGAACATCACCGACGACCGCCGTCGCGGCCTCGGCTCCTGGTCGGTGGACGACATCGTGTCCTACCTGCGCACCGGCCACAACCGCTTCGCCGCCGCCGCCGGCCCGATGGCCGAGGAGGTGTGGGTATCGAGCCAGGGCGACGACATGGCGGACCTCCACGCGATCGCGGTGTACCTGAAGGACCAGCCGGGGCAGGACGTGTCCGCCGCCCCGCTCGACCCGCACCGGCCGGACATGGCGGCGGGGGCGGCGATCTACGCCGACCGCTGCTCCGCCTGCCACACGCCGGACGGCGCCGGCGTGGCCGGGCTGTTCCCGCGCCTGGCCGGCGGCCCGTCGACGCAATCGATCGATCCGGCCTCGATCGTCCGCGTGATCCTGCGCGGCGCGCGCAGCGTGTCCACCCAGGCAGCGCCCACCGGGCCGGGCATGCCCTCCTTCGCCGCCACGCTGGACGACCGGGAGGTTGCGGCGGTGGCGACCTATGTCCGCAACGCCTGGGGCAACGCGGCACCCGCCGTCACGCCCGCACGCGTCGCGGCGGACCGGGCGAGCCTGGCCGACCGGCCGACCGACTGACGAACCTCCGGAACCGTTGCCATGCGCGACGCGCTGTTCCGGGGACCAAGGATAAGGAACACCGGCATGGCAGACGGACCCTACGTCATCATCGCGGAGTTCGAGGTGTCGGCGGCGAACAGGGAGGAGTTCCTGGAGCTGTGCCGCTACGACAGCACCTCGTCGGTGCGCGACGAGCCGGGATGCCGGCAGTTCGACGCGCTGACGACCGAGGAGGCACCGGACGCGGTGGTGCTTTACGAGGTCTACGACGACAAGGCCGCCTTCGACGCGCACCTGCAGACGCCGCACTACGCCACCTTCGCCGAGGGGGTGAAACGGCTGGGCGTCACGCAGAAGCAGGTCCGGTTCCTGACCCGCCGGTCGGGTTGAGCGGCCGGCGTTGCTGCTGCCGGGTCGCGATCCTGTCCGTCGTCCTGTGGCCGCTCGTGGCCGGTGACGGCCGTGCCGCCGCGCCAAACGATCCGGCGGCGCATGTCGGCCGCTCGCGCGTCCTGCTGGTGTTCGCGGCGCCGGACGACCCGCGGGCGGCGGCGCAGGCGCGCATCCTGGCAACGGATCGCGCCGGTGCCGCGGAGCGGGACCTCGTGCTGGTCGAGCCGGCCGCCGCCGACCAGACCCGCCTGCGTCGTCGCTACGACGTCCCGCCGGATGCGTTCGCGGCGCTGCTGATCGGCAAGGACGGCGGCGTCAAGCTGCGCAGCACCGCACCGCTGACCGCGGGAACGTTGTTCGGGACCATCGACGCGATGCCGATGCGCCAGGCGGAGATGCGGCGTCAGGCCAGGCCGCCTCACCCGCCGTCATAGGCGGCCACCACCGCGTTCTTCGCCGCCTCGCCGATCGTCGGATGGATCACCACCGAGTCGATCATGGTCTGCGCCGTCGCGCCGGCGTTCATCAGCGCGATGAAGCTCTGCACCACCTCCGAACCGTTGTGGCACAGGCAGGCGGCCCCCAGGATCAGGTCGGTGTCGGCGTCGATCACCACCTTGATGAAGCCCGTGGTCTGGCCGACCTCGCGCGCCTTGCCGCTGGTGGTCATGTCCTTGGCTCCGATCCGCACCCGGTGCCCCGCCTTGCGGGCGTCTGCCTCGGTCATGCCGACCCGTCCCAGCTCCGGCTCCAGGAACATCGCATACGGCACCACCCGCTTGGTGGTGCGCGTGCGGCTGCCGGCGATCTGGTCCTGCAGCACGGTGAAGTCGGCATAGGCGGTGTGGGTGAAGGCCGGGCCGCCGCGTATGTCGCCCGCCGCCCAGATGCCCGGCACGCTGCTCGACAGCCGCTCGTCGACCTCCACGATGCCGCGCTCCGTCAGCTCGACCCCCACCGTGCCGAGGCCGAGGTCGTCGGTGTTCGGCCGCCGTCCGGTGGCGACGAACAGGTGGGTGCCGTCGAACGCGCCGGCATCCGTGTGCACCCGCACCCCCTGCCCGGTCCGCTCGACGCGCCCGATCCGCACGCCGAGGCGGATGTCGAGGCCTTCCTCCGCCAGGAAGAAGCGGATCGCCTCCGACACCTCCGGGTCCTCGCGCTCGGCCAGGCTGTCGCCCCCCTGCAGCACCACCACCTCGGCGCCGAGCCGGGCGAAGGCCTGCCCGAACTCCAGCGCCAGGTAGCTGCCGCCGATCATGACCAGCCGCTCGGGCAGGGCGTCGAGGTCGATCCAGCTTTCCGCGGTGATCAGGGGCACGTCGCCGAGGCCGTCGATCTCGGGCATCTGCGAGCGGGTCCCGGTGTCGAGCACGACGTTGCGGGCGCGCAGCGCCTGCCCGCCGGCCTCGATCCGGAACCAGCCCTCCGCCATGCCGTCCAGCCGGGCGTGGGCGCGTATCAGCGTCGGGCCGGAGCCGTCCGCGAAGCTCGCGTCGAGCGAGCGCACCGCGTCGGCCACCAGGCCGCGCGCCCGGTCCATCACCGCCTTGAAGTCCACCGTCACCCCGGACACGCCGATGCCCCACTGCCCGGCCGTCCGGGCGTGGTGGGCGATGCCGGCGGACGCGATCAGCGCCTTGCTCGGCGTGCAGCCGAAGTTGACGCAGGAGCCGCCGAGATGGACCCGCTCGATCAGCGCGACCCGCTGCCCCTTCGCCGCCAGCGCCTGCGACAAGGGCACGCCGGCCTGGCCGCCGCCGATGATCGCGGTGTCGACATCCATCACCCGTTCCCCGAACGCTGCGCCCTCCGGCAACGACGGCAAGCCCCGACGGGTTGCCACGGCCGGCACGGAGGTTATATTGTCTGAGTAATTTCACGACCTGGATTGGTGGATGGGCAACGGGATCGGCGGCGGATCGGGGGATGCGGGCGCGAGCCGCGACGGGTTCGGCATTCTTGCCGACGGCACCGCGGTCGAGGCGGTGCTGCTGCGCAACCGCCGCGGCAGCACCGCGCGGCTGATCGGCTTCGGCGCCGCGCTGCAGTCGCTGCACGTGCCGGACCGGCACGGCCGGCTGGACGACGTGGTGCTCGGCTACGCCACCCTCGCCGACTACGTCGCCCATCCGCAGTATTTCGGCGCCACGATCGGGCGCTACGGCAACCGCATCGCCGGCGGCCGCTTCGTCGTCGACGGGCGGACCGTGCAGGTGCCGAGAACCGACGGCCCGAACGCCCTGCATGGCGGCGTGCACGGGTTCGACGCGCGCGTGTGGGAGGTCGAGACGGTGTCCGGCCCGGGCGAGCCGGCGGGCGTCACCTTCGGCAGGATCAGCCCGGACGGCGAGGAAGGCTTCCCCGGCCGGCTGGACGTCCGCGCGCGCTACACGCTGGGCGAGGACGACACGCTGACGCTCGACTACGTCGCCACCACCGACGCGCCCACGGTCGTCAACCTCACCAACCACAGCTTCTTCAACCTCGGCGGCGAGAACGGCGGCCGCACCGCGCTCGACCACGTGGTGACGATCCACGCCGACGCGTTCACCGCGGTGGACGACAGCATGATCCCGACCGGCGAGATCCGCCCGGTGGACGGCACCGCGATGGACTTCCGCACGCCGACGGCGATCGTCGCCCGGATACGGGACGGCAACGAGCGGCAGCTCGTGCTCGGCCGCGGCTACGACCACAACTACGTGCTGCGCGGCGGCGTCACTCCCGAGCCGAAGCCGGCGGTGCGCGTTTCCGACCCGGCATCCGGCCGGGTGCTGGAGATCTCCACCACCGAGCCGGGGGTGCAGTTCTATTCCGGCAACTTCCTCGACGGCACCCGCACCGGCAAGAGCGGCCTGCTGTATCGCCAGGGCGACGGGCTGTGCTTCGAGACCCAGCACTTCCCGGACGCCCCCAACCACCCCACCTTCCCTTCCACGCGCCTCGATCCCGGCCAGACCCATCGTTCCCGCACGGTCTGGCGCTTCACCACCAGCCAGAACTGAAGCGATGTCCGACACCAAGCCGACCGACACCAACGGCCTGTCCCCGCAGCACGCGGTCGAGCAGCAGAGCCAGCCGCACGACCGCGGCCGCGCCAGGCTCCGCTCGCGCGCCTGGTTCGACAACCCGCACAACCCGGACATGACCGCGCTCTACCTGGAGCGCTACATGAACTTCGGGCTGTCGCAGCGCGAGCTGCAGTCGGACCGGCCGATCATCGGCATCGCCCAGACCGGCTCGGACCTGTCGCCGTGCAACCGCCACCACATCGTGCTGGCCGAGCGCCTGCGCGAGGGCATACGCGAGGCCGGCGGCATCGCCATCGAGTTCCCGGTGCACCCGATCCAGGAGACCGGCAAGCGCCCGACCGCAGGCCTGGACCGCAACCTGGCCTATCTCGGCCTGGTCGAGGTGCTGTACGGCTACCCGATCGACGGCGTTGTGCTGACCATCGGCTGCGACAAGACCACGCCGGCCTGCCTGATGGCGGCGGCCACGGTGAACATCCCGTCGATCGCGTTCTCGGTCGGGCCGATGCTGAACGGCTGGTTCCGCGGCGAGCGCACCGGCTCGGGCACCATCGTGTGGAAGGCGCGCGAGCTGCTGGCCACCGGCGAGATCGACTACGAGGGCTTCATCAAGCTCGTGGCCTCGTCCGCGCCGTCGACCGGCTACTGCAACACCATGGGCACCGCGACCACCATGAACTCGCTGGCGGAGGCGCTCGGGATGCAACTGCCGGGGGCCGCGGCTATCCCGGCGCCGTATCGCGACGGGCAGGAATTCGCGTACGAGACCGGCAAGCGGATCGTCGTCATGGTGCACGAGGACCTGAAGCCGTCCGAGATCATGACCAAGCCGGCGTTCGAGAACGCGATCCGGGTCAATGCGGCAATCGGCGGCTCCACCAACGCGCCGATCCACCTCCAGGGCCTGGCGCGCCACCTCGGCATCGACCTGCCGATCGAGAGCTGGCAGCGTCTCGGCCTCGATATCCCGCTGCTGGTCAACCTCCAGCCGGCAGGCGAGTACCTGGGCGAGGACTTCTACCGCGCTGGCGGCGTGCCCGCCGTGGTGTCAGAGCTGATGCGCCAGGGCCTGATCGCGGAGGACGCGAAGACGGTGAACGGCCGCACGATCGGCGAGAACTGCCGCGACGCCCGGATCGAGGACGAGGCGGTGATCCGTCCCTACGACCGTCCGCTGAAGCAGCGCGCCGGCTTCCTGGTGCTGACCGGCAACCTGTTCAACTCGGCGATCATGAAGACCAGCGTGATCTCCGAGGAGTTCCGGCAGCGCTATCTCGACGACCCGAACGATCCGGACGCGTTCGAGGGCCGGGCGATCGTGTTCGACGGCCCGGAGGACTACCACGCGCGCATCGACGACCCGGCGCTCGACGTCGGCGACCACGACGTGCTGGTGATGCGCGGCGCCGGCCCGATCGGTTATCCGGGAGCGGCGGAGGTGGTGAACATGCGCCCCCCCGTCTACCTGATGGAGCGCGGCGTCCGCGCGCTGGCCTGCATCGGCGACGGGCGGCAGTCCGGCACCTCCGGCTCGCCGTCGATCCTGAACGCGTCGCCCGAGGCGGCGGCGGGCGGGCCGCTGGCGCTGGTGCGCACCGGCGACCGCATCCGCGTCGACCTCGGCCGCGGCCGCGTCGACATGCTGGTGAGCGAGGCGGAGATCGCCGAGCGGCGCGAGCGGCTGGAAGCCGACGGCGGCTACCGCTATCCGGCCAGCCAGACGCCCTGGCAGGAGATGCAGCGCGCCGTGGTCGGCCAGCTGGAAACCGGCGCCGTGCTGGAGAACGCGATCGGCTACCAGCGCATCGCCCAGACCAGGGGCATTCCGCGCGACAACCATTAGGCGGTCAATTCGGGCGCGATCGTTCCCTATCCGGTTTGACATCGGGAAACGCCGCTTTTATCCCGACGGTCGGCAACGGCGGACGATGCGATGGAACGGGCGGCGCGTATCGCGGGACTGGCGCTCCTGCTCCTTGGTGCCGGGTGCACGCCGACGCTGCATTATGCCGAGCCGAGGCTGACCAGCGGCGCCAACCTGTCGCAGGGCAAGCGCCGGCCCGCGCAGACCTTCGACCTGGACGACCGGGTGGTCATGCTGGTCGACGTCACCTGGCCGGACCCGACGGCCGATGGCGGGCTGCACGACTGCCAATGGCGCTGGTACCGGGGCGGCCAGCTGGTGTCGCAGACGCCGGTCCGGCAGATCCGCTTCGCGCGCACGCCGGTGACGTTGCACACCACCCGGCCCGCAGCGGCACTCGGCGTCGGACACTATACCGTCGAGACGGTGGTCGACGGCGCGGTGGTGGCAACCAGCCGGTTCGACATCGTTGGCTGAGGCCCATCCCGTCGTCCGCACGGTGCTGCACGCCGACTGGAGCGTCGCCGCCGACAAGCGCTGGGTGGCGGAAGCGTCCCGCTCCGGGAACGGCTGGACGGTTGCGGCACCGAGGCCGGTGGGCGACTGCGCGGCCTTCGTCGAGACCATGTTCGCAGACCGCCGCAGGGTACTTGCCGGCTTCGACTTCCCGATCGGCCTGCCCGTGGCCTATGGGCGGATGACCGGGCTGGAAGACCTTCCTGCGGTGCTGGACGCCCTCGGCCGCGGCGAATGGCCCGACTTCTTCAACGTCGCCGAGCGGCCGGAGCAGATCGCGGTGACGCGTCCGTTCTATCCCCGGGTTTCTTCCGCCCAGGCGCGGCAGCAGGCCCTGCTGGACGCCCTGGGCCTTGCCGACATCGACGCCCTGCGACGCCGATGCGAGCTTGCCACCGCGGTGCGCCGCGCCGCCTGTCCGCTGTTCTGGACCCTGGGCGCCAACCAGGTCGGCAAGGCCGCGATCACCGGGTGGCGGGAGGTCCTCGTGCCGGCGCGGCGGCGCGGCGCCCGGCTGTGGCCGTTCGACGGCAGCCTGGCGGAGCTGGCGCGGACCGGGGTTCCGGTGCTGGCGGAAACCTATCCCGGCGAGGCCTACGGGCATGTCGGCGTCGCCTTCGCCGCCGGGATGAGCAAGCGCCGCCAGGACGACCGCAGCGCAGCGATGCGCGACCTGCCCGCCTGGGCCGCACGGCACGGCGTGTCGTTCAGCGCGGAGCTCGCGGCACGGATCCTGGACGGCTTCGGCACGCTGGACCGCGGCGAGGACCCGTTCGATGCCCTGATCGGGCTGCTGGGGATGCTGGAGGTGGTCGACGGGCGGCGCCCGGCCCTGCCGGCAACGGCAAGCCCGGACCGGTGGGAAGGCTGGATCATGGGCCAGCAGGCGGACTGAGGCCGGTCAGCGCGGCCGCGGCACCGGCCGCCAGTCCTTCGGCGCCATCTCGAAGCCCTCGAACCGGAACGCGGGCGCCACCACGCAGCAGGCCAGGGTCCAGGCGCCGAGCGACACCGCCGTCTGCCAGTGGCCGCGCGGCACCAGCAGGTGCGGCGACTGGCGCAGGGCAAGGTCCGGGCCGAGATGGCGCGCTTCCGCGTCGTGCCCGTCCGGCGAGGTGGTCAGCACCAGGTGCGCGCCGGCCTGCCAGACCCACAGCTCGTCGGCATCGACCCGGTGCCAGTCGCTGAGCTCCTCGGCCCGCAGGAGGAAGTGGATGGCGGTTCCGGCGCCCCTGCCGCCATCCGCGGGCCGGTCCCGCCAGGTCTCGCGGTAGTGCCCTCCCTCCGGATGCGGCTCGAGCGCCAGCGCCCGGATCACCGCGTCCGCGGTCAGGGCCGGGTCGCGCAGGTCGATCATCCCGGCACCCGCTCGATTCGCGCCAGGGAGAACGCGTCGGCGGCAAGCTGCAGCGGGCGGGTTTCCGCGTCGGAAGCGCCGTCGCGCACCAGCTCGGCGAAGCGCCGGTACAGCCCCGGATATTCCCGGTCCGGCGCGTCGACCACCGTTCGCCCGTCGAGCGCCAGCGACCGGCCGCCCCCGCCCAGGGACAGCAGGCCGCCATCGGACAGGGTCCAGTCGATCGACCAGGTTTCCTCGCCCTTGTGGTCCCAGTCGAACAGGGCGGAGTACCCGCTCCCGTGCGTGGGCGTGGCGAGCTCCAGCGCGGCGGTGATCGGGGTGTGGGCGCCCGGCATCACCCGGAACCGGGCTTCGCGCACGAAGATCGGCTCCGGCAGGCAGCCGACCACGATCGACAGGGCGTTCACGCCGGGATCGAACACCCCCATGCCGCCCGGCTGCCAGAACCAGTCCACGCCCGGATGGAACTTGTGCACGTCCTCGCGCCACAGGATGCGCATGGCGACGGCACCGCGCTCGGCCAGGATGCGTCGCGCCGGGACCACCGCGGCCGAGTGCATCGAGTGCCAGGTGGCGAACAGGGTGCGCCCGACGGTGCCGGCCAGACGGGCGAGGTCGTCCACCTCGGCCACGGTCTGCGCCGGCGGCTTCTCCATCAGCACGTGCATCCCGGCCAGCAGCGCGTCGCGGGCGAAGCCGTAGCGCACCTGGGGCGGGGTGCAGATCGCCACCGCGTCGACCAGCCCGGAGGCGATCATCTCGCCCTGCGTGGCGAACAGCGCCACCCCGTCCGGGACCGCAGGCTTCGAGCGGCTGGCCATGGCGGTGAGCCGGAAGTCGCCGTCGGCCGCGAGCGTCGGGATGTGCTGCACCCGGGCGATCTCGCCGATGCCGACCAGCCCGACCCGGATCGGGCTCACGCGGCGGCGCCCCTGGCGCGCGTCCACGCCTCCGCATAGGCGACGGCCCGCCTGCCGACCTCGTCGGCCGGGCGCCCCGGCACGTAGAGGCCGGAACCCAGACCGAACCCGGCGGCGCCGGCAGCGACGAACGGGGCGACGTTCTCCGGGGTGATGCCGCCCACCGGCATGAACAGGGTGTCGGCCGGGAACACGGCGCGGAAGGCGCGCAGCACCGCCGGCCCGACCAGCTCGGCCGGGAACAGCTTCAGCCCGTCCGCCCCCGCCGCCAGCGCCGCGTAGCCTTCCGTCGGCGTGGCGACGCCCGGGGTGCACACCATGCCGAGCGCCTTGGCGGCGCGTATCACCGCGGTGTCGGCATGCGGCATCACCAGCACCCGGCCGCCCGCCTCGTGCACCGACTGCACCGCCGCGACGCTGGTGACGGTGCCGGCCCCGATCAGGCAGGTGTCGCCGAACCGGTCGGCCAGCAGGCGTATGCTCCGCAGCGGGTCCGGCGAGTTCAGCGGCACCTCGATCACCCGCATCCCGGCCTCGACCAGTGCTGCGGTCACCGGGATCGCCTCGTCCGGAGACAGGCCGCGCAGGATCGCGACAAACGGCGACTGCGACAGGTAGCGGGTCAGCATGCGGCATCTCCTGCAAATGTCGGCAGCAAGGCGGCGGCGAGCGCGATCCGGTACAGCCCGCGCACCGACGCCGCCTCCACCTCCATCGGCGCCGGCCGGCCGAGGGTCTCGAACGCCAGGGCATAGCGGCCGGTCAGCGCCGCGTCGCCGACCAGCACCACGCGGTCCGGCGCCGGTCCGCCCTCGTCGGCGCGGAGCAGCTCCTCGCCGATCAGCAGCCCCGGCAGGTAGTCGGGCACCAGCGCCGCCGGCAGCCGGCCGGTGAGCATCAGCGCCCGGGTCGAGAACAGCCGGCCGGCGAGCCCGTCCGAGGCGGCGGCACGGACCCCGTCCCGGAACGCCTCGTCACGCGCGGGCCGGGCCTCCGCCCCGCCGTCGCCGACCGGGACCCCCTGCCCCAGGATCGAGTGCCGGCACAGCAGCGCGAACAGCTCGCCGGTCATGAAGGTGGCAAACGAGGCGATCACCCGGTCCGACACACGCACCCACTTGCTGTGCGTGCCGGGCATCACCAGCAGGATCTCGCCGGCCGGATGGCCGAGCGCGTCCAGCACGCCGACCGCCTCGGTCTCCTCGCCGCGCATCACGTCCGGCCGCGCCTCGTCGAGCAGCCCGGGCACGAGGTGCAGCACGCCGGCGCTGCACGGCACCGCGGCGAGCGAGCCGGCGAGCCGGTGCAGGTCGAGCGGCAGCGACAGGTACTCGACCTCCTGCCAGCCCTTCCGGCTTCCGACCATGCCGCAGGCGAGCGCGGGGATGCCGTCCGCGCGCCAGCCTTCGGTGATGGCGTCGAACGCGGCCGGATAGCCGCCCTCGGGCAGGCTCAGGATGCCCCAGGGCTCCCGGCGCCGTTCCAGCACGGTGCCGTCCGCGGCGACGCGCCAGGCGCGCAACGCGCTGGTGCCCCAGTCGAGTGCCAGAAGAGCAGTCTTGTCCGACAAATCGGGTCCTCCCGCCGCGTTATGCGCGACCGGCACCCGGCCTGGCAAGCGCCCCGCCAACGCGGCTCAGCGCGGCGGCGGCCGTGTCAGCCGGGCGCTGCGGCCGCTGAGCGACGCCTGCATGTCCTCGAACGCGTAGCGCACCAGCCCGGCCATCTCCTCCCGCGCCCCGTCCGCGTCGCGCTCCCTGATCGCCTCGAACACCGCGCGGTGCTCGGGCAGCGGGTCGCGGGGGTGTTTCTGCGCCCGGTGCTTGAACACGGTGGTCCACCAGATCGCCGCGACCACGCTGCTCGACAGGCCCGCGATCAGCTCGTTGCCCGTGGCGACCAGGATCGCGTGGTGGAACGCCCGGTCCGCGGCGCGCCCCTCCTCGCTCCCGAGACGCAGCCGCGCCATGGTGCCGAGCGCGTCGCCCATGGCGTCGAGGTCCTGCCGTGTGTGGTTCTGCGCCGCCAGCGCCGCCGCGTGCGGCTCCACCATCTGCCGCACCTCGAACAGGTCGCGCACGAATGCCTCGCTCGGCTTGGTTTCCAGGAACCAGCCGATCACCTCCGGGTCCAGGATGTGCCAGCGGCTGCGCGGGCTGACGCGGGTGCCGGTCTTGGTGCGGCTTTCCACCATGCCCTTGGCCGACAGGATGCGCACCGCCTCGCGATACGCGGTGCGCGACACAGCCAGCTGCTCGGCCGCCTCGATCTCGCCGGACAGCAGGTCGCCGGGCTTCAGCTGCTCGGCGGCGATGCGTATGCCGATCGAGCGGGCGATGCTGTCGTGCAGGCGCGGACTCGCGGCGGCGCGCCTGCCGCCGGGCCTGGGCCCGTCCGGCTCCGGATCGGCGCGTCGTGGTCCTGACCGGTCCATCGGCTGGCGGCATCCCCCTGGGTCGAGCGCAGCCGCATCATTGTCACAAAGACGCGGCCGCGCCAGCCCTTGCAAGGCGGGACCGGAACGCCGACTCCTGTCCGAGTAATCGGAGGACGAACCGGCATGACCGCACACGCCATCGGCGCACCGAGCGCGACAGGGTTCCGCGGCCTCGACCCGCGCACCGGGCAGCCGGTCGGCCCGGAGCTGCCCGTGGACGACGCCGCTTCGGTCGCCGACGCGGCGGCGCGGGCGGAAGCGGCGTTCGACGCCTACCGCGCCACCACGCCGGACGTGCGCGCCCGCTTCCTGGAGGCGATCGCCTCGGCCCTCGACGCCCGGCGCGCCGAGCTGGTCGCCACCGCCTCGCTGGAATCCGGGCTGCCGGACGCGCGCATCACCGGCGAGCTCGGGCGCACGATCGGCCAGCTGCGCTTGTTCGCCGCCGTGGTGCGCTCCGGCGACTGGCTCGGCGTTCGGCTCGACCCCGCCCTGCCCGACCGCACGCCGCTGCCGCGCCCGGACCTGCGCCTGCGGCGCATCCCCGTCGGCCCGGTGGCGGTGTTCGGCGCCAGCAACTTCCCGCTGGCGTTTTCCGTCGCCGGCGGCGACACCGCGGCGGCCCTGGCGGCCGGCTGCCCGGTGGTGGTGCGCGGCCACCCGGCGCATCCGGGCACCAGCGCCCTCGCCGGTGCCGCGATCGAGGCGGCGGTGCGCGAGGCCGGGCTTCCCGACGGCGTGTTCTCGCTGATCTCCGGGCCCGACCTCGCCCTCGGCCAGGCGCTGGTGCAGGACCCGCGCATCGCCGCGGTGGGTTTCACCGGCTCCCGGCGCGGCGGCCTCGCCCTGCTCAGGCTGGCCTCGGAGCGGCCGGTGCCGATCCCGGTGTTCGCCGAGATGAGCAGCGTCAACCCGGTGTTCCTGTGCCCGGGCGCGCTGGCCGACGGCGCGGACGCCTTGGCGGACGCCTTTGTCGGCTCGCTGACCCTGGGCGCCGGCCAGTTCTGCACCAACCCGGGCCTGGTGATCGCGGTGAAGGGGCCGGCACTCGACCGCTTCGTGTCGCGCGCCGCCGCCACGCTGGGCAACGCGTCCTCCGCCACCATGCTGACGCCCGGCATCCACGACGCCTACCGCCGCGCCGTGTCGGAGCGCGAAGCCGTCCCCGGGGTCGGCCTGGTCGCCAGCGGGCAGGCGGGCGACGGCGAGAACCAGTGCCGCGCCACGCTGTTCCTGACCGACGCCGCCCGCTATCGCGCCGAGCCCTCGCTGGCGGACGAGGTGTTCGGATCAAGCGGGCTGGTGGTCGCCTGCGACGACGAGGCGGCGGTGCTGGCGCTGGCCGGGCGGCTCGAAGGCCAGCTCACCGCCACCCTGCACCTCGCCGACGCGGACACCGCCTTCGCCGCCCGCCTGCTGCCGGTGCTGGAGCGGCGCTGCGGCCGCATCCTGGCCAATGGCTGGCCCACCGGGGTCGAGGTCAGCCACGCCATGGTGCATGGCGGCCCCTACCCCGCCACCACCGACGGGCGCTTCACCTCCGTCGGCACGCTGGCGATCGACCGTTTCCTGCGTCCGGTATGCTACCAGAACCTGCCGCCGGCGCTGCTGCCGCCGGAGCTCGGCGACGACAACCCGTACCGGCTCGAGCGCCGGATCGACGGCCGCCCGACCCCCGCC
>CALMVN010000099.1:28397-38719 GCA_937873225.1 uncultured Acetobacteraceae bacterium
CCTGACCCCGACCCACCGCCCAGCAGCCGGACGCAGAGCATGCCCCTCAGCCTGACCCAACTGTTCGACGAAGGCGGCCGTCGCGTGGTGGCGGCCACCGACGAGGCCGGCCTGTCCCGCCGCCTCGACGGCGCCGTGTCCACCTACGCGCTGGCGCTGGAAGCGATCGCCACCGGCGAGTCCCTCGCGCAGGTGGCGGCGCGCCACGAGCCCGGCGAACCGATGGACCTCCGGGCGGCGCTGGCCGAAGGCCGCGTGCTGCCGCCGATCGACCATCCCGACCCGGCGCACTGCCTGCTCACCGGCACCGGGCTGACCCATCTCGGCTCCGCCGAGGGCCGCGACGGGATGCACAAGGCCGCCGCCGCCGGGCAGGCGACGGACTCGATGCGCATGTTCCTCCTGGGCGTCGAGGGCGGCAAGCCGGCCGGCGGCACGATCGGGGTGCAGCCGGAATGGTTCTACAAGGGCGACGGGTCCAGCCTGGTGGCGCCGGGCGCGGCCCTCCCCAGCCCCGGCTTCGCCCTGGATGCCGGCGAGGAGCCGGAGATCGCCGGGATCTACGTGGTGGGGCCCGACGGCACGCCGTGCCGGCTCGGGTACGCGCTCGGCAACGAGTTCTCCGACCACGTGACCGAGCGCGGCAACTACCTGTGGCTGGCGCACTCCAAGCTGCGCGCCGCCGCGCTGGGCGGGGAGCTCCTGACCGGCGCCCTGCCGGCCAGCGTGCAGGGCCGCTCCGCCATCGAGCGCGACGGCACGGTGGTGTGGGAGAAGCCGTTCCTGTCCGGCGAGGCGAACATGTCGCACGCGATCGCCAACCTGGAGCACCACCACTTCAAGTACGACCTGTTCCGCCGGCCGGGCGACGTGCACGTGCACTTCTTCGGCACGGCCACCCTGTCCGTCTCGGACGGGATCGGGACGCAGGACGGCGACGTGTTCGTGATCGAGGCGGCGCCGTTCCGGCTGCCGCTGCGCAACCGGATCGCGAAGCAGGCGCCGTCGCCGGTGCCCACCGCCATCCGCGTGCTGTAGCCGGAGCCCGATCCCGGCGCGGCCGAAGCCGCGCCGGCTGGCGTCAGCGGCTCTTCTTGTAGAGCTTGCTGGCGATCTCGAAGATCTCCTGCGGCGCGTAGTCGGGCGCGAAGGCGCCGTAGTTGCCGTCGAGCTCGGGGATCTTGCCGCCCTCCGGATGCCCGTCCACGACCTCCAGCTGCCCCGGCGGGTCGCCCGGCAGCGCCACCTCGTCGTTCGACCACACGCCCGCCGCTTCCTCGTAGTCGGACGGGCTGAAGCGGTACAGGCGGCGATGGCTGCCCTCGTTCAGGTACTTCTGGCACTCGGGGATGCGGCTGAGGTCGATGTTCGGCGTCGGCAGCATCTTCTCGATCGACACGCCGGTCAGCTTCTTCAGCGCCAGCGCGTAGGCGTGCGCGTGCACCGAGCCGCGCACCAGCAGGTAGCCGCACACCTCGCGACCGGTCGGCTCGGTCATGGTCTCGTACACCCGCAGCTTGTGGATGCGCGCGCCGCACTCGAGGTGGAAGTTGTGCAGCAGGTCGATGATCAGGTTGCCGGTGGTGGTCACCATGTCCATGTTCCAGGACGCGGCGTTGCTGTTCATCGGCATGGAGCCGCCGCCGTTGCTCAGGAAGGAGCCGGCGAGCCGTGCGTTCTCCATCTCCTTGAACGGGGCCTTGGAAACGTCGACCATCTCCTTCGGGTTGCCGGGGCCGCAGCCGAGCATCGACACGCCGGTGCTGACCAGCTCGACGTGGCCGAGCTCCTCGGCGAAGATCGCCGACACCAGGCTGTAGAACGGGCGGAGCTTGCTCTTGTTGCGGAAGTTGAAGCTCTGGAACATGTAGTTCCCGAGCGTCGACATCTCGCCGTACTTGCCGCCGAGCAGTTCCTGCAGGGCCGCCGCCGCGTTCGGGTTCGGTGCCTTGGGCTCAGGCAGCTCGGCCTGCAGCCGATCGATTCTCATGAACATGACGGGGATCCTTCGAACGTGTATCCAGCCGCCACTACGATGCCCGGTCCCGTTAGTTCGTCCGGCCGCACATCACCTGCTGGTCATGACGACGCCTGCCAGCGCTCGATCTCGACGCCGACGGCGTCCAGCTCGGCGAACACGTCCAGCTTCTCGACCCCGACACGCACCACCCGGACGCGCGCCTCGGCCAGCACCCCCGCCGCGATCCGCTCGGCCAGGGTTTCCACCAGGCGGACATGGCCCTCGCCGATGACCCGTCGCACCAGCTGCACCACGCGCTCGTAGGACACGGTGCGGCTGAGGTCGTCGCGGCCGATGCCGCCTTCCCCCACCGCCTCGTCCACCACGCCGAACTCGATGTTGACCCGGACCCGCTGCTGCGTTCCCTCCTCGTGCGGATGGACGCCGATACGGGCCAGCGTCACCAGGTCGCGCAGGAACACGCGACGCAGCGGCGGCTGCTGCGGCCAGGGCGGGAACACGCTCACCGGCGCTACTCCTCCACCCCCGCATGCGCCGGCGCCGGGTGCCACTGCATGTGCTGCCCGCCGTCGAGCGCCAGCATCTGCCCGGTCACCGAGGGCAGGCACAGCAGCGACAACGCCGCACGCGCCACCTCGCCCGGGCTGGTGCCGCGTCCGAGCGGCACGCTCTCGCACTGCCTGCGGAACTGCGCCTCGTCCTGCCTCCTGCTCGGCAGCGCCGGCCCCGGCCCGAGGGCGTTCACCCGTATCCCGCGCGGCGCCAGCGCCAGCGCCATGGACCCGGTCAGCGCCCACAGGGCCGCCTTGGACAGGCTGTAGGACACGAAGTGCGGCGTCGGCGACCACACCCTCTGGTCCAGCATGTTCAGCACCATGCCCTCCGCGCCGTCGGGAAGCCGGGCCGCGAAGTCCTGCATCAGCCGGAACGGCGCGCGCAGGTTGGGCTCCAGGTGCCGGTCCCAGGAGGCGCGGTCGGCGTCGTGCCACTCGTCGCGCTCGAAGGTGCTGGCGTTGTTCACCAGCACGCCGAGCGGCCCGATCGCCGCTTCCGCCGCAGGCAGGAGCCGCGCCACCTCGTCCTCCCGCGACAGCTCGGCCAGCAGCAGCACGCCCTTGACGCCACGGTCCTCGATCGCGCGCAGGGTGTCCTGCGCGTCCTCGCCGTCGCGCCTTGCATGCACCGCCACCGCGAAGCCGCATTCCGCGAACGCCAGCGCCATCGCCCGGCCCAGCCGCGCCGCGCCGCCGGTGACCAGCACCGCACGCGGGATCGCCCCGGGGATCGGCCAGATCACGCTCACGCCCACTGCCTCATGCCCGACGCCTCACGCCCACCGCCTCACGACCGCCGCGCCATCAGCGCCGCCGCCAGGGTGCCGTCGTCCAGCACGTCCAGCGCCCCGCCCATCGGCACCCCCTGCGCCACCCGGCTCACCGTCACGTCCAGCGGCCCGAGGCGTTCCGCCAGCCAGTGCGTGGTGGTCGCCCCCTCCACCGTGGCGCCCAGCGCCAGGATCACCTCGCGCACGCCCCCCGCCTCGATCCGCGCCAGCAGCGGCGCCGTGGACAGGTCGTCCGGCCCGGTGCCGCCCAGCGCCGACAGGGTGCCGCCCAGCACGTGGTACAGCCCGCGATGCACCCCGGCCCGTTCCAGCGCCCACAGGTCGCCGACGCCCTCCACCACGCAGACGATGCTGCGGTCGCGATGCGGGTCGTCGCAGATCGCGCACGGGTCCTGGCTGTCGAGGTTGCCGCACAGGGAGCAGGTCCTGACCGTGCGCGCCGCCTGCTCCATCGCGCTGGCCAGCGGCAGCAGCCGGGTGCGCGGCTGCCGAAGCAGGGTGAGCGCCGCACGCCTGGCGCTGCGCGGACCGAAGCCCGGCAGGCGCGCCAGCAGCTCGATCAGCCGCTCGATCTCCGGACCGCCCACGGAACGCTAGAACGGCAGCTTCATGCCGGGCGGCAGGTTGAGGCCGCCGGTGACCTTCTGCATCTCCTCCGCGGTGCGCGCTTCCAGGTGGCGGCGCGCTTCCGCGTGGGCGGCGACGATCAGGTCCTCCAGCATCTCGGTCTCGGCCGGATCGGCCAGCTTGGGGTCGATGCGGACGCGCTTGAGGTCGCCCTTGCCGGTCAGCGTCACCGCCACCATCCCGGCGCCGGCGGTCCCTTCCACCTCGATGGTGGCGAGGCCGGCCTGCATCTCCTCCATCTTCGCCTGCATCTGCGAGGCCTGCTTCATCAGGCCGGCGAGGTTCTTCATCGGCAGCACTCCTTGAACATCGTTCATCACCCGGCGCGCGGCTCGTCGAGGTCGTGGAGCCCGACCGGCTCGGAATCGTCCGGCGCGAACTCCATGTCGGGCGACTCCGGCTCCGGCAACAGGGGTTCGGGCGACGCGGAGCCGGCGACCGCCGGTTCCGGCGGCAGCCCGTACTCGTCCAGCGACGCGTCGCTCACGGTTCCCAGCCGAGCCCCCGGAAACGCGGCCAGGATCGCCTGCACCAGCGGATGCGCTTCCGCCTCCCGCGACCGGTCTGCGTCCAGCGCGCCGGCCTGCTCGGCCAGCGTCGGCTCGCCCGCCGCTCGGCCCAGGGCGATGGTCCAGCGGGTTCCCGTCGCGTCCGTCAGGATCGCCGCCAGCCGCTGCGACAGGTCGCGCGGCGCCTGCGGCTCCAGCCGGAGCTCGATCACCGGAGGCGCGAACCGCACGAGGTGCGCGCAATGGCGCAGGTGGCCGTGCAGCGTCGCCTCGCGCCGGGTGGCGACGAACGCCACCACCTCGCGCCAGCTGCGCAAGGATGGCGGCGGCGGCGCCGGCACCGATGCCGGCGCCTCGGGCGCCCCCACGACCGGCTCGGGCTCGGGCTCGGACTCGGGCGCGCGCAACGCGCCGCCGGTCTGCACCGGCTGCCGCACCGTCATGCCGCCACCGGCCGGAGCGGCAGCGACCGGCGTGGGAATCGGCGCCGGCGTCGCCGCATGTGTCGGCTGCACCACCGCCTGCGGCCCCTGCGCCCCGATCTGGCGCACCAGCTCGCCGGGCGTCGGCAGGTCGGCGACGTGGCACAGCCGGATCAGCACCATCTCCGCCGCCTCGCGCCGGTCGGGCGCCGCGTCCACCTCCGCCACGCCCTTCAGCAGCATCTGCCAGGCCCGTCCCAGCACCGGCACGGACAGCCGGTCGGCCAGCGCCGCACCGCGCACCCGCTCGGCTTCGGGCAGCTCGCTGCCGGTGCGCAGCGCCGGGATCGCCTTCAAGCGCGACACGGTGTGGAGCAGCTCCAGCAGGTCGGCCAGCATGACGCCGAGATCGGCGCCGCGCGCATGCGCCTGGTCGGTGATCGCCAGCGCCGCCGCCGGCTGTCCCGCCACCACCGCGTCGAGGAGGTCGAACACCAGGCCGCGATCCGCCAGCCCCAGCATGTCGGCGACCCGCTCCGCGCGGATGACGGCGTCGCCCTCGGCGCTCCCCTGGGCGATCGCCTGGTCCAGCAGCGACAGCCCGTCGCGCACCGAGCCGTCGGCGGCGCGCGCGATCAGCGCCAGCGCGTCCGGGTCGATCGCCGCCGCTTCCTTCTCCGCGATGCGGGCGAAGTGCGCGGCGAGCTCGGCCTGGCCCACCCGCCTGAGGTCGAAGCGCTGGCAGCGCGACAGCACCGTGACCGGCACGCGCCTGAGCTCGGTGGTGGCGAAGATGAAGGTGACCTGCGACGGCGGCTCCTCCAGCGTCTTGAGCAGCGCGTTGAACGCGTTGCGCGACAGCATGTGCACCTCGTCGACGATGAACACCTTCATCCGCGCCTGCATCGGCCGGAACCGGGTGGCCTCGATGATCTCGCGCACGTCGTCGATGCCGGTGCGCGACGCCGCGTCCATCTCCAGCACGTCGGGATGCCGGTCGGCGAGGATCGCGGAACAGTTCGGGCACACGCCGCACGGATCGGGGGTCGGGCCGCCCTGCCCGTCCGGGCCGATGCAGTTCAGGGCGCGGGCGATGATCCGGGCGGTGGTGGTCTTGCCGACGCCCCGCACCCCGGTGAGCATGAAGGCGTGCGCCACCCGGCCGACCGCGAAGGCGCGCCGCAGGATGCGCACGGTGGCATCCTGGCCGATCAGGTCGTCGAAGCGGGTGGGGCGGTAGGTGCGGGCGAGGACGCGGTAGGGCGCCTTCGGGGCGGCGGGCGGCGCCGGCGCCTCGCCGAACAGCCCGGGCCCGTCGGCCGCCGGCGGGTCCGGCAGGCCCGCCTCGGCGTCGATCATCGGGCGATCATGGATGCGGTGGGAGGCCGAACAAACGACCCGAGCGGAAACTCACTGCGGCTGCTTCCTTCCGGACCTGACCGGGTTGGCAAGGCGCCCGTCCGCTGCCGACCTCCCGGCCGCGTCTTAACACACCTCCCCCGGTGGGCCACAAGAGGCACGTGGCGACAGCACCGGAGTTCGAACCCTGGACGCGACCTTCTATGCCGGCGGCCGGCACGACCGCACCGCCAACGACCGCGCCGACGAGGCGCTGATCGCCGCCCGGCTGGCCGACCCCGCGGCGCGCTTCATCCCGCTCTGGCGCGGCCGGCACCCGTTCGAGCGCGGCGGCGGCGGCCTCGCGATCGCCATGCCGCGCCGTCGCGACTTCCCCGACGGCGGCGCCGGCCTCGACGCGCTGCCCTGGACCTTTCTCGGCCTGGACGGGCAGGGGCCGCTGTTCTCGGTCGATCTCGGCCTGCACGACGACCCGGCGCCGCTGCTGCCGCCCGGGCTCGAACCGTTCGAGGAGCTGCGGCCGCTGGCGGGGCTGCTGCCGGCCGAACAGCCGGCGCTGCTGGCGCAGGCGCGCGGCATGCACCATTGGCGCCGCACCCACCGCTTCTGCGGCGAGTGCGGCCTGCCGATGCGGCCCGAGCAGGGCGGCCACCGCCTCGCCTGCCCCAACGGCCACCACGCCTTTCCGCGCACCGACCCGGTGGTGATCATGCTGGTGCGGCACGGCGAGCGGGCGCTGCTGGCGCGCGGGGTGCGGTTCCCGCCGAACCGCCGCACCGTGTCGGCGCTGGCCGGCTTCGTCGAGCCGGGGGAAAGCCTGGAGGAGGCGGTGGCGCGCGAGGTGTGGGAAGAGGTGGGCGTGCGGGTGCACGGGGTGCGCTACCTGGCGAGCCAGCCCTGGCCGTTCCCCGGCTCGCTGATGCTGGGCTGCCACGCGGAGGCCGACGATCCTGCGCTGACGGTCGACCCGAACGAGATCGTGTCGGCCCGCTGGGTCACGCGGGCCGAGGTGCGGAACGCGGACCCGGACGACTTCGACCTCCCCGACCGTACCGCCATCGCCCGGCAGCTGATCGACGCCTGGATCGAGGAAGGCTGACGCCCGGGACACCTAGCCGCATCCGCCGCTCGCCGCGCCGCTGCGCCCGGAAGCGGCCATGGTTCCTGGCCCGGCGGCCGGAAAGGCAGCCGACAGGCGGCTTCGCGATCCCGCTCGGCGCCCGCTTCCACCGCCGTCGGTGACCCAGCCCCTTCAGCCTGCCGGGCAGGCCGCCCACTCGTGCCCGCACCGGCGGTGGCCGTCGCTGGAGCCCACGCTGCGAAAGCCGCCGGATGACCGCCGCATCCCGTTGCCGCTTGCGACCCGGCAACCGACCGGCTAGGTTTCGCAGCGAAAGACGGTTCCATCGTTCCGAAAGCAACGTGGATCCCTGGCCGGCGGTGCAGATGATCCCCAACACGGGAAGCCTGGTCCTGCAGCGCCGGCTGCGGATCGCGGAGGTCATCCGGCGGGAAGGCTCGATGCGCGTCGAAGCGCTGGGCGCCCTGCTGGGCGTGTCGGTGGTCACCGTGCGCGCCGACCTCGCCTATCTGGACGCGCAGGGACTGGTGCTTCGCGGCCCCGGCCACGCGCGGCCGTTGCCGGACGAGGTTCCGGCCGCGCCGGACGCGCTGCCGCCGGCGTGGAGCCTGCTTCCCCTGCTGCGGGCGGCACGCCAGGAAGTCGAGGACGACTCCACGCTCCTGCTCGGCCCAGGCACCCTCCTGCCGCGCCTGCTGCCGCTTCTGGCCGACGCCCACGGCCTCTCGCTGGTCCTGTGCGGGCTGGACGCCGTGCCGCTGGCGCGGAGCTGCCTGGACGCTCCCCTGCACCTGCTTGGCGGCGAGATCGGGCCGGACGGCCGGATCGCCGGGCCGAAGGCGCAGCACGGGCTGGCACTGCACGACATCGACCTGCTCCTGGTCGAGGCGCGCGCGGTCCGGGGCGGATCGCTGCTCCTGGCGCCGGGCGACAGCGAGGCCCTGCTGCTCGCCGCCTGCGCGCGTGCCCGCCGGGTGGTGGCGCTGGTGTCCAGGCAGGACGCGGAGGTCACCGGCGCGGCGCCGCGCCTGCCGCTGTCGCTGGCCGATCTCGTGCTCCTGCCCGGCCCTCCCGGGTCCGGAGCGCGTCAGGCCCTGCAGCAGGCGGGCTTCGCGGCCGCAACCGGGACCGGCGCCGTGGCCGGCTTCGCCCGAACCGACCCGCACGACACGGCCGACCGGCACAGCAGGAAGGAAAGGCCTCATGCCAGCACAGGCTGACCCGTCGACGAGGGGCCCGATCGTCGCCCTGGGCGAGATCGTGGTGGAGATCATGGCCGAGGAACGCGGCGACGGCTTCCGCGAGCCGCTGACGCTGCGCGGACCGTTCCCGTCCGGGGCGCCGGCGATCTTCATCGACCAGGTGGCGAAGCTCGGCCATCCCGCCGGCCTGATCGCGTCGGTGGGGGACGACGATTTCGGCTGGCTGAACCTCGAGCGGCTGCGTCGCGACGGCGTCGACACCAGCGCGGTCCGCGTGCACCCCGACCACGTCACCGGCAGCGCCTTCGTGCGCTACCGCGCCGACGGCGAGCGCGACTTCGTGTTCAACATCAAGAACAGCGCGGCCGGCCAGACCCGGATCACCGCGGAAGCCCAGCGCCTGCTGTCGGGATGCGCGCACCTGCACGTCATGGGCTCGTCGCTGTTCTCGTTCCGCCTGATCGACGAGGCGAAACGGGCGATCGAGCAGGTCAAGGCGCAGAACGGCACGGTGTCGTTCGATCCCAACGTGCGCAAGGAGATGCTGAACATCCCCGAGATGCGCGCCGCCCTGGAGATGATGCTGCAGTACTGCGACCTGTTCATGCCGAGCGGGCCGGAGCTGCTGCTGCTCACCGAGGCGACGACGGAAGACGCCGCGGTGGCCGAGATCCTGTCGCTCGGCGTGTCCGCCGTCGTGGTCAAGCGCGGCAGCGAGGGCGCGAGCTTCCACGACCGCACGCAGACGCTTCACGCTCCCGCCTTTGCCGTCGCGGAGGTCGACCCGACCGGCGCCGGGGACTGCTTCGGCGCCACCTTCGTCACCTGCCGGCAGCAGAACCGCAGCGTGGCCGACAGCCTGCGCTACGCCAACGCCAGCGGCGCCCTGGCGGTGGGGCGTCGCGGACCGATGGAGGGCACCTCCACCTTCGCCGAGCTCGACGCCCTGATCACGGCCCGGAGCTGAGGAGTTCCCGTTCATGGCGGCACTGGACTTCACCACCGCGTTCGACCTGCGGGACCGGGTCGTGGTCATCACCGGCGCGGCCGGAGGCATCGGCCAGTCGCTGGCCTCGGCATTCGCCGAGCGCGGCGCGCGGCTGGCGCTGCTGGACCGCGAGCCGTCGGTGCAGGCGGTGGCCGAGCGTCACGGCGGGAGCGCCCGCGGCTTCGTGCTTGACCTCGCCGCCGAGCGGGAGGTGGCCGACACGGTGGACGCGGTGGTCGCGTCGTTCGGCCGCATCGACGTGCTGGTGAACAACGCCGGCATCGGGCACGTCGGACCCGCCGAGGCCATCCCGACCGCCGACTGGAACGAGGTCGTGTCGATCAACCTCAGCGCCCAGTACCTCGTCACCCGCACCGTGGCGCCGCACATGCTGGCGCGCGGCTACGGCCGGGTGGTGTTCATGGCCTCGCAGGCGGCGGTGGTGGGACTGGACCAGCACGCCGCCTATTGCGCCGCCAAGACCGGCCTGCTCGGCATGGCGCGCTGCATGGCGATCGAGTGGGGCCCGCGTGGGGTCACGGTCAACTGCGTTTCGCCCACCGTGGTCAACTCGCCGATGGCGCTGGTCGGCTGGGCCGGCGAGAAGGGCGAGCGCGCCAAGGCCGAGATCCCGGTCCGACGCTTCGCCGAGCCGGAGGAGGTGGCGCTCGCCGTGCTGTTCCTGGCCAGCGGCGCGGCTGCGATGATCAACGGCGCCAACCTGCCGGTCGACGGCGGCTACACCATCCGCTGAGAAAAGGTCACCCGCATGGACACGATCCTGTCGCGGCTTGCCGGCTACCGGGCG
>CALMVN010000100.1:0-2400 GCA_937873225.1 uncultured Acetobacteraceae bacterium
GGCGTAGCGGTGCAGCCAGACGCCCAGGGGTGAGCCATGCGGCGATCCCGGGGGCGATCCACGGGTCGATGTCGGCGGCCTGGCGACGATCGGGTAGCCATTCATGCGGCAGACCTGGAACAGGAGGGACCGTGCGGTCGTGGTGTTCCGCGCGGTCCGGTGGGCCGGTTCCCGGCATAATCGACCACTGCCGGCTCCAGGGCAATGCCGCCGCGGCGGCGGCCCGGCCGACCGGGTTCCGCCGTGCCTCCGTGGTCCCGTTGTCCTATGCTTCCAGCGCGTCCCGCAGCCACAGACCAGGATCGACCATGCTGTTTGCCATCGTCTGCACCGACCGACCGAACAGCCTCGAGGCGCGCCTGGCGGCGCGGGAGGCGCATCTGCGCTACGTGGCGACCTATGCCGACCGGGTGATCCAGGGCGGGCCGCTGCTGGACGGCAACGGGCGTCCCTGCGGCAGCCTGCTGATCGTCGACGTCGAGGACAGGGCGGCCGCGGAAGGCTTCGCCGCCAGCGATCCGTACGCGGCGGTGAACCTGTTCGAAAGCGTGGTCATACGCGGCTACCGCAGCGTGTTCCGCGACGGCGCCATGACGGACTGAGCGGGATGGCCACCTGGCTGGTCAAGTCGGAGCCCGACGCCTTTTCCTGGTCGCAGCAGGTCGAGCACGGGGTCGAGCCGTGGACCGGGGTGCGCAACCACCAGGCGAAGCGGAACCTCCAGGCGATGCGGCTCGGCGACCTGGCGTTGTTCTACCATTCCGGCACCGGGCGCGAGGTCGTGGGGGTGGTGGAGGTGGTGCGCGAAGCCTATCCGGACCCGACCGCCACCGACGGGGACTGGGTCTGCGTCGACATGCGCGCGGTGGGGCCGCTGCCCGTACCGGTCGCGCTGTCGGCGATCAGGGCGATGCCGGAACTGCGCGACATGGCGCTGCTGCGCCAGCCGCGCCTGTCCGTCATGCCCGTGGACCGGCCCCACTGGGACCGGATCTGCGCGCTGGGCGGCTGGCGCCGGTAGGGCCGCTCAGGGCGAGCCGTCCATGCTTGCCGCCAGGATCGCGGTCGAGCCGCGGCCGGGCTGGCCGGCGAAGGTCTGGTAGGTGTGGTCGGCGTTGTAGTCGGCGTTCACGGGCGCCGCGATCTGGCCGGAGAAGCCCAGCACCTGGAACAGCTGGGTGTTGCCCGTGCCGCGAATCGTCTGGCTGGAATCCACCGGAGGCAGGCCGGGGCCTGCCTGGCGGGTGACGTCGCCGCTTGTCGTGGTGGCCGACGCCCGCGGCACCGGAGCGGTCTGGACCGGGGCCTGCGCCAAGGCCGGCGCGGAAGCGGCCATTCCGAAGGCCAGGGCGATGCCGGCTGAAACCTGCACACGGACGAAGCTGCGCATGGAGCGATCCTTACAAAACTGGCTTTCGTGTGACATGAACGCCCTGGCGCGGCATATGTTGACGGCCGTCGATCAACTCGACGCTATCTTCGGCAGCAGACGGGCATCCGACCGGACAGCCTTCGCCAGGCGCCATCCGAACGGACCGGGTGGTGTGGGACAGGGAGGATCATCGATGGAGGCGGACGAGCCGGTTCTGACACTCGGTGCGCGGATCCGGGCGCTGCGCCGCGCCCGCGGCCTGACGCAGGATCGGCTGGCCAGTTCCACCGGCGTGTCGCGCAGCGCGGTGGCGCAATGGGAAAGCGACCGCGCCGGCCACAGCGCCGGCATGCTGCGACGCATCGCCGAGGTGCTGGGCGTGTCCGTGGGCGTGCTCCAGAAGGGCTGGGAGGGATCGGCGCAGCAGGCGCTGACGCCGCAGGAGATCGCGCTGCTTCGCCTGTATCGCGGCTGCTCCCCGGAAGACCGGTCGGTGCTGATGCACGTGGCCGAACGGATCGCCGCCTCGACCGGATCCTTCTGAGCGGCCGCACCCGGTTCCGCCACGCCCGGTCTCGCCGGGCCTTGGTTTCGCCAGGCCGCGTGCAGCCCGGCGCGTTGCCGGCGCGTTGAGGGGGCCACCAGAAGGGGAAGACACCGATGAGCGCCACAACAGGAAACCAGCTGTCGCCCACCGGGCTGTCCTCGGTGGGTTTGAGCGCCGGCGCGCGCGGCGAGCTGCAGCGCGTGCTGGAGCAGCTGGAATCCGGACGCGGCGTGCTGGTGCGCCTGGCCGACCTGATGGGCGGCGCGGGCGGGCAGGCCACCCGACTCGGGGTGCGCGGGCTGGGCCTGGCGCCCGGGCTGCAGGTCAAGCTGCGCGGGGTGGCGGAAAGCGCCATCAGCCGGGCGTTCGACGTGGCCGTGCTGGGGCTCAGGCAGCCGGTGACGCCGGGCCGGGGCGGCGTGGCGGAGCGGCAGCCCTGGCAGGACCGCGCGACGCAGGGCGCGGTCGCGGTGTCCGGGGC
>CALMVN010000100.1:2410-7823 GCA_937873225.1 uncultured Acetobacteraceae bacterium
GGGCGGGCTGCTGCCGGACATCGGCTTCACCACCATGACCATCATGCGCGAGATCGCCCGGATCGCCCGCGAGGAAGGCGAGGACCTGTCCACCGCGGATGCGCGTCGCGCCTGCCTGGAAGTGTTCGCGCTCAAGCCGATCGCCGCGGCGTCGGGGGAAAGCGAGCTGGGCTACTTCTCCGCCCGCGCGGTGCTTCGCGGGCGGCCGGTGGTGATGCTGCTGTCGGAGGTGGCCTCGCATTACGGGCTGGCGCTGTCGCGCAAGGTGGCGCTGCAGATGATGCCGATCGCCGGCGCCCTGTGCGGCGCCTCGCTGAACGCCGCGTTCCTGGCGCATTACCGCTCTCTGGCGCGCGCCCACTTCACCATACGCCGGCTGGAGCGGCAGCACGGCGGGGAGGTGCGCGAGGCGGTCGAGTCGATCCGAAGCAACCTGGCCGACCGCGTGGCGACGACCTAGGGGCGCTTCGGCGAGCGGCGCAGGATGTTGAGCACGGCGCAGAAGGCGGCACACAGGAGATAGACCCCCATCATCCTGAAGCCGAGCCGGTGCACCAGGTGCGGCATGGCCAGCCCGAGCAGGCCGGAAACGGCCGCAAAGGCGGTGAAGATGCCGGTCATGTACATGCGCGTGTCCCTCGTGGCGACGATGCTGCGCCGGTCACGCCACCGGGTCGCCGGGCGGCAGGCCGGCGCAGAACGCCCGGACGTTGTCCAGGGCGCGCATTCCCATGGCGGTGCGCGTCTCGATCGTGGCGCTGCCCATGTGCGGGGTGGCGAAGATCCGCGGGTGGCTGCCGAAGCGGCTGTCGATCGCCGGCTCGTTGCGGAACACGTCCAGCCCGGCCGCGGCCAGCCTGCCCCGGTCGAGGGCGTCGAACAGCGCGTCCTCGTCCAGAAGCGTGCCGCGTGCGGCGTTCACCAGCACGGCGCCCTCGGGCAGCAGCGCCAGCTCGCGCGCGCCGATCAGCCCCGCGGTGGCCGGTCCCCCCGGCACGTGCAGCGTCAGCACCTGGCAGCGCGGCAGCATGGCGTCGAGGTCGGAAACGAACGTGGCGCCCTCCTCCAGCCCAGGGGGCAGGCGGGACCGGTTGCAGTACAGCACCGTCATGCCGAAGCCCCGCGCCCGCCTGGCCACGGCGCGGCCGATCCGCCCCATGCCGACGATGCCGAGCGTCCGGCCGCTGACCCGTATGCCGAGCAGCTCGGTCATGCGCAGCGGCCGGTTCCACCCGTCCCGGATCACCGCGCCGTATTCCGCCGCGCGCCGGCAGGCGCCCAGGATCAGCAGCAGGGTCAGGTCGGCGTTGCAGTCGGTCAGCACGTCCGGGGTGTTGGTCAGGGCGATGTTGCGGGCGCGGAGCGCGGAGCGGTCCACGTGGTCGAACCCGACGCTGACGGTGGCGACCAGGCGCACGCTGTCCGGCAGGGCACGGACCAGCGCCGCGTCGACGGCGGTGGTGCTCGACACCAGCAGCGCCTCCGGCCGGTGCAGCCTCGCCGCCTCCACAAGCTCCGCCGGGCCCAGCCGGGCCGTCGGCAGGGGCGGGGCGTCGAACTCCGCCCTGATCCGGTCCGCCACCGCGGGCGGCATGTCCTGGGCGCTGACGAGGCGCGGGCGGGTGTGTCCGGAGCTCATGGGGTGTCTTCCTAGCGCCCGCGCCACCCGGCGATAAGGCCTTCTCCGTTGCCGCCGCCGCCGCCATCATCGCGCCATGCCGGGACACGCGCCCTCCCTGACGGCGGAGCTTCTGCTCCAGGCCTACCGCGCCGGGCTGTTCCCGATGGCGGAGCGGCGCGACTCGGCCGAGCTGTACTGGCTCGACCCCGAGCAGCGCGGCGTGCTGCCCCTCGACCGGTTCCACATGCCGAAGCGGCTGCGTCGCACCGTGCTGTCCGGCACCTTCGCGGTGACGGCGGACCGGGCGTTCGGGTCGGTGATCGCCGGCTGCGCGGAGTCCGCCTCGGGGCGCGAGGAGACCTGGATCAACGGGGAGATCGTCCACCTGTTCACCGCCCTGCACCGGAGCGGCCACGCGCACAGCGTGGAGTGCTGGTCGGGCGACGCGCTGGTCGGCGGGCTGTACGGGGTGTCGCTGGGCGGCGCCTTCTTCGGGGAAAGCATGTTCAGCCGGGCCCGCGACGCGTCCAAGGTGGCGCTGGTGCACCTGGTGGCGCGGCTGCGCCTCGGCGGCTACACCCTGCTGGACACGCAGTTCACCACCGCGCACCTGCAGCAGTTCGGCGCCCACGAGATCCCGCGCGCCCGCTACCGCCGGCTTCTGGCCGAGGCGGTGGGCCTGCGCGCGGCCTGGATCGCCGAACCGGAGCCGGACGCGCTCCTGGGCGTTGTCGACGCGATGGGCCGGACGTGAACCCGGCCGGAGCAGGAGTTCGAGAACCATGCGCGCAACCAGCCTGATGCCGGGACTGCTTCTGGCGGCGGTCGCGACCGTCCCCACCGGCGCGGCGCGCGCGGCGGCGGACGCGCCGCCGCTGATGCCCACGCGCGACACCACGGTGGTGTATCTGGTGACGCCGGAAGGCGCACCCCAGGCCCAGTCGGTGCGCGTGTACTTCCGCGGCGGCGGCAGCGCGATGCGCATCGACGGGCCGCCCGGTCCGGACGGCTCGCCCAGCGGCGACATGGTGCTGGACCGTCCCAGCCGCACCATCACCGTGGTGCTGAACCCGGCGCGAAGCTTCATGCAGATCCCGGAGCGCGAGGAGGTGCGCTCGCCCTTCGTGCTCGACTCGACCATGCGGTTCACCCGCACCGGGACCGGCAGCGTCGCCGGGTTGCCCTGCGTGAACTGGGCGATCGTCACGCCGAAGGGCAACGCCACCGCCTGCGTCACCGGCGACGGCGTGGTGCTCAGCGCGTCCGGGGTGGACGGACAGGGCGCGCGCGGCCGCCTGGTGGCGCAGACGGTGCAGTATGCGCCGCTCGACCCGTCGGTGTTCCTGCCGCCGCCCGGGTTCCAGCGCACCGCCCATCCCGAGGCCATGGGCCCGGGCGGCGCGCCCGGCGGCGGTCCTCCCGGTCCGGGCGGGCCGCCTGACGGTTCCCAGCCTGGCATCGCACCTGGCACCGCGCCCGGCATGTCCCCCGGCATCCCGCCCGGCACGCCGAACGGACAGTGAGCCGGTTCCGACACCACGCCGCCTGCGCGATGCTGCTGGCAGCGCCCGCCGCGGCGTCGGCACAGGGCGTCGCCCCGGCTCCGGACCGTCCCCTGGTGGTGCCGCAGCACGACGTCGACGTGTCCTACGCGGTGGCGGACCCCGCCGCCCCGGGCGCATCGACCCTGGTCCAGCGCATGCGCTTTTCCGTGGCCGGCGAGCGGCAACGCGTCGACCCGCCGGGCAACGGAACCTACATGGTCACCGAGTACGGCACCGGCCGGATGATCGTGGTGCAGCCGGACCGGCACCTGGCCACGATCCTGCCGGCGCCCGGCGGCCCGATCGCCCTGCACGGCCCGCCTGCCACCGGCGACTACCGGCGGCTCGGACCCACGGTGGTTGCCGGCGTTGCCTGCACCGACTGGGCCACGCGTGACGTCGCGGGCCGCGACAGCGTCGTCTGCCTCACCGCCGACGGGGTGCTGCTGCGCGCGATGCAGGCGGGACGGGTGCTGGTGCAGGCGACGCGGGTCGAGGAGGCGACGCAGCCGGCGGCGGTGTTCGCGATCCCAGGCGGCGACCGCATCCAGGAGGCGCCGCCCCCCGCTGCACCGGCACCGGCCGCACCGCCCTCGGCGATGTCACCCCCGGCGGTGTCACCCCCGGCCGTGGCGCCGACGACCTCGCCGCCCTAAAACGGATCGCCCGGCTCAGGGCGGGGTGTTGTTCCCGCTGCCGCCGCTCGCGGCCGCCGGCGCGTTCCGCCTGCCCGCCTGCGCCTGCGACATCCTGTTCCGGTTCCGGGTCGAGCCGGCGCGGGCGCCCTTCTGTCCGGAGGCGGCGGGCGGCGGGTTCGCGACCTCCCGGCTCGCCTGCAGCCCGGTGCCGCTGTCCAGCTGCGCGGCGGCCAGAGCCGGGACGGCATAGGCCGCGACCAGCAGGGGCAGGCACCAGGCCATTCCCCTCGACGTGATGACGCGCATGAAAGGCTCCTTCAGACGCCCCGCAGGGGAGCGCCAGGCAACAGCCTACACCCGGGCCGGCGGGACGGGCAGCGGCTCACGCCGTGTTGAGCGTCACGCCGAGGCGGCGGCGCGCAGCACCTCGGCGGCGTGTCCCGGCACCTTCACCCTGCGCCAGGCCCGCACGATCCGCCCGTCCGCGCCGACCAGGAAGGTGGACCGGTCGATGCCCATGTAACGGCGGCCGTACATCGACTTCTCCACCCAGCTGCCATACGCGGCCACCACCGCGCCGTCGGCGTCGGAGGCAAGCGGGAAGGCGAGCGCGAACCGGGTCGCGAACGCCTCGATCGCCGGCATCGGGTCGCGCGACAGGCCCACCACCGCCAGCCCGGAACCGCCGAAGGCGGGCAGCGCCTCCTGGAAGTCGCACGCTTCCCGGGTGCAGCCGGAGGTGTCCGCCTTCGGGTAGAGGTAGAGCACGAACGGGGTGCCGCGCAGACCGTGCAGGCTGACCCGGCGGTCGAAGCTGGCGGGAAGGTCGAACGGGGGCGCCGGGTCGCCCGCTTCCGGTGCGTGGGCCTCGGGTCCGGCTGGTGTCATGGTTGCCTCCTTGCCGGGACGGGATCGGGTCGCGCGCCGGCGAGCGGCCCCACCAGCCTGGCGAAGGCCGACCGCACCGACGCCGCCACCGCATCGCATCGCCGCTCGAGCGCGTCCAGCCCCCGTTCCGGATCGCCCGCCTCCAGCCCGAGCCCGTGCAGCAGCGCCTCGACCACCGGCAACGGCAGCCGGCCGTGCGGAACCGCCACGCCGAGCAGGATGCGCAGCATGCCCTGCAGCTCGCGCCAGAACCGGTCCGCGCCGATCAGCATGTCGGCATCCGCGCCTTCCAGCAGCCCGGCCCGCCTGAGGCGGCGGAACGCCCTGCGCGTGGTCGGATGGCGCACCGCCGGGTCCGGGCTCGCGAGCTGCAGCACCTGGGCGATGAACTCCACCTCCATCAGGCCGCCGGCGCGCAGCTTCACGTCCCACGGCCCGCGCGGCGGCAGGTCGCGCGCCAGGCGCGCCCGCATCGCCACCGCATCCCGGCACAGCAGCGCCCGCTGCGCGTCCGGCCCTGCGGCCTCCGCGACCGGACCGGCCGACAGCGCGTCCGCGATCGCGGTGCCGACGCGCCGGCGCAGCGGCGCCGGCCCGGCCACCACGCGGGCCCGCGACAGCGCCATGCGCTCCCAGGTCCAGGCCTGCTCGGCGTGGTAGCGGCGGAACGCCGGCAGCGACACCGCCACCGGGCCCTTGCTGCCGGACGGGCGCAGACGCAT
>CALMVN010000100.1:7833-8271 GCA_937873225.1 uncultured Acetobacteraceae bacterium
GACGCATGTCGAGCGCGTAGAGCGGGCCTTCCGCACCGGGCGCCGAAAGGGCGGCGATCAGGCCGTGCGCCAGCCGGGCGTAGTACTGGCTCGGCGGCAGCGGCCGTCCGGTTCCGGCGCGGCCCCCGTCGCTCGCGCCCACCTCCTCCGGATGGTCGTACACCAGCATGAGGTCGAGGTCGGAGCCGCCCATCATCTCCCGCGACCCCGCCTTGCCCAGGGCGACCACGCTCATGCCGCCGCCGCGTACCGTCCCGTGGCGATGCCGGTGCTCGGCCGCCACCTGGTCCAGCATCCGGACGATGACCCGCTCCGCGAGCGCGGTGCGCGCGATCCCGGCCGCGTCGGCGTCGAGGCGGCCTTCCATCTGCGCCACCGACAAGCGGAACTCCTCGCCGCGCACCAGGCCGCGCGCCACCCTGATGGCCTCCTCCACCC
>CALMVN010000101.1:0-298 GCA_937873225.1 uncultured Acetobacteraceae bacterium
CCCTTCCGCTGCCCGCCGTGGTGCAGCTGCGGCTGCGGCCGGGACGGGCGGCGCCCGCGGATCTCGCCGCCCGGCTGGGGCGGGTGGCGCCGGACACGCTGCTGGAACGCAACGACGGCTGGAGCGACCGGCTCCTGGCGCTGACCGACAGCCTGCAGGCCTGTGCGGGGCTGGCGCTGCTGGTGGTCGCGTTCGTGGCGGTGGCGGTGGTCGCGGCGGCGACAAGGTCCGGCCTCGCCGCCCGTCGGCAGGCGATCGAGATCGTGCACGGGCTCGGCGCCACGGCCGGTTACATCGC
>CALMVN010000101.1:308-8060 GCA_937873225.1 uncultured Acetobacteraceae bacterium
CTGGAGCACGGCGCAGGCCACCGTCCGCACCTGGCTGCGTCGTCTGCCGTGACCGCACGGGCACCGGACCGGCCGCAGCGCCGTGTCGTCCTGGGCGCGCTCGCCCTGTTCCTGTCGGTGCTGGCACTCGTCTGGTGCGTCGGCCTGGCCTGGTTCGCGTACGGCGCGACCCGCCCGGCCAGGCCCGTGCCGCAGTCGGACGGCATCGTCGTGCTCACCGGCGGCGCGGGGCGGATCGAGGCGGCGCTGGACCTGCTGGCGCAGGGACGCGCCCGGCTGATGCTGATCTCCGGCGTCGGCGAGCACCTGGAGCTGGAGCAGGTGGCGCACGCTGCCGGACGCAGCCTGTCGCCGGCGCTGGCCGGCCGGGTGTCGCTCGGCCACAGCGCCACCACCACCGTCGGCAACGCCCTGGAAACCGCCGCCTGGGCCCGGGCCAACGGGCTGCACTCGCTGATCGTGGTCACCGCCGGCTACCACATGCGCCGGGCGCTGGCCGAGATCGGCACCGCGCTGCCGGAAGCGTCGCTGCATCCCGACCCGGTGCAGCCGCCCGCGTTATCGCAGCCGAGCCTCGGCACGCTGCGCCTGCTGGCGGCCGAATACGTCAAGTGGCTGGCGGTCGAGCTCGGCCTGACCGGTTCCGCCCACCTGCGCGAGGTCGCCTGACCGCATGATCGTCGTCACCGTGATCCGCGCCGCGCTGTTCAACCTTTACTTCCTCCTCCTGACCCTGGTGATGGGGCTTGCGGCGTTCTGGGTGCGGCTCGCAGCACCCCGCCACGCGCTCGGCTATGCCAAGGCGTGGGCGGGCTCCACCCTGTGGGGGCTGCGCGTCCTGTGCGGCATACGGGTGGAGGTGCGCGGCCTGCACCACCTTCCCGGCGCCGGACCGGTGCTGATCGCCTCGCAGCACCAGTCGGCCTTCGACACCCTGGTGTGGATGAACCTCGTGCCGCGGCCGTCCTACGTGATGAAGCGCGAGCTGACGCGCCTCCCGCTGGTCGGGCCGATGCTTCTGCTCGCCGGCATGATCCCGCTGGAGCGCGAAGGCGGCGCCCGCGCGCTGCGCCTGCTGATGGGGGAAACCGCGCGCGCCATCGCCGACCGACGGCAGATCGTCATCTTTCCCGAAGGCACGCGCGTGGGCTCCGGACAGGTGGTGCCGCTGCAGCCGGGCATCGCCGCGCTGGCGGCGCAGTCGGGACTGCCGGTGCTGCCGGTGGCAACCGATTCCGGCCTGTGCTGGTCGCGCAGGGCCTTCATCAAGCGGCCCGGCACCATCCACGTCGACATCGCCCCGCCGATCCCGCCCGGGCTGCGGCGCGGCGCGCTCCTGGCGGCGATACGGGCCGGATGGGAGGCGTCGGAACGGTGCCGCAACGGGGATCAAGCTGTGGATAAGGTTGTGGGAAGCGCCACGCGCATCGGGGACGGCCAGGCCTGACTCCACGCGCCCGCCGGCCGGCGGGACACGCGCCGCACGCTCCGGCGAAACGCCGGGAACCGGCGACAGGGCGGCCGATCGCCGAACGACGCAGTGCAGCAAACGGTTTTTCGAGGATGGCGGTCCGGTGACGGCCTTCCCGCCGACCGGCCCCCGGTCGGCCGGCCAGCGCCGGTCCGGAACGCTCTCGTGACGATATCGCCCTGTGGACAAGTTGCGTCGGCCGCGCGCGGAGTGCGTGAATCCCGCGTGCCGAAGCCTTCATGGTCAACAACTTCGCCAGCGCAGGCGAGGTGATCTATGAAGGCGGCGATGCAGCCATTCCCGCGTCGCCGTCCGGTCCGGCAGTTCTTCCGCCTGCGTGCCGTCGTGGCCGCGGCGATGGTGCTGGCGACCGTGCTGGTCGGTTGCGACACCCTGCTGTGGTTCAGGCTCGAGCGCGAGCTGGACCACCGCCTGGACCGGTTCATACGCAGCGCCCGCGCCGCCGGATGGCACGTCTCCGTCCGGGCCGGCAGCCGCGGCGGCTGGCCGTTGGCGGCCACCCTGACCCTGCGGCAGCCGAGCCTGCGCTACCGGACCAGCGGTCCGGACGGTGCGTGGGCGTTCGCCTGGTCCGGGCAAGCCGTGACGCTCAGCCTGTCTCCCTGGCGTCCGGCGCAGACCACCGTTCTTGCGATCGGCACCCAGAGCCTGTCGTCCGTTCCGGACGCCGGCCTGCCCATGCCGCTTCGGTTCTGGGGTGCCCGGATCGCGCTGCGTTTGCCGGAACACGACGCCGGCCGGCCGGACCGGATCGCGCTGGAGGCCGAGGCGCTGCACGTGGCGCTGCCCGGCGCGGGTCCGGACGACGTGGTCGAGGTGGCCGCCGCCGCCGGGCGTCTGCGTTGGCCGGCCGACCGGGAACCGGGTCCGGCGACGCTGTCGCTGTCGCTGCGGCAGGTGGCGCTGCCGATCGCGCTCGGGCGGCCGGAAGGGCGCGTGGTGCAGCATGCCCGGCTGGAGCTGGGCCTCGACGACGCGACGCCGGGACCGCTTCCGCGCCGGCTGCGGCCGGGTGCCGCGATCCGGCTCGGCGAGGCGAGCCTGGACTGGGACGGGAACCGCGCCGCGCTGTCCGGAAAGGCCGTGCTGTTGTCGGACGGGACGGCGTCCGGCACGTTCCGTCTTTCGGTCGACGACGCCGGCCGCATGTTGGCGAAGCTGCGCGACAACGGGTTGCTGTCGCCGGGCGCGACGGTTGCGGCGCAGGCGGTGGCAGGGCTGGTCGGAGGCCCGGGAAACAACGCGACGCTGCACCTGCCGCTGCAGCTGCACGCCGGGACGCTGAGCCTGGGCGAGATTCCGCTGCTTCGCCTTCCCAGGCTGCGATAAGCTGCTTCGCCTCCCTGCGCTGCGACGGGACGCCGGACGAGGGTCTTCCACCGGAACGCAATCCGCCCTAGTTTATGCTGCATCGCACAATTCGGTGGTCGCGGTGTCACCGTCGCTCCTGCCGCACCGGATGGGCCTGCCTCGCCCGGCGGCCCGATAAACAGAAGGGTCTTCCCGATGTTCGGCATCTCCGCGCTCGACCTGGCCCGGGCGCAGTTCGGGTTCACGGTGGCGTTCCACATCCTGTTCCCCGCCTTCTCGATCGGCCTCGCGGCCTATCTCGCGGTGCTGGAAGGCGTCTGGCTGAAGACAGGCAGGCAGGTCTATCTCGACCTGTATCGCTACTGGCTGAAGATCTTCGCCATCGGCTTCGCCATGGGCGTCGTGTCCGGCATCACCATGTCGTACGAGTTCGGCACCAACTGGTCGCGCTTCGCGCAGAAGGCCGGGCCGGTGCTGGGGCCGATGCTGTCCTACGAGGTGCTGACCGCCTTCTTTCTGGAGGCCGGCTTCCTCGGCGTGATGCTGTTCGGCATGAACCGGGTCGGCCGGCGGCTGCACTTCGCCGCCAGCTGCATGGTCTCGACCGGCACGCTGATCTCCATGTCCTGGATCCTGGCCTCCAACAGCTGGATGCAGACCCCGGCCGGCTACACGATCGACAAGGCGACCGGACGGTTCCTGCCGGCGGATTGGCTCAGGATCATCTTCAACCCATCCTTCCCGTTCCGGCTGGTGCACATGGGGCTGGCGGCGTTCCTGTGCGTCGCCTTCGCGGTCGGCGCCGTGGGCGCGTTCCACCTGCTGCGCGACCGCAGGGCCGGCCGCGCCCCCACCGAGCCGGTGCGGGTCATGTTCTCCATGGCGATGTGGATGGCGGCGATCGTGGCGCCGATGCAGATCCTCGCCGGGGACACGCAGGGGCTGAACACCCTGCAGTACCAGCCGGCCAAGATCGCCGCCATGGAGGGCGACTGGGAGTCCAGGGGCCGCGCGCCGGAGATCCTGTTCGGCATCCCGAACATGAGGACCGAGCGCACCGACTACCGGATCGAGATCCCGTTCGCCGGCTCGCTGATCCTGACCCACAGCCTCGACGGCAAGGTGCCCGGCCTGAAGCAGTTCGCGCCGCGGGACCGGCCCTACGCGCCGATCGTGTTCTTCACCTTCCGCATCATGGTCGGGCTCGGCATGCTGATGTTCGCGCTGGGCCTGTTCAGCCTGTACGCGCGCTGGCGCGGCAGCTTCTACAGCAACAGGTGGCTGCACCGCTTCGCGCTCGCGATGGCGCCGTCCGGCTTCGTCGCCCTGCTCTGCGGCTGGATGACCACCGAGATCGGCCGCCAGCCCTTCACCGTGTACGGCCTGCTGCGCACCACCGACAGCGTGTCGCCGATCGCCCTGCCCGGCATCGCCACCTCCATGCTGGTGTTCGTGGTGGTCTACTTCGTGGTGTTCGGCGCCGGCCTCCTGATCATCCTGCGCATGATGGCGCGGGAGCCGGAGATCGGCGAGACCGGACCCGACCCGCGCCAGCCGACCCGGGCCGCAGGACAGCATCCCGGTCCGGCCCAGGGCCAGCCGGACGGCATGGGCGGACACGCCCTGCCGGCGGAGTAGGCGCGCATGACCCCCGAGCACCTGCTGCCGATCCTGTCGGCCGGCTTCGTCGCCTTCACCGTCCTGGCCTACATCACCCTGGACGGCTTCGACCTCGGCATCGGCATCCTGTTCGGGCTGGAACGCGGTTCCCAGGACCGCGACGTGATGGTGAGCACCGTGGCGCCGGTATGGGACGGCAACGAGACCTGGCTGATCCTGGGCGGCTCCGCGCTCTACGGGGTGTTCCCGGTGGCCTACGGCACCATCCTGCCGGCGCTGTATCCGCTGGTGATCGCCATGCTGCTGGCGCTGATCTTCCGCGGCGTGGCGTTCGAGTTCCGCTTCCGTGCCGAAGGGCCGCGGTCGCGCTTCGCCTGGGACATGTCGTTCCTCGCCGGCTCCACGCTGGCGGCGATGACGCAGGGCATGATCCTCGGCGCGCTGATCCAGGGCATCAGGATCCGCGACAACCAGTACGCCGGCGGCTGGTTCGACTGGCTGACCGGGTTCAGCGTGTTCTGCGGCCTGTCCGTGGTCGTCGGCTACGCGCTGCTCGGCGCCTGCTGGCTGGTCTGGCGTACCGAAGGCGAGCTGCAGTCGCGCGCCCGGCGCCACGCCCGGGTGCTGGCCGCGATGACGCTGGGCCTGATCGTGGTGGTCAGCCTGTGGACGCCGACGCTGCAGCTGCACTACCTGCGCCACTGGAACGTGTGGCCGCGCATCCTGTACGTCGCTCCGGTGCCGATCCTGGTCGCGGCGCTGGCCGCCCTGTTCTGGCGCAGCATCAACGACGAGCGCTCCCACCTGATGCCGCTGCTGTGCGCGCTGGGCTGGTTCTTCCTGTGCTTCACCGGGCTCGGCATCAGCCTGTGGCCCTGGATCGTGCCGCCCAGCATCGACCTGTGGCAGGCCTCCTCGCCGCCCGCCAGCCAGGTCTTCTTCCTGGTCGGCGCCGCGGTGCTGACCCCGATCGTGGTCGGCTACTCGGCGTATTCCTACTGGGTGTTCCGCGGCAAGATCGGCAAGGAGACGCATTATCACTGACCGCCAGCCGCCCCGGCGTCAGCCTGGCGGGCTGGTGAGCCGCATCCTCTGGTTCGTCGCGATCTGGGCGGCCAGCGTGGTGGTGGTCACGCTGGTGGCCTACGGGCTGCGCCGGATCATCCTGGGCTAGAGCATCTTCCGTTCACCTGGGTTCACTTCAAATGCTCTAGTCTATTGCTTTGACGAACATCTTCACCCGATCAGGTGATCCACCTGATCGGGATCTGCTCTAGCGGACGGCCCGTGCGGCCAGCTCGCGGCTCAGCCGGTCGACCTCGCCCTGCAGGCGGCGGATCTCGGCCTGCAGCGCCTCGTCGGCGGCAGGCGCGTCACCGACGTCGGCGGAACGGGACGGCAACAGGGCCCTGACGCCCGCCGATGCCGGTCGTGCCGGCATCCCCTTCGACACCTGCACGGCGGCGCGGCGCGCGGCGAACTGCTCCATCATGTGCTCCAGGTATTCCGGCACCTGGCCCTGCATGCTGTCGCCGTACAGCCCGATCAGCTGGCGCAGGAAGGCGGCGGGCAGCATGTTGCGGCCCTTGGTCTCCTCCTCGACGATGATCTGGGTGAGCACGGTGCGGGTGATGTCGTCGCCGGTCTTGGCGTCGAACACGACGAAGTCCCGGCCCTGCCGGACCATCACGGCCAGGCTGTCCAGGGTGATGTAGATCGAGCCTTCGGTGTCGTAGAGCCTGCGGTTGGCGTATTTCTTGATGACGACAGGCGGGACCGGGCGATCGGTTTCCGGCAATGTGCGCTCCATCCCGGTCGTGAAACATGGGACAGGATAGCATGACCACGGGACCGCAGCGCAAATCGCTGCCCGGCGTCGGCCCGCAACCGGTCCGCCCTTGTTCGCGGCGGCCTGCCACGCCACCTGTCCGGCCGGTTGGCCCCCGACTCGGGGATGGCCGCGTTCCTTCCCCCCCCGGCGCCCGGCGCGGGCGCCCCCCCCATGATCCCGGAGATCCCATGTTCGCATGCACAGGCTATGCGGCGCAGGCCGCAGACGCGAAGCTGGCGCCGTTCTCGTTCGAACGGCGTGATCCCGGGCCGCGCGACATCCGGATCGACATCCTGTTCTGCGGCGTCTGCCATTCCGACATCCACACCGCGCGCAGCGAGTGGGGCCCGTCCTCCTACCCGGTGGTGCCGGGCCACGAGATCGTCGGCCGGGTGGCGGCCGTCGGCGCCGAGGTGGACGGCTTCAAGGTCGGCGACCTCGCCGCGGTCGGCTGCATGGTCGATTCCTGCCAGGACTGCTCGAACTGCCGCGACGGGCTGGAGCAGTACTGCGAGAACGGCTTCACCGGCACCTACAACTCCCCGGACAAGAAGACCCCCGGCCTGCACACCTTCGGCGGCTACAGCAAGGTGATCGTGGTCGACCAGAACTTCGTGCTCCGGGTGCCGGAGTCGCTGGAACTGGCCGCGGTGGCGCCGCTGCTGTGCGCCGGCATCACCCCCTACTCGCCGCTGCGCCATTGGAAGGTCGGTCCCGGCAGCGTGGTCGGCATCGTCGGCCTGGGCGGCCTCGGCCACATGGGCCTCAAGCTCGCCCACGCCATGGGCGCGGACGTGACGCTGTTCACCACCTCGCCCGGCAAGGCCGAGGATGCGCGCCGCCTCGGCGCCAACCACGTGGTGCTGTCCAGGGACCCCGACGCCATGGCGTCGCAGGCGGCCCGCTTCGACTTCATCCTCGACTGCGTGTCGGCGCAGCACGACATCAACGCCTACCTCCAGCTGCTGAAGCGCGACGGGGCCCTGGTCCAGGTCGGCGCGCCGTCGGATCCGCTGCCGGTCGCGGTGTTCTCCCTCATCATGGGACGGCGCACCTTTGCCGGCTCGCTGATCGGCGGCATCGCCGAGACGCAGGAGATGCTCGACTTCTGCGCCGAGCACGGCATCGTGTCCGACATCGAGATCGTCCCGATGCAGCGGATCAACGAGGCCTACGACCGCGTGCTCGCGTCCGACGTGAAGTACCGGTTCGTGATCGACATGGCGAGCCTTCCCGCCGCGGCCTGAGGACCGGTGCGGCGCCCGCCCCTCATCCGGGCCGGGCGCCACTCCGGCTCAGCATGCGGTGCCGCTCAGGCACACGTGCTCCGAGATCGCGTCGAACCAGGCGGAGAGCTTCGGCCGCTCCCGGCGCCAGTCCTCGTCGGGAAACCGCAGGTCGAGATAGCCGAGCGCGCACGCGATCGAGATGGCGCCGACGTCGACATGGCGGCCGGGGGGCTCCCGCTCCAGCCAGTGGAGGGTGCGGTCGATCGCGT
>CALMVN010000101.1:8070-13554 GCA_937873225.1 uncultured Acetobacteraceae bacterium
ACCAGCGCGTGCTCGTGGCCGGCACCGTTGACCAGGAGCTGCCGACGTCCGACCGCCGCGTCCATCAGCCCGTCCCCCAGCGCCTCCAGCCGTCGGCACAGCCAGCGCTGCGCACCCGAGGACGGGATGATCGGGATCACCTCCGCGGTGCCGTTCAGGTACTCGCAGATCACCGTGCTGTCGAAGATCGCGAACCCGTCCTCGGTGATCAGGGTCGGGATGCGGCCGAGCGGGTTCGCGGCCACCAGGATGTCCGGCGCCTGCGTCACGTCGACGTCGATCACCTCGATCCGCTTCTCCAGGCCGAGGGCCAGGGCGCAGGCACGGACCTTGCGGCTGTAGGGGCTGGCACTGGACGACAGCAGCTTCATCGGAACGAGTCTTTCCTGGATCGAAATGCGGCGAGGCTGGGAATGTCCGGGGCGAGCAGAAAGGGATTGGCGGCCCGCTCGGCAACGAGACGGGTCGGCACCGTCGGAGTTCCCGACGCACGTTGCGTTGCCACCTCCGCCGCCCGCTCCCGCAGCGCCGCGTTGTCCGGCAGCACCGACAGCGCGAAGCGGGCGTTGCTGTCGGTGTACTCGTGGCCGCAGCAGACCAGGGTGTCGTCCGGCAGCGCCGACAGCTTGCGCAGGCTCCCGAACATCTCCTCCGGCGTGCCTTCCAGCAGGCGCCCGCAGCCGAGGCTGAACAGCGTGTCGCCGCAGAACAGCACCGGGCCGTCCCCGAAGAAGAACGAGACGTGGCCGCGCGTGTGCCCGGGGGTGTCGATCACGACGCCTGACGTGTCGCCCAGGAAAACGCGGTCCCCTTCCTGCAGCGCGAGGTCGAGCGGCGGCAACCGGTGCCGGTCTGCCGCAGCACCGGCGATCGGGGCGCCGAACCGCCGCGCCACCTCCAGCGCGCCGGCGACGTGGTCGTCGTGGTGGTGCGTCAGCAGGACCAGGTCGAGCCGGCCGCCTTCCCGCTCCAGCCGGGCGATCACCGCGCCCGCATCGGCCGGATCGACCACGGCGACCGCGCCGCTCCGGTTGTCGCGCAGCCGCCAGGCATAGTTGTCCGACAGGATCGGGATCGGGCTGACATCGAGCGGTCCGGGCGTGGGGGAAGGCGGGCTGGCGGGCATGGTCGGACCTCCTGGCGGGTCCGTGGTATATCCGGTCGATGCTCGACGACGTCCAGGCCGTGGCCGCCTTCTACCGAACCCGGCGCGGCCGGCTGGTGGCGTCGCTGCTGCGCCGCCGGCTGCAGGCGATCTGGCCCGACCTGTCCACGCAGGACCTGCTGGGGCTCGGCCACACCGCGCCGTTCCTGTGGTCCTGGCGCGGCCAGCTGCGTCGCTGCGTCGACGCGTTGCCCAGCACCGGTTCCGTCCTCCCGGACGCGTCCTGCCTGGTGCAGGACGACGCCCTGCCGTTCGCGGACGGGACCTTCGACCGCGTGCTGATGGTGCACGCGATCGAGAACGCGTCAAACGTCACCCGGACCCTGCGTGCGGTGTGGCGCGCGCTGCGCGACGACGGCCGGCTGCTGATCGTGGTGGCGAATCGCACCGGCCTGTGGGCGCACAGCGAGAGCACCCCGTTCGCCGACGGCGCGCCGTGCTCCACCGGACGGATCGAGCGCCTGCTCGCGCGCAGCCTGTTCCGGGTCGAGCGAATGGAGGGCGCCCTGTATGGGCCGCCCGCCGATCTCCGTCCGGTGCTTCGCGCAGGCCGCGCACTGGAAGCGGCCGGCCGGTTCGTTTCCCCGCGCCTGGCCGGCGTGCTGGTGGTCGAGGCGGTCAAGGACCTGTATGCGGCGGTTCCCGTCGACGGTCGTCCGGCGGCGCTCCGGCGGCGAACCGTGGTGCGGCTCGGTGCCGCGACCGGTCAGGCGGTCATCGTCATGCCGTGCTCGTCGAGCAGGTCGAGGTAGGGGCCGAGCCGGATCGCGAAGCGCGTCGCCGGCACCAGCAGCTCGCCGATCAGGGCCGGGAACGGCAGGCTTTCCTCCGTCTCGACCTCGAGCCGGTGGTCGGCGAGAAGCCGCGCCCGCCAGCCCTCGGGCAGCGCACCACCCAGCAGGCGGGCGAGCTGCAGCGCGTCCGGACGACGCTCCGCCGCCAGCGCGCTGCTGGGCACGCGCCCGGCCTGGGCGGTGATCCGGATGCGGCAGCCGGGCGCGGTGCCGCTTCCCGTCCCGGCCGCCGCACCGTTGCGCACCTCCAGCGCCACCGGCCGGCCGCGCCAGCGGAAGCCGAACCCGCCCGCCTCGCCGTCCTGCAGCGAGATCCGTCCCAGCTCGTCCACGCTGAACGAGCCGAGCGACCGCCTGTCGATCCCGCCCATGCCGAACCGCCCTTTCCCACCGTTTCGCCGCCAGCTTGACCGCATGGGGTGAAGCATTCATGAACCGCGACCGATGTCCTCCTTCACCCAGTCGCTGAAGCTCGTGCTGGCGCCGCCGCACCCGGCCGGCCGGCCGTTCCTCGTCGGCGGCGCGGTCGTCGCCGTGGCCGGGCTGCTCCTGCCCTTCGTCGCGGCCCGCGTGGTGGGCGTGCTGGCGCTGCTGTTCGTGGGGTTCTGCTTCTACTTCTTCCGTAATCCGGAACGGGTGGCGCCCCTCCTTCCGGGCGCGGTGGTGGCGCCCGCGGACGGCAGGATCGTGTCGGTGATGGAGGTGATCCCGCCGCTGGAGCTGGGGCTCGGCGCGGAGCCGCGCTGGCGGGTGGCGATCTTCCTGTCGGTGCTGGACGTGCACGTGAACCGGATGCCGGTGGCGGCCGAGGTGACGCGGATCGCCTACCACAAGGGCCAGTTCGTCAACGCCTGCCTGGACAAGGCGAGCGAGAAGAACGAGCGCAACGCCCTGGCCCTGCGGCTGGCGGACGGGCGCACCATGGCGGTGGTGCAAATCGCCGGCTTCATCGCGCGGCGCATCCTGTGCCAGGCCACCGAGGGCGCGTTCTTCGCGCTGGGCGAGCGGTTCGGCCTGATCCGCTTCGGCAGCCGCACCGACCTCTACCTTCCGCTCGGCGTCGAGCCGATCGTGCGCGTCGGCCAGACGACGATCGGCGGCGAGACCGTGCTTGCCCGCCTTTGAACGCGTGCCGGACCCGCTCCGCCGTCCGCGCCGGACGCGCCGCCTGCGCCCCCTGCGCGACCGCTCCAGGCCGCGCTTCCGCGGCCAGTCCTTCAACCGGCTGATCCCCAACATCCTGACCCTGATCGGGCTGTGCGCCGGCCTGATCGGCATCCGTGCCGCGATCAACGGCGGCTTCGGCGAGGCGGCGGTTGCGCTGGTGATCGCCGGCTTCATCGACGGCCTGGACGGCCGGATCGCCCGCCTGCTGCGCGCCACCAGCCGGTTCGGCGCCGAGTTCGACAGCCTGTCCGACTTCCTGTGCTTCGGCGTGGCGCCGGCCTTCATCCTCTATTTGTGGGCGATGCGCGACGGCGGCCGCTACGGCTTCGTGCCCTGCATCCTGTACGCGGTGTGCATCGCGCTGCGCCTGGCGCGCTTCAACGCCGGCTCCTCGGACGACGCGCCCAAGGCGATGCCGCTGCACGCCTATGCCTACAACTTCTTCACCGGCGTGCCGGCGCCGGCCGCGGCCGGGCTCGCCCTGTTCCCGCTGTTCGTCGGGCTGGAAGCGCACAAGCTGGCCCTGCCCTCGCTGCTGGCGCTGTCGCGGCAGCCGCTGCTGGTGGCGTTGATCCTGATCGGCGTGGCGCTGCTCAGCGTGTCGACCCTGCCGCTGTGGAGCTTCAAGAACTTCAAGGTGCCGGCGCAGCTGGTGCTGCCGCTGATGCTGGGGGGCGGGCTCTACGTCACCGTTCTCGTGGCCGACCCATGGGCCGCGCTGGCGGCGGCGGGGCTGATCTACGCGGTGATGATCCCGTTCAGCCTCCGGAGCTATCGCCGCCTGCGCGCCTATGCGGAAGCGCTGCAGGAGGAAGTGCCGGACGAGCCGGAGGGGGCGGCGGGCTGAGGTCCGGCGTCGCACGCAGGGCGTCCAGAAGCAGGCGGAGCCCGGCCAGCACCGCGTCCGGCGTGGGCGGGCAGCCGGGAATGACCAGCGACACCGGCAGGTGCTGGTCGATGCCGCCGGACACGGCATAGCCGTCCCGGAACGGGCCGCCGTCCAGCGCGCACGCCCCGGCCGCGACCAGCCATTTCGGCTCGGCCATCGCGGTCCACGTCGCCAGGACGGCGTCCAGCAGGTTGCGTCCGACCGTGCCGCTCACCAGCAGGAGGTCGGCGTGCCTGGGTGCCTCCACCAGAAGCAGCCCGACCGCGTCGAGGCGGCCATCCGCCAGCAGCGCCTCGATCTCCAGCCCGCAGCCGCCGCAGCCGCCGCCCTGCAGGTGCAGCATGGACAGCGGCGGGTGACGCCGCGCCCGGGCCGCGGTCCCGCTCACTGGTCCGCTCCGGACGAGGACAGCCCGAGCGAGGCGCACAACAATGGCAGCTCCTCCACGGCGAGCCCTCGCGCCAGCTCGTCCAGCATCGACCAGGCCGGCAGCACCGGATCATGGACGTGCAGCGCCGCGACCAGCCCCGCTTCCAGACGCACCCAGTGCCAGACCGTTCCTCCGGCCGACTCAGCCGTTCCGATTTCTTCCGCCGTTCCGGTTTCCTTCGCAGGTGCGGTCGAGGCCGATGCCGGCCGGATCGCCACCGGCTCGCCCGCTTCCGCCAGCAGGCCCCTGGCGAGGCCGAGCCCGTGCCCGATCCGCTCCAGCCGCGTGCGGCAACGGGTCCACGGCTCCGGCGTCCCGCCGCCCAGGCGACGCACTGCGGCCGGATCGTCGAGCAGCGCGCGCCGCAGCGCCGGCAGCCCGTTCCGAAGCCGGTCCAGCACCGCCGGCAGCGCAGCCAGGCCGGCCGGGTCCGGGAGGCGGGCCAGCCCGCCGGGCGCCACCGCGTCCAGCATCAGACGGTGGCCGAACGCCTCGGCGCAGGCGACCAGCACCGCCTCGCGCAGGAGCGCGGCCCGGCCGGCGGCGCCGTGCAGCCCGGCGCAACGCGAAACCCGCCCGAGATGGTGCAGGTGCACCGCAAGCTGCTCCAGCTCCGTCATGGCCCGGCGCAGCGCCTCGGTCCCGGGCGGCACCGCCAGCGCGGAGGCGGCCTCCACGGCGCGGGCAAAGGCGCACTGGTGGGCAACGGCGGCCCGGGCATCGATCCGCCCCACCAGCACCGCCGCCGCCTGCGGATCGCGGCCGCGCGCGAGCCCGACCACGCCGCGATGGGCATGGCCGAGCAGCAGCTCCAGCCGACGGATGCGCTCGCCGTCCACCGTCAGGCGCAGCTGCGCCGGGCCGCAGGCGAGCGCCTGCACCGGGCCGATCCCGAGCTGGAACGCGCCCATGGCCTCGTCGGCGGGATCGAGACGGAACTCCGGCGGCTCCGGCGGCCAGGCGGCCGGCCCGGGACGGGCGGACAGCGGCGCGGTGCAGTCCCAGCGCCCGTGGTCGAGCCAGGGGCGCAGGTCACGGG
>CALMVN010000101.1:13564-16560 GCA_937873225.1 uncultured Acetobacteraceae bacterium
GGGCCTCGATCCCCCCCCGGGCGCGCACGATCCGCTCGCACCCGGCGACCTCCGCCCGCGCCGGCGACACGGCCGCGTAGCGGCGCGCCTCCACCGCCACCGACGCCAGCAGCGGCCGGTCCGGCTGTTCCAGGAACAGGGCGTGCACCGCCTCGCCGTCCGACCAAAGCGTCGGGAGCGGCAGCGGATCGGCGTGCAGCCGTTCGGCAAGCTCGGCCCAGCCGGCGCCGGTCAGCAGGTAGCGCAGCCCGCCGGCGGCGGGAACGGCAGCGCCCGTCCGGATCAGCGCGGCGGCGGAAGCGGACCGTCCGCGCATCGTCACGGCACCGCCCCGCTGCCGGACGCCGCCTCGCCGAGATCGAGCAGCCAGCCGGACAGGGCATCCGGCATCGCCAGCCCGAGCCAGAACAGCAGCGCCAGCACCAGCAGCCCGGACAGGAAGGCCGAACGTCCCGCAGGCTCCGCGTCCGCGCGGGCGCGGCGCAGGGCGGACAACAGCGACAGGGCCGAACAGGCGAACGCCGCCAGCAGCAGCACCGCCGGCAGCGGCGCCGCCGCGAACACCCCGGGAAGCAGCACGAACCCGGCCAGGAACGGCCCGAACGGCGGCATCCCGGCGATCGCCAGCACCGCCAGGCGACGCACCGGACCGCCCGGCGATCCTCCCGCCGGCAGCAGGGCCACCGGAAGCGACAACGCCAGGAACAGCAGGATCATCAGCGCCGCGGCCACGCCGCTGGTGCCGCCCGCACCGAGACCGATCACGGCACCGCTCAGCTGCACCGCGGCCGCGAGCGGCACCCGGTCGTCCAGCCCGCGACGGGCCGGGATGAGGCCGACCGCGAGCAGCAGGCCGAGCACCCCGATCCCGACCAGCGCCCTGCCGTCGGGATGCTGCAGCATGCGCAGGCGCAGCACCATGTCCAGCACCGGCGCGGCGACGGGCACGGGCAGCAGGGCGCGGGCGATCCGGTCGCCCGCCCCGGCCTGGGCGGCGCCGGTCGCTGCCTGTGGTCCGACCGCGGCGATCCAGGCCAGAAGCAGCATCGGCAGCACCGGAAGCATCAGCAGCGGGCGGAACGCGGGCGCGATCCCCCCGCCAAGCGTGGTCCAGCGGGGCGGGTGGCCGAGCCCCGTGCCGAGCAGCGCCACGCCGAGCCAGGCGGTCAGGAGGATGGCCGCGAACGACACGGCCTGTTGCCGGTGACGGTCGTGCAGCAGTGCTGCGCCTGCCAGAAGCAGCGCGACGCCGGCGAGCATCAGGAACAGCGGGTCGGCCCTGCAGGCGAGAACGGCGCCGCCGGTCGCCAGCTGCGCCCCAACCTGCCAGCGCCCGACCAGCCAGCGCCGCCAGCCGGACCCGCCGGCCGGGCGGCGCGGCGGGAACGACGCGGTGCCGATCGACACCAGCAGCCACGGCACCGTCACCAGCAGCGCCAGCGACAGCGCCAGCCGGTCGTCGAGCCACGGCGTCGCGGCGGTCACCGGCGGAACCGTCGTCCCGGCAGCCCAGACCAGCTCGGAAGCGGCCAGCAGCGCCGTGGACCCGGCCGCGACGATCGCGCCGGCCGCCACCATCCGGCCGCCGCCGCGTCCCGGCAGGAGCGCCAGCAGCGGACACGCCAGCAGGGGCCACGCCACGCCGGCCGGAACGGTTCCCGTCACGGCGTGGCCGTTGCCGCCGCCGCCCGCGGCAGGACCAGCGCGCAAAGAAGCGCGGCCTGGACCGGCAGGATCGTGCACAAGGCCAGGATGTCGGTTCCCGGCAGCAGGCAGGCGGCGAGGATCAGGGCGTCGCCCACGAGCAGCAGGGAGCCGACCTGGCCGACCGTGGAGCGGGCCGCGACAACGCCTGCCAGCCCGGCCAGGGTGGCGGCCATGCACACCGCCGGAAGCCCGTGCGGCGTGCCGATGTCGGGCACGACCCACAGCGCCAGCGCCACCAGCGCGAGCCCCGCCAGGAGCCAGGCCGCGTCGCCCGGCCCGTGCCGGCGCCACGGCCGTCCCGCCGCGCCGCGGCGGACCAGCAGGACCTGCACGGCGACCTGCAGCAGCGAAGCGGCCAGCCCGGCCAGGCAGCGTTCCCCGCCCGCACCGCCGACCGGGCCGGCCGCGACCGCCGACGCGAGGAGGCAGGCGGACAACGCCAGCGCGTGCAGCGCCAGCCGGCGCGGCCATTCGTTGTCGGCCACCGGAGGCACGAACAACAGGGACAGCACCAGCAGGCCGTCCGGCAGAAGCAGGAGGCTCATCCCGTGCGGTGCCCGGCCAGGAGCAGCACCGGGGCCAGCAGGCCGAGCAGCACCGACAGCCCCGCCAGCCGGCGCCGCAACGCCACGGTGTCGGCGAGGCTGCGCATCCCGCCGAGCAGGGCGGCGCCGGCGGCAAGCCGCAGCGCCCAGAACACGAGGCCCAGCAGCCAGCGCACCGGCCCGGACTGGGCGACCGGCATCGTGCTGTGAAGAAGCATCGCGGTGAGCAGGTAGATCCACACCACCGCCTGCACCATCGACTGCAGGCGGAACAGCGCCAGGTCCGGCCCGGACAACGGTTCGGACAGCACGCGCCCGCCGCCCCCGGCGGACAGCGCCGCCAGTCCCAGGCAGGCGGCCGGCATCAGTCCCGTTCCCGGCTGCGGGTCGGACAGGAGATGCTGCAGCCCGGTGCTGCCGGCGCCGGAGAACAGCGCCACCAGCCCGAGCGCGCAGCCGGGCACCGCCAGCACCAGCCCCACCGCGGCGGACACGGCGCCCAGCCCCGGCGCCGCGACGCCCGCGTCCCATGCCCCCAGCAGAAGCAGAACCCGTCCCGCCGCCAGCAGCACCAGGATCGTCGCAAGGTCAGCCCAGGGCGCCGTCAACAGCCCGGACGCGAAGGACGGCACGAGTGCCGCCGCCGACACGGTGGCCGACAGCGACAACAGGGGCGCCGCCGACGACAAGCGCGAGGCGGCACCGGCGCGCACCGGCTGCTTGCGCATCACGGCGCGGCGCGCG
>CALMVN010000102.1:0-6570 GCA_937873225.1 uncultured Acetobacteraceae bacterium
CGGTTTAGTTAGGCGTTTAGTCCTGGACTGTGATGGTATGGGTTCAGCTTGAAGCGGCTGGGCTCGATTGTCCGCTGGCGGCAGATGAACTCGTAAGGCGTGCTGCCCTTGAGCGTCTTCAGCCTGCGGGCGCAGTTGTAGGCGAGCAGGAACGCGTGCAGGTGCTGCTTCAGCTCGCCCGCCGAGGCGTAGTGGAAGGTGCGCACCGTTGCGTCCTTGATGGTGCGGTTCATCCGCTCGACCTGCCCGTTGGTCCAGGGGTGGTTGGGCTGGGTGAGCCGGTGCTCGATGCCGTTGGCCACGCAGATGCGGTCGAAGCTGTGCATGCTGTAGGTCGACGTGCCCGGCTTGTGGGTGAACTGGATACCCCCGTCAGCTTCGCTGACATCCTCCGGGGGATCGCTTCGCGATTGTCGCTCAGCACCGTGTGGATGCGGTAGGGCACCGCCTCAATACCGGCGTCCAGGAACTCGGTGGCGCTCTGCCGGTCAGCGCCGTGCGCCAGGCGGGCGACCGCGAACTTCGAGGTCCGGTCGATGGCAACGAACAGGTAGAGCTTGCCTTTACCCGTTCGAACCTCGGCGATGTCGAGGTGAAGGAACCCGATCGGATAGGTCTTGAACCTGGCCCCTCCGGGGCTTGTCGCACTCGACGTCGGGCAGGCGAGAGATGCCGTGGCGCTGGAGGCAGCGGTGCAGGCTGGACCATGTCAGATGCGGCAGTGACGGCCGCAGGGCATAGAGGCAGTCATCGAGCGGTAGCAGCGTGTGGCGGAGGAACGCCACCACCGCAGCCTTCACCCGCTCCGCGGTCTCAGCGTCCAGGATCAGAACCGACGAGCGGATCTCCTTCGGACCCACGGCTGCGTCCTGGACGTGGCCCCGCCGACGCCACTTCTGCACTGTTGTCGGGTTGAGTCTGTGACCCGCCGCGAGGGTCCTGGCGCATCTATCGCGACGTGATAGTCAACCGTCACACCACATCCTGGGGCTTAACCAAGCAAGACGGCACTCGCCGGATGGATACGCTCCATTTGCCTTAGCGCTCGTGCATGTCGGGCCAGAAATATCCGACCCGCAGCACGTAGAGCATCCCGTTGAGGAAGCGCCGATAATCCAGCGCCGGACACGCCCGTCGGCCACGCTCAGGCGGCAGCAGTGGCCCGATGATCGCCCACTCCGCCGCCAGATCCCTTCGTGCCAATCCAGTCGCTCCCCGAACAGGCGCTTTGAACCAGAGCTAAGCCCAGGGAACAAGATCTTTTGTCAACAGGTCATTGCACTACTTGGGCAGTTCGAGATCAGGCGGCGATCGGAACCGTTTCCGGCAGTGCGGGCATTGGACGTGCGGCATGAGATGGGCGAACAGCCTGCCGATGATGGCGCGGCGGATCGCGGGCAGGCTCGGCTGCGGCGGCGGTCCCGGCTGATGGTGTCGGTCCCGCTCCATTTTCCCCCCGCCCCGTACGGCGCTGCTGGGCGAGGCGCAGATGCTGCAGAAAGGTGTAGGCGAGCAGGCACATTAGCGCGTGCCTGTGCAGCCCGGTCCACGACCGTCCTTCGAAGTGCCCGAGACCGAGTTCGCCCTTGAGCTGCTGGTGCGCCTGCTCGCACACCCAGCGCTCCTTGATGGCGGCGGCCAGCGCGCGCAGCGACGTGCGGGGCGGCAGGCTGGACAGGTGGAACTTGCGCTCGCCGGTGGAGCGCCATTCGCCAATCAGCCAAGCCTCCGTGCCCGGCAGGTGGCGGTTGTTGGCCCATACGGCACCGTCCGCCACCCGGACGCGCAACGCGGCGAACCGGCCGGCCAGCTTGCTCTTCGTGCCCTGCCGCCACGTCACCCGCCGCCACGGTTGTTCCGCCAGCACCGCCTCAGCTGCGCGCGGCTCCTGGTCCGGAACGAGCTTGCGCGCCCGGCCACCCGGCGCCACCAGTCGCTGGTCGGGGGCATCGATCTTCTGGTTCCGTGGGATCTACCGCCCATTACAGCCCACGCTGGTCCAGACCGTGTCGGAATGCTGCGCTGGCGCCGTAGCCCGCATCGGCCAGCACCGTGCCGAACCGCGCACAGGCCGCGCGTACGCGGTCCAGCTCGGCTAGCGCGATCTCGCCTTTGGTCTTCGCCGCAACCTTACCTGCTGGTATGCCCGCCCGGGCACAGCGCTCGGCATCGCTGCCCCATTCATCCGACAGAAATAACCGCAAGCCCACCGGAACCGGCACCTTGCTGCGGGCCAGGGTGAGCGACACCAGCGACTGGCAGTTCGCGCGCTTGCCCAGTTGGCCGCAATACTGCCGCGCCACCCCCACCGACAGCGTGCCCTTCTTCGGCAGCGCCGTGTCGTCAATCACCAGAACCGCGTCCACGCCGCCCAAGAGTCGATCGGCCTCGCGCGCCAGCACGCCCCGCAACGGCCCATCATCCCATGCCGGGCTAGCGATGAAGTGCTGCAGCTGGTCGTGCCCGGACAAGCCCAGCCGCTCCGCCATCGGCAGCAGGCTCTTGCGCGCGCCCGATCCCAGCAGATCGCGTAGGTAGAACGGCGCCCACGTCCGCCGGTTCTTGCGCCCCATCACCGCCGAGAACGGTTCCAGCCACTGGTCCAGATCGTCCGGACGGATGCCGCTCGTCGCCATCGTCGTTCCCCAACCGCCGGTCCAAGGCCAGGAAACGCAGCATCAAGTCAGCAGTGCCCAGGAAGTGCTAGGTGCTTAACTCAAGCTTAACTCCAAGATTGACCGAAGAACGCAGCGAGTGGCGAAACTAGATAACTAAGGGGAGCCTGCTCGCCTTTTCTGATCATTAGAGTTACCTCGGCGCCAGCCTTCAGCTCGTAGGAGCCCATCCTTAACCGATCCGCCTGCGAGATTTTTACACGTACTCGAAAAAAGCCGCGACCATCTTGCACGTCCTCGAGCCTATCCGCCGACACGTTGGTGACGTATCCCGTTAGGCGAGGCATTCTCTGCCCGACTATTCCCGGTAGTCTGATGTCGGTCAGGAGGCCAGGAGTGATAGACTCCACATCGGCAGGGCTGACCTTCGCGTCTAAGACTAGCTCATCTCTGTTAGGAACTACCTCCAGCAAAGATGCACCCGGCGTCACAACGCCTCCAATGGTGTGGATCATCAGATTTACAACCCGCCCAGCCACCGGAGCAACGATAGAACAGGCACTGCGTTCCTGTATTTCGGTCCTCAACTTCTCGACCAACTCTGCGTGCTCCCGGTCTGCTTGCTGCAGATCGATCACGGCATTTTCCGCGAAGGCGCTCTCGAGCTGAATGATCTCTAGCTGCTCATGCTTAGAGTCATGCTGCGTGTTAATCTGCTGCGCTTGCAGCCCAGCGAGTTCGCTTTCCAACTCAGCAACAGCCCGAGCGACTTCGATGACTCGTTGTTTAGTTCCATCTCCTTCATGTGCCAGCACGATGGCGATTCTAAGTTCCTCTTGTGTGAGACTGATCTTCGTTCGTTCCGCCTTAACTTCAGCCTTAAGACTTTCGGATATCGCGTCTGATTTCTTTTCCTCTGCCTGCGCCGTTTGTATTCTGTCTCTAAGAGAGATAATCTGCGCTTGAAACAACTGCTGTTGCTTTATCTCTGCCTGTCTCCATTGTTCATCGTCAACAAGGTTGACACGATCTGGAAAAGAGGGGCTTTCACATCTAACCCGTTCACATTCTAAACGGATCTGTTGACCTACATTGGACGCGAGTAGAATTTGTAACGACTCGATGCTCACGTCATAAGGAGCGGTGTCCAGTGTTGCAAGAAGTTGGCCAGCAGCTACTTCTTGACCTTCCCTCACTCGTATAGTTTTGACAGTTCCCCCAAGTAAGTGCTCAACGTACTTTCTACCGGTATCAACAACAACAATTCCAGGCACAACCGTGGCCGATGCAATAGATGTTGTGCACGACCACACCAAGAGACCTCCTGCACCAAGGGCTACAGCGACCAGACCTACAAACGTCGGCACGCGAAAGTCTTTATATCGACTATGAACTGAAAGCTTTTCAGACGCCAAATCACTCTCGTGACTTCTCGAAGTCGAAAACGAACTCATTTCGTATATCCTAAGGAACTTGAGATGCCGCAAGACGTGGTGTTAGAAAACTTTGCATCTGAGTCTGATTGGCAGTCAATCTAATAGCACCATCCTCAAGCATGAGAAGCTGATCAGCCAGATGCAGTAACCCGGGTAGACGCGAGGTCACAATAAACGCAGTTCCAGCATGTTTATAGCTATGCATCGCGCTGAGAAGGAGCGTCTCGCCAGTATCATCTAGATGGAGTGCTGGCTCATCCAGTACTATAATCTTCGGGTGCCCGTAGAAGGCACGCGCTAATGCCAAACGTTGGAGCTGACCCGACGAGAACAGGGCTTTACGCGAACTAATCTCGGTCTGGTAACCATTCGTAAGCCTCTGGATGGGCGCGTGCATGTCGAACAGTTCCGCGACACGTATAACCTCATCCGCATTTGCATCCGGTCGTCCCCTGCTGATAAAGCCGGCTACTGTTGCTTCGTCGAGCCAGAACATCTCCGGAAGAAAGCCGACTTGATCCCCTAGTATAACTGGATCGAAATCTTCAAGCTTTGACCCATCAAATCGGATTTCGCCGAGCGTCGGCGTCTCGATGCCAACTAAAAGTCTCGCAAGTGCGGATTTTCCGGCTCCCTCACGACCAACAACGGCAAGAACTTGTCCACTCGCAACGTTGAGGTTTATTGCCTGTAGGATTGGTTTGGCACTGCTGCTGGAGACAAAAAACACGTTCTTGACTTCCACTGCTCCAGTAAGCTTCGGAAGATCAAAGGCGGGCGGCTTTCTTCTCTCCGTTTTACAATACGCCTTTATCTTTTTAGTGGCATTCACAAAAGTAACGATTGAGGGAAACCCACATGCAAGCCGCTCAATTGGAAAGAGCGTCCGACTAAGCAACATAGACGCTGCTACAATCGACCCGCTCTCAGCATTCCGAGCGACGACTAGAAAGGCAGCACATGAAAGTATTACCACCTGTACGATGTTTCTTGTTCCCCGGCTTATTGCTTCGATCACAGCTTGGCGTTCGGTCGCGGAACCACTCAGTCGCAGTTGTTTCGTTTGAATGGTAAATAACTTGTTGATTAACCTCTGGCGGACTCCCATCGAGCCGAGCGAATCTCTGGAACGTGTGATACCATCAAGAAGCCCGTGTCCAAGAGTGGCGGCTTCTAAAGCCGCCAAGCGAGCGGTTTGGGTAGTATAGTGTGTTGCCATACCAAGTCCAAACATCACCAATGAGGAAACAGCTGTAACATATCCGAGCAAGGGGTGAAGTAGAAATATAACAATCAGGAAGGCGAGCGTACAAGGAAGGTCCAGAAGTGCCGTCGTTAGTGACCCGGAAAGGAAGCCTTTTACTGATTCGAGATCGCGTAGAAGCCCCATCGCGGTGCTGCTGTCGGTTGCTAGCCTTCGTGCTATCGACTCGTAGTAATGGCTATAGACGTCGTTTGCAACACGGGTCAATAAGATAGATCGGCAAGCATCTACCGCGGCCGATATGAGAAGCAGCCCGCCGGTGAGTAGGCTTAGAGCTAAAAGAGTTGGCAAACTCGCTGTTGGAATTACCCGATCGAAGATCTGCATGCTGAATAGCGGGACAAGAAGTTGTGAGATGCTGAGAAAGGCGCTGAACAACCCGGCCATCCACAACACGAGGCGGTTGCCGTCTACTCCGTCCTGTCTGCCACTTGAAACGCTGTCCATCGGGAGCCCTAAGCCTCGTACTCGATTTTTGTTCATGACGTTCATCCGCATCATTGTCTGCTTGCTGCGGAAGGTAGTTCTAAAAGCCATGATGTGTGGTGACGTCCGGCAGCTCAGCAAGATGATCTGCAGATAGAACGTGATGATGGTTGTACGTGATATGTTGGAGATCGCCGTTCGCGCTTGGGAAGACGCCTTGGTGGTCGGTTCCCGGTGCGATTATTGCGGACCGCAATTGTTCGTAATGATAATCGAGAAGCGTGCTAGAGGCCGAAGTAGCTGAGGAGAACGAGTGAAGATGCTCTAGCAATGAGCCACGCATTGTTGAGCTAACTCCCGGACCAGCTGGCCCATACTCGATGTTCGGAGACGCGTAGTAGACGACGTTTGCGACCGATCCATGTATAGAAAACTTGTCGTGCACGACACTTTGTGACGACGCTGAATCTGTCCGCACATTGCTGTCGTCGAAACCCGCAACGTGTTGAGAAGACGAAGCCGACCAAGGGCCAAGGGCGCTGTAGTTCCTGACAGCTATATGCGCCTGGTCGTCGTCCACTTGACTATGTGCGGCAAGAAATTCGTGATGAACGGTCGTGGTGCCCGCGTCGCTGCCGGATCCCGACGCGGCTGTGCCGGACGGAGCAGCGGATGCGGTGCCGTCGCCGGCGCCGGTCGTGGTGCCCGCGTCGCTGCCGGATCCCGAGGCGGCCGACACCGAGTGAGCTGTTGCCGGCGCCACGTCGCCGGCTCCGGTCGTGGTGCCCGCGTCGCTGCCGGATCCCGACGCGGCTGTGCCGGACGGAGC
>CALMVN010000102.1:6670-10150 GCA_937873225.1 uncultured Acetobacteraceae bacterium
TGCCGTCGCCGGCGCCGGTCGTGGTGCCCGCGTCGCTGCCGGATCCCGAGGCGGCTGTGCCGGACGGAGCAGCGGATGCGGTGCCGTCGCCGGCGCCGGTCGTGGTGCCCGCGTCGCTATCGGCAATGACATCGATGTTAGGTAGATAAGGAGGCGCAACGATTTGTACGAGAGAAGAGCTATCAACATCACCTAGAGATGGAACCGAGCTTATGAGATCGGAGGAAACAACAGTGGCCTGCGCAGAGTCGGCTTGCAGTTGCATATCGAAAGAGGAGTTTTCGGAGGTGGATGCGGTCGATACAGGACCTCCTCCTCCCTCGGCATAATTACAGGGCACTTCATCCGTAACGCTTTGAACCTGGATGGCATAGCCAGCGGAAGGTAGCGAATTAGCTGCCGATGAACTAAGCTCGGTGGACACGTTTGCAGACATTCCTGCCACTGCTCTGCCCGAACTCTGGTTGAAATTTTCCTGAGTCTCCAAATCAGAGGCGATAGCGCCACTACCTGAGATGCTAGCTATCGGTGTCGTTACTGACGAAGTGACGGGAGTTATTGCTGTAACAGCAAATGTCTCGCTACTGGACGGCGTAGAAATCGCCACACTCGATGGCGTCGTAACCCTTAAATTATATTGCTCGGGAAGAGAACTGTTTTGGTCAGAGACCATGCTTCCATGATTTGCTTCATTGACAACTTCATGCAGACCGAACGGCACCGGGACAACACTCAGATCGCTAGAACCTACAACAGGTGTCAGTAGGGAATAGTTCGCCGAGAGGCTGTCGATACGAAGAAGAACCTCCGCCAGGGTTGCAGGCGAGCTGAATGATACCGCGTCTGCGTGCACCATTCTTGGCGAACTCAAGTGAGCGTTCATCTGTGAAGAACGGCAGCTAGCATCCGTCCAGCTAGGTTCAATAGCTGCAAGTTTCATTGGTTGAGCGGACGCGTCGAGTGTGCCCTTGCTGTCGTCTGATGTTCCAACCTCGATCCTCTGCTCGGATCTAGGGGTTGCGGTATCAATATGTGTCGACTCTGAGAGGAGCCCCATGTCGATAGACCGAACCTCGGAGGAGGCGGACAACATATGTTGCGCGAGCAGTAGTAGGTCGTAGCTTAATGGAAGCCCTATCGGCGTGGAGCCAGCCTCAAGGCGAGCGGATTGAAGCTTTGGGTCCTTTGACATGGCAGATCTCTACATGAACCCCAAGGATCGTAAACTCTCACATCGTGTCCTACCTACTATAATGTGGTCATGCAGCTGAACACCTATGTCTTTTAGGACCCGTCCAAGGAGCTTAGTCATCGTTATATCCTCCTTTGATGGACTAGGGTCGCCGCTAGGATGGTTATGCACGATAATGAGCGCATTTGCGTTTAGTTCTATTACACGTTTAACAATCTCACGTGGATAGACGGGCGTATGATTGATGGTACCTCTTGAGTGAAGCTCATCTTGCAACAGTGCGTTCTTACTGTTCAGGAAGAGCAATCGCACGACCTCACTTTGTTCGAAAGAAAGGCTGACACGTAAGTAATCGTACAGCGCTGGCAGGTCTCGTAAAAGCACGCGATCTTCCACAGGCTCCCGAAAAAAAGATTTCATTAAGCAATGTACGGTACGCAACAACCGAATAACTACCTCATCACAAATCTCAAGAAGTGAGCTATGTCCGGCATTCAGAATGTTGCCGAGGTTGGTAAATCGCTCGCGGAGTTGCCTGGCAAGCTTTGCTGCTTGCTCATCGTCACAGACATGAGACAGAAGTATCTGTAGTAGATCTTGGAGGGAGGAGCTGTCAGTAGGCATGTAAAACGAGAGCCCGCGAGCCGGCTCGGCTTCGCGCAAAGTGGCTTCGCCGCTTCGAGCGCGGCCTTCTGCATCATGCCAAGGCAGATTGGCCAAAACCACTTTGTCAGCCCGAGGTACTAGAGGCAGCGTCTGCCGGAGTTGCACAACCGTTGCTGGAGCTACCTCAACGGTCGCTTCGCTAAAGCTCATATTACCGGCTCCAAAGCTAACCGTATGCTACATCCGGACGATGTTCGATCGTAACGTATCTAGCTTGAGGAAGGTGCACAAGCGAATAAATAAATGGAAAACTAAGCTGTTAATATACAGTTGCTAAGACTGGATCTGTTGCGAAAAGAAGATTTGTCTCCTTGGGCAGCGGGCCACTCAGCCAACAGCCTGTTTAAGCGGGATCAGCTTGGGGCGTAACGGGCTTATCTGGGGTTGAGCAGCGCTTCGACGCTGGACAGGATGGCGATGTAGGCGAGGTGGCCTGCAGCGACGTCGAGGCGACCGGTATGCCCGCGCAGCAGGCCGCCCCAGCGGGTGAGCCAGCCGAAGGATCGCTTGACCACTCAGCGACGCGCGAGCACGACGAAGCTCTTCTGCCCTTCGCCGCGTACCACGACACGGTGGCGCATGCCGTGCAGGTTCGCCCACTCCTGGCAGCGCTCAGCCGTGAACGCGCCGTCGAGGATGACCTCGCGCAGGCTCGGCCACTCGGCTTTGCCCGCGTCCGATGCGGACAAGGTGTCGCGGTCCTGCCCGGAGGCAGGCCCGACGGCGACTGCCAGCCAGTTGCCGTCGGCATCGACCAGCGCCACGCGCTTGCGCCTCAGCACCTTCTTGCCCGCGTCGAAGCCGCACGGACCGCGAATGGGCAGGCACTTGACCGACTGCGTGTCGACGATGCCCAGCCGCGGCGTCCGCCTGCGCCCGACCGCGCGACACCGTAGGCAGGCCACGTCGCACAGCAGCCGATCGAACGATCCCAAATCAAGCCAGCTGCGAAACCAGCCATACATCGTCCGCCACGGAGGCATGCCGGGCGGCAGCATCCGCCAGCCGCCGCCCACCCGCAGATGTTAGGCAGTCGCGTTGACCACGGGCAAGGCGGGTGTCGCCACCTCGCTCTGCGGCGGATCGGCTTGCTCCAGCCAGCGTGCCACCTCCTCGACCGCACAACACGACACCACCTGCTTCAGGCCCGCCTCGTGACGTGCCCAGTGGTTGATCCACATCGCGGCTCAATCGGTCCACATCTTTCCTTCAATCCGCCCCGTTAGGCGGACCATGGTGCTTTCACCGGAGAGATAGGCCGGACAGCAGAGGACCGCTTAAACAGGCTGTAATACGCCCGGCGTCATGCTCTGACTCGTGGGTCTTTCCGCGGTCACGTCGGTCGTGATTCGCTCCCGTCCGGCATGGGCGGCATGGGCGGCATGGGCGGCATGGGCGGCATGGGCGGAGTTGGATGCGGCGGGCCTGCGCCGGGCACCGAGCCGGAGCCGGGATGCCGCAGCGGCCCGGCGCCTGCTGGCGCTGGTGCTGGCGGGCAAGCCACGAACGGAAGCGGCGCAGGCGGTTGGCATCGAACGGCAGCCCTGCGCGACTGGGTTCACCGCTACGACGAGGCGAGCTTGGCCGGACTATTGTGGATCGGCCTGCAAGATTGACCCTCT
>CALMVN010000103.1 GCA_937873225.1 uncultured Acetobacteraceae bacterium
GTCCACCACCGTGCGGGCGATGCGCCGCGGCAGCGCCTGCCCCTGCACCAGGTGCGTGCGCAGGCCGATGGTGGTGGTTTCGCTGAAGCAGGCGGCGACCACCGCGTCCAGCGAGCCCGGGGCGGCCAGCACCTGCACGTGCACCGCCATGCGCCCCTTCTTGCCGATCGCCGCCATCTGCACGACGTCGTGCACCCCGTCGGTGCGCCGGATCCGGTCCAGCCCGGCGGCGAGGTCCTCGCCCGACTGGTCGTCCACCTCGAACGCGATCACGCCCAGCGTCCGGTGGCCGCCGCCCGGGGTGCCGGCCGGCGACGATCCCTCGATCACCAGCGCCCGCACGCAGTTGCTGGTGCCCGGCAGAACCCTGGTGCCGAAGCCGATCCCGCTCGCGCCCAGCCGCCCCGACGGACGCGCCCGGAGCCGGCCGGTGTGCTGGAGGTAGCGCAGGATCGCGGCCCCGGTGGGCGTGACGCGCTCGCCTGCGACGCCGTCGTCGACCACCTCGAACCCGTCCAGCAGCAGCGCGGTGGCCGGTGCCGGCACAGGCATGGTGCCGTGCGCGGTGTGGATGCGGCCGGAGCCCAGCGGCAGCGCCGACACGCTCCAGCTTCCGGCCCCGATGCCGTCGATCAGCACGGCAGCGGCGACCACGTCGGCGATCGAGTCCGCAGCTCCCACCTCGTGGAACGTCGCCGCGTCGGCGGCGACGCCGTGCACGCGCCCCTCCGCCTCCGCCAGCACGGCGAAGATCCCGACCGCGTGCGCCGACACCGCCGGCTCCAGCCCGCATCCCAGCAGGTGGGCCCGTATCTCCCGCCACGCCCGATGCGCATGGCCGTTCCCGTGTCCATGCCCGTGACCGGGATCGTGGTCGTGCCCATGGTCGTGTCCATGATCCTGCCCGTGATGACGATGTCCCGGACCGTCGGAGAAACCGCGTCCGCCGGCCTGATCCCGTCCCGGCGCGTCCGCCGCCCGGCCATCCGGCCCTTCCACCCGGAAGCGCATCCCGTCCAGCACGCCGTCGTTGTGCGGCAGCAGCAGGCAGCGCACCGCGATTGCCCGCGCCACCGCTTCCACGACCCGGTCCTCCTGCGCCGGAAACGCGGCCAGCAGGGCGGCCGCGAACATGTCGCCGGCCAGGCCGCCGAGCGGGTCCAGGTGCACGTGGATCATTCGCCGATGATGGCCAGCCGTCCCGGTCTTGTCCACGCGGGGCCACCTTGCCGAACCGCATCGCGTCCCGCACGCTCCGGCCATGCCGAGATCGTACGCATCTCCCGATCGTCCCGGCCTCCGCACCCTGCTGGGCCTGTGCTTTTCCGACGGAAGCCTGCACGACCCGGCCCGGAAACGCCGCATCTGCCTGATGATCGCCGGCCTGCTCGGCGCCAACCTCCTGGCCTGGTGCTGGGCGCTGCTGGCGTTCGGCGGCTCGCCGGCCCTGCTGGGATCGGCGCTGATCGCCTGGGGCTTCGGCCTGCGCCACGCCGTGGACGCCGATCACATTGCCGCCATCGACAACGTGTCCCGCCGCCTGATGCAGGGGGGACAGCGGCCGATCGGCATCGGCCTGTTCTTCTCGCTGGGCCATTCGGCCGTGGTGGTGCTGGCAGGGCTGGTGGTGGTGCTGGCGCAGGGCTGGTTTCGCAGCCGGCTCGGCCTGCTCGCCGGATGGGGCGCGCCGTTGGGCGCCACCGTGTCCGCCGGCTTCCTGCTGCTGATCGGCGGCTCCAACCTCCTGGTGCTGCTGGCCCTCCTGCGCCTGCGCGGGCGGCTGCGTCGTGGCGAGGCAGCGGCCGACACGTTGCCCGGGCCCGCCGGCGCCTTGTCGCGCCTGCTGGCGCCGCTGATCCGCCGGGTGGGGACCAGCCGCGGCATGTTCTGGCTGGGTCTGCTGTTCGGCCTGGGCTTCGACACCGCAACCGAGATCGGCGTGCTCAGCCTCGCCGCGGTGGGTGCCGCACACGGGCAGGCCGGCTGGACGGTGATGGCGTTCCCGGCCCTGTTCACCGCAGGCATGGCGCTGGTCGACACCGCCGACGGGGTGATGATGCTGGGCGCCTATGGCTGGGCGCTGTCGGAGCCGGGGCGCAAGCTCGGCTACAACATGGTCATCACCGCCGGCTCCGTTCTGGTGGCGCTGGTGATCGGGACGGCGGAGTTCCTGGACCTGCTTGCGGTGCCGGGCTTCGCCGCGCCGGCCTGGGCACGCGCGCTCGACACGCACGGCGAGCTGGTCGGCTACGGCGTGGTCGGCGGCTTCGCCCTGCTCTGGACCGGCTCCCTCCTCGGCTGGCTCCTGCGCAGCCGGACGCGTGCCGGGGGCTGAGTCGTGCCGCTCCGCAGGGCCGGGGCCGCCGTTCCGAGGCCAGGCGACGCGCGGCGTGCCGCAGGAAAGGTTCCAGGTCACCCTGTCATGGCGAGGACAATCTGGCGGGCACGGCACCAGGAGGTGCCTCGCCGCCCGCCTTCCAGCAACCCGGCATGAGCTGGACGGTGGTTCGACCTTCGGCGGTAACGGCACCTGCCAGGCGGGTGGCGATCGAGCGGCGAGCGCACGTCCTGCCCGTCCGGCCTGCCGTTCCACGCCTCGCTGCCTGCGCCGACCGCCGCTGTCGAGACGCGCCGGCTCCGCGAGCAGGCGCATCGGCAACTCGAGCAGGACGCCGGGCTCGGCCACTTCAAGGCGCGGTCCTGGACAAGGCTGCACCAGCATGCCGACGATCCGCATCGCCGTGTCAGCCTGCCCTGCGTCATGCCGTCACGGGCGGCAGCTGCGTGCCTGTCCCACCCCGGCGTCCGAGCCCCGCCTCGCAGGCGCGGGCCCCGCCACCTCCTGGTCCCAGGTGCCCGGGGAGGACCAGCCGCGGTCGGCAATCGGTGCAGGCTGCCGGACGAGCCGGCTGCCTGCCGCGCCCCTCGACCCTCGCTTCACCACCGGGATCATCAGCCGCGCGCCAGGCCGCGGGGCTGGCGGACAGGTCGCCGCTTGAGGCTCGCCAGGCAGCGACGCGTTGCCTAGGATGAAGCTCCAGATGTCTGCACGAGAAGGGTTCCCTGCCCGGGCATCCTGATCGGTCGGCTGCTCAGCCTGTGGGGCCGATCGGCCAGCAAACAGACCGGGGCGACCAACTTTCTGGAGAGTCGGACAGGTGCTGCTTTACATTCTGCAGGTTCATCAAGCTCCGGAACAAGTCAGGCAGCTGATTGACCTGCTCGATGACGGGTCGACCTGCTACCTCGTGAACGTCGATCCCACGGCGGCAACCGTCTTTGACGACTTCCTCGCCTCCATACCGGACAGGACAAGGCCGCGTGTGACGGTCAGGCGTGGTCTGCCTGTCACCTGGGGCGGCATCTCGCAGGCTCATGCCTGGCTCGACGCCTATTCATACGCTGTCCAGCAGATACCGACCTGGCGCTTTGTCGCCATCCTGTCCGGAAGCTGCATCCCCCTGGTGCCGCAAGCCGAGATAAGACGGTTTCTCGAGGATCAGGAGGCCGCGGGCGTACGCGTGCATCTTGGATGGTGGCACTGGGAGGCGCGAGGCGACCTCTTCCATTCGGTACCGATCGGCCAGCGGGATGCGGCCGATGTCACGCCGGTCCGCCTGGAGCTGGGCGGCGGACCGCCGGCATTGATCGAGGCGGAGCTGAAGCCGGTGTTCGATGATCATGAGCGATCGCCGATCTTTCACGCACACTGGCGTGGAGCCGTGCACTGCACCGACTCGATAGTCGAGAAACGTCTCATCATCCGGCGCCTGTTGCCCTTCGAGGTCGCGATCCGGCGGCAGAAGATGCAGGCCCTTCCCAGCAAGGGCGGATGGCTGTGGTGCATCCTGCGGCGTGATGCCCTTGAATGCATTCTCACGGATCCGATCCTGCCGGACGTGCTGGACATGCTCAGTCACTTCATCTGTCCCGACGAACTGTTCCTCCACACGATCATCCACAACAGTGCCCGCTTCAAGGACGAGCCCATCGGACGGAAAAGCAGCCACTTCCTGCAAGGTCTCGCCACCGACATCGGGGACGGACATGTCGAGGAGCTGGAAAGGAGTGGTGCCTTCTTTGCCCGGAAGGTCGACTACGACCGATCGCCACGCCTCCTCGACTACGCGCGCCGGGTGACCTTCGCGGGTGTCAAGGCCGGATGAGGCGAGCAGACGGTTCCTCCCGCCGCCGCATCCCGCGTCGCATGACGTCCGGAACGGCGCGTGCGCCCGAGCCGCCATGGAAGGACTTCAAGGGTTCCGCTTCAGGGCTTCCTCGTAGATCTCTATTTCCGAAAAGTGCAGGTGCGACTTCCTGGGGAGCCTTATGCGGAGGTAGCGGCCTGAACAAGGATCGGGAAGGCAGACCTCAACGATCCTTGCGATTTCCAGCTCTGGAGGATGCTGATAAACCTGGCGCCAGTTCAGCCCATCGACCGAGGTGAGTATCTGGAACGACTTCATCCGGTCCTCGAACCCGGCCCTGTTGAAGATGCGTATCAGCTTGATGCTGGACGCCTCCAACAGGTCGACGGTCCACCAGGGTTCCACCTCCAGATCGGTGTGAAAGCCGTTGGGCGCATCACGATCACCGTTGTTCGCTCCCTCGGCATCCTGGCGGCAATCCGCCCGATGGGACCAGAGACAGGTCGAGCTTTGCCAGGCGGGCTTGGCGAGGGCCAGGTTCTTCAGCGCATCAACGTCAAGGCCCATGAAGCTCGCATATCGTCCCAGAACCTTGAGGCAGAACGGCATCCGGGCTTCCCCCAGGACGCGGGCGACGGCGCGGACAACCGGAAGCTGCGGGAATCCCACCAACACCTGCCAGATCATCGAGTCCCGGCTCAAGATCCGTTCCGGATTGTCTCCGATGTTGGAGATCTCCTGCTTGAGCGGCGCTTCCAGAAAAGGTTCGACTTCCAGCAGGTCGTCGCTCGTCATCTTTTCCAGTATTCTGAGAAGTTCTTCCTTTTCGCTCGAACGAAGAAGGGCACGTCGCAGGTAGTGGGAGCCAGAGCGGACAGGATGGTAAAGCAGGCCATCTTCAGGCTGCAGGTCATCCGGATGAAAGAGACCGTGATAATTGAAACTGCTCGGCGTGTAACATTCTCCCAGCTCATTCAGATCCACGACGCTGAACCCTTCGGCGGACAGCTCGGTTGTCGTGAAGGCTTCATCGTTCGGAATGACGTAGTCGACGTTCTCCGAGGAGACCGACCTTCCGGCTGACTGCCGGCGAGAAAGAAGATGCCTGACAGCGCGGGCAGACGCGCGAACGACGGGAAAGAAGCATTTATAGACCTCGGGATGGTCACCGCTCATCGTGCCATGCCAGTACCAGTCCGGACTTGCTGTCTCCACGTAGGTGGCGAGGAAGTCGTGCTGACTCTTGTTGTCAATGGTCTCGAAGAAGGACAGTATGTCCGCTCGATTGACATAGGCGTCGTTCTCAAGCAACCAGACGTAATCGAGGTCGGGAAACTGATCCAGGACCACATACAATATGTAATCCCCGCATTTCCAGATCTCGTTCTGTCCACGCAAGGGAAGCCCGAGCCTCGAGAAGGCCTCGTCCGATATGCTGACCTTGGAAAAGCCGTCGGTCGGAATGATCCCGTTACGCTCGTCCACTGCGAATATGACCAGATAGGCAGGATTCCGCGACAACCGGGTGGCAAGCGAAAGAAGATACCGGTCGACATAATGTGTCCGAATCACGATGGCGTTCGAAGACGCGGACGGACGTGGTGTTGTCATGTCAACCATCTATCTGCGTTGAACCGCGAAGACTGCCTGGCGGAGACCGGAAGCCGAGTCCGATGTCCACGTCCACCTGATTACACATTGGTGACTTGACATCAAGGATGGGCTTGCCGACGACTTTCGGGACGCGGCAGTCGAGATCGTACGCCGGATCCGGCATGGAACCGACACGACGCCGGCTGCGTGTCAAGCGACGGGATCGGCTTCGCCATGACGCAGCCCGTTCGGAACCTCGATCGGCACAGCAATGTCTTCCTCGGGATCGAAGGGCTGCCGACCGGGCAGGTTGGCCTGCATCGTCGTCATGCTGATGAACGGATGCCAGTCGGGGCCTGAGCCTTCGCCAGGCCTTCACGACGCGAGCGCTCGCCCTTGGATGAACACCGGCCTGTCGGCCGACCGGCGTGCGACGCTGCTGGAGCAGCAGATGTCGGCGCAGCAGCTGCTGCAGATCGTCTACGGCTATCACGCGGTGCCGGCCGACTTCATGCGTCCGGTCAACGTGGTGCCGGATGGTGCGATCGGCTCGGCCGGCTTCGTGCCCGGCATCGCCTCGCTCGGCGTTCCCGCGCTGCAGGAAAGCGATGCCGGAACCGGCGTCGCAGATCCGGTGGGCGAGAACGGCCGGCCGGTCCGCGGCGCCGCCGGTTATTCCACCGAACTTCCGTCCGGTCTCGCCACCGCCGCCACCTGGAACCGCGACACCGCCTATGCCGGCGGCGCCATGATCGGCAGGCAGGCGCACCGGGAAGGCTTCAACGTCCTGCTCGCCGGCGGCGTCGACCTCGCGCGCGAGCCGCGCAACGGCCGCAACTTCGAGTACGGCGGCGAGGACCCGCTGCTGGCCGGCACCATCGTCGGCGAGGAGGTGCGCGGCATCCAGTCGCAGCACGTGGTGTCCACGATCAAGCACTACGCCCTGAACGACCAGGAAACCGGACGCAACGCGGCCTCTTCGGACATCGACCTGGCCGCGGCGCGGCAGAGCGACCTGCTTGCCTTCGAGCTGGCGCTCGACATCGGCCACCCCGGCTCGGTGATGTGCGCCTACAACCGCGTCAACGGCGTGTACGCCTGCGGCAACGACGTGCTGCTGAACCGGACGCTGAAGGACGACTGGGGCTTCAAGGGCTGGGTGATGTCGGACTGGGGCGCCGTGCACGCCGTGACAGACGCCAATGCCGGCCTCGACCAGGAGTCCGGCAGCTTCTTTGACGAGTCGAACGGCGGCCCGTTCTTCGGCAGGCTTCTGCAGGCCGCGCTTTCTGACGGCATCGTCAGGCCTTCGCGCCTGCTCGACATGGTGCACCGGATCCTGCGCTCGGAGTTCGCCGACGGCCTGTTCGACGACCCGGTGACGCGCGTCCTGCCGATCGATCCGGTCGCGGACGCGGCGGTGGCGCGATCGGACGAGCAGGAAGGCATCGTCCTGCTGAAGAACGCGGACGCGACGCTGCCGTTGTCGAAGACCATCGGCTCGGTTGCGGTGATCGGCTCCAACGCCGCCAATGGCGTGCTGGAAGGCGGCGGCTCGTCCGAGGTGTGGCCGGTCGGCGGCCCGGCCCGGCCGGTCGACACCAACACCGGCTTCCCCCATCCGATCATCTGGAACCCGTCCTCGCCGCTGACGGCCATGAGGACCGAGGCGCCGGATGCCACCTTCTCCTATGACACCGGCGCCGATCCCGCCGCCGCGGCGGCCGTCGCCGCCAGGGCCCGCGTCGCGATCGTGTTCGTCAACCAGTGGCTGGCGGAGAGCATCGATGCCGCCAACCTGTCCCTGCCCACCGACCCCGAAACCGGGGCGAACCAGGACGCGCTGGTGGAGGCGGTGGCCAAGGCGAACCCCCGCACGGTCGTGGTGGTCGAAAGCGGCGGACCGGTGCTGATGCCGTGGCTGAAGGAGGTCAAGGGCGTGATCGAGACCTGGTACCCCGGCTCCGGCGGTGGGCCCGCCATCGCCAACACCCTGTTCGGCGACAACAACCCGTCGGGCCACCTGCCGATCACCTTCCCGGCCTCGGAGTCCCAGCTGCCGCGCCCGGTGCTCGACGTCGGCAGCAGCAGCGACCGGAACTTCCCCGTCGACTACACCATCGAAGGTGCTGCGGTCGGATACAAGTGGTTCGGGAAGAACAGCCTGACGCCCCTGTTCCCGTTCGGCTACGGACTGAGCTACACCAGCTTCTCGTTCTCGAACCTCCAGGTCTCGTTCGGCACAACGCCGCGCATCACCCTTGACGTCCTCAACACCGGCAAGGTCGGCGGCTACGTGGTGCCGCAGGTCTATCTCGGGCTTGGGAAACGCGGCGAGTCGCCGACCCGCCTGGTCGGCTTCACCAAGGTCTACCTGAACCCGAGCCAGACCAGGCACGTCACCGTTTCCGTCGACCCGCGCCTGCTGGCTGAGTTCGACGGCACTTCCGACCGCTGGGTGATCAAGGGCGGACGGTACCCGCTCTACCTCGCCACCTCGTCCAGCGACATCGTGCAGACCACGTCGGTCGACCTGCCTGGCACCACCCTGGCGCCCTGATCACCCGTCCAGGGCCGGAACTCGTTTCCAGAAGCGTCAGGAAGCTTGGTCGAGCGTGATGAGCGCCGTTCCAGCCCGGTCACGTCGACGAGGGTGGTGCCGCCGCGTGTCCGGCATCGGCAGGAACTGCCGCTCACGCGCTCGCGCGGCTTGTCGTGGTCCGGGACAAAGCGCCGATCGACAGGTCGCCGCCGACATGGCCGGCATCCTCCGCTCCTCCCTGTCCGCCATGCTGAAGGGCTGGGTAGAACTCCCGGTGATGTTGCACCGCGACAACACCCGATCGTGTGTGTTGGCGGTAGAATAACGTGCCAGGACGGTTTGTGACGCTTCAAACGATCTTCTAACGTCCGCGTCGGATCATCCGGACGATGATCGACACGATCCCATGCGGACGAGTTGATGCGAGGAAAAGGCGGAGCGACCGCGGAGCAACGACAGACCGCGAAGGTGCCCGTGAGTGGCACGAGGATCAAGCGACGCCCGTTCGTGGCGTGCAGGGCGATGACGCTTGCCGTCTCGTCGCATCAGGCCGGTGCGCAGACGGCGCCGTTTCCTGGATGAACGCCAGCGTGTCCGGCGACCGATGCGCACCAGCATCGGATCTGGTGGCCCTGCATGACCGACGTGGCGATGGCAGCGGGTAGGCTACCTGGGACGAGCTGGGTTTGCTTTGGGTCTGCACCCGTGACGGAGCGGCGGGAGATGACGCCGCAGGGCTCGACCGCTCCCATGGCCCGACCTCCAGACGCCAGCTCAACGAGCGCAGCGGCGTGCTGAACCGGACCCTCCTGGCCAGCGACATCATCGTCTTTGCAGTGTTCTGTCGGCTGCGCCGACAAGGGTGCCATCGTTCAACCCGCGCCTGATCGGCAATTTCGAGTCCGATCAACCGGTCCATGCGACATCAAGTTGCTTTGGTACGCCAAGCGGCTGTCGCGAAGTTGTTGAACGCGTCAGATGGCTCGCCGGACCGCCTTCCCGTTTCTGACCGCCCGCTTCGAGCGTCGCGCTGATGTCCACCTCACCCTCACGAGACCAATCGCGTTGTTGCCGGACTTGATGACCGTGCCCTGCGTTCTTGAACCTCGATCGCTTGACGCGATTGCCCGACCTACGCTCAAGCTCGATTGCGATACCGGCCATCGCACGATCGTTCGTGGAAACCGGGATAGACAATACGCTTGCGGAACGTCGTCCGATCTCGCTTGCCGAACGTAAATCGGCTTCCTAAACTTCTTGTTGTCGACAGACATTCCTGAGGACAGCGCCCTTAATCCGAATCTCAAAGAGGCGCATCAAGTCTCTTTTTTTGGAGAGCCCGTCAGCAGATCGTGTCGCCGACCATCGTGTGAGACGTGACGCAGGTCAAGAGCGTGATCCCGGGGCCTCGCGACTGTCGATCCAAAAAAATGGAGGAACATCAAGAATGATCAGCGATGATCGCTGTCCGCAGACAGCGCGGCTTGCAGGAGTGCAACGACCTCCGGAAAGCCGCTCCGCTTCCAGGAGCAGGCGACATTTCCGCTGGGCCGGCGCCGCCTTGCCGGCTCTCCTCGTGGGACTTGCACCGCTTCACGCGGCGGTCGCCGGGCCGGTCGGCAACCCTGCGGATTGCCCCTGGCTCAATCCGAGCCTGTCCATCCCGACCCGCGTCAACATGCTGCTGGCGAAGATGACCGTCGCCGACGAGATCGCGCTCGTGCAGGGCAACGGCACCAGCGAAAGCACGCCGCCTGCCGTGCCGTACGTGTTCTTCACCGCCGCCAACACCAAGCTGTGCATTCCGGGCATCGGCTATGAGGACGGGCCGGCGGGCGTCGCCGACCTGCTCACCAACGTGACGCAGTTCCCCGCCGGCATCGCCGTCGCCGCGACCTTCTCCAAGAACGACGCGCTGCTCTACGGCATCACCCTCGGTGCGGAGCAGGCGGCCAAGGGATCCGGCGCCGATCTCGGCCCCACCATCAACATCGATCGCGACCCGCGCTGGGGCCGCACCTTCGAGAGCCTGTCGGAGGATCCGGCCCTCACCGCCGGCATCGGCGCCTCCGAGATCAAGGGCATCCAGAGCCAGCGCGTCATGGCGCAGGTCAAGCACTTCGACGCCTACAACCAGGAAACCAACCGCAACACCCAGGCGGACGACGTCATCGCCTCCGAGCGCACCCTGCACGAGATCTACCAGCCCGGCTTCCGCGCCGCGATCAACGACGCCGGCTCCGGCTCGCTGATGTGCGCCTACTCGTCCGTCAACGGCTTCTATTCCTGCGAGGACCGCTCGCTGCTGACCGGCGTGCTGCGCAACGAGCTCAACTTCAAGGGGCTCATCATGTCGGACTACGGCGCGATCCACGACGTCAGCGCCGCCACCGCCGGCACCGATTCCGAGCAGCCGGAGAACACCTATTTCGGCGCCCCGCTGCAGGCCGCGGTGCAGAACGGCTCCATCGCCCGCGCCGTGCTCAACTCCCAGGTCGAGCCGATCCTGTACGAGATGTTCCGCTTCGGCTTCTTCAACGATCCGCCGCCGGTCACCACCTCGGCCGTCGCGACCTCGCCCGACCACGTCGCCACCAGCAACGCGCTCGCCGAGGAAGGCAGCGTCCTGCTCAAGAACAAGGGCGGCCTGCTGCCGCTCAACGCCAGCGCGGAGATCGCCATCATCGGTCCTGCCGCCTCGGCGCAGGTGATCACCAGCGGCGGCGGCAGCGCCCACGTCATCCCGGGCCCCGTCGTCTCGCCGCTCGAGGGCATCCAGGCCGCGTCGACCGGCAGCGTCACCTACAGCCAGGGCCTGCCGACCGACGCGGAGCTCACGGCGATCCCGTCGAGCGCCCTGTCCACGCCGTACAGCTCCACCAACTACGGCGGCTCCTACAGCGCCACGCTGACCGCGCCGGAGACCGGCACCTACATCCTCGGCTTCACCAACCCCGGCAGCTACAACGTGGCCTCGCTGACCATCAACGGCACCACGCTGATCAACAACCCGGGCACGCCGCCGGTCTCCGAGTACTCCGCTGCGATCCAGCTCACCGCCGGCCAGACCTACAGCCTGACGCTCGGCGGCGCCGGTCCGACCAGCAACCTGGTCTGGGCGACGCCGTCCACGCTGCAGACCTATCTCGCCCCGGCGGTCGCCGCCGCCCAGGCGGCCAAGAGGGCCATCGTGGTGGTCGGCGACGACACCGAGTCGGAGGCCGCCGACCGCCCGAACCTGTCGCTTCCCTCGGCGCAGGACGCGCTGATCGAGGCCGTCGCCGCCGCCAACCCGCATACCGTCGTGGTGGTGCAGGCCGGTGCGCCGATCACCATGCCCTGGCTCGCCAGCGTCGACGCCGTGCTCGACACCTGGTACTCCGGCCAGACCGCCGGTACCGCGCTCGCCGACCTGATCTACGGCAAGACCAACCCCGGCGGACACCTGCCGATCACCTTCCCGACCAGCCTCAGCGCGATCCCGACCGCGTCGGTCGCCCAGTTCCCGGGCGAGAACAACACGGTCGAGTATTCCGAAGGGCTGCTGGTCGGCTACCGCTGGTATGACCAGAACAACGTCACGCCGCTGTTCCCCTTCGGCTACGGGCTGTCCTACACGACCTTCAAGTACAGCGACCTCCAGGTCGAGAACGCGTCCGTCGACGGCGTGACGCCGGTGCACGTGAGTGCCACCGTCACCAACACCGGCAAGGTCGCGGGCACCGACGCGGCGCAGCTCTACCTCGGCTATCCGTCCGCCGCCGGCGAGCCGCCGCGCAAGCTGGTCGACTTCCGGCGCGTGACCCTGGCGCCCGGCGAGTCGAAGCGGCTGAACTTCACCATCCGTCCGAGCGACGAGTGGTGGTGGAACACCAACGGCTGGGACGAGACCACCGGCAAGTACAAGGTCTGGGTTGGTGACAGCTCCGCCCTGGCCGACCTTCCCGCCACCGGCAGCTACACGATGGAGCAGGGCATCGGCGACCGCCACGTCACCGTCACCGCGCCGCGCAACTTCACCGCCGGCTCCTCCGGCAGCGCGGTCGTCACCGTCAGCGCCGGCGGCACCCAGACGCTGGCCGCCGTCACCCTGTCGCTCGCCGTTCCCGGCGGGTGGAAGGCGCAGCCGACGACCAGCACCCAGTTCAGCAACGTGCTGCCGGGCCAGACGCTCAGCGCCGCGTTCCAGCTGACCCCGCCGGCAGATGCGGTCACGCGCGACGTCACGCTGTTCGGCACCGCCGACTTCGCGCCGAGCACCTGTGCCCAGGTGACCGACGCACAGGCGACCGATCCGGTGCAGCTCGCGCAGGCCGCGGCAACCGGCGCCGACGCGTGCAAGCCGGCGGTCCGGCACGGCGGCGTGCAGGCCCGTCTGCTGAAGTAGCCGTCCGGCGGCCTCCTCGGAGCCGTCCGGCAGACCTGGGAAACCCCGTCGGGATCAGCGGCGGGGTTTTCTTTTTGATGAACCATCCCAGTAGGCTACGGGCTGAGCTGCACAGCTTCCCGTTCTCGGACTTCCAGGTGTCGTCGACCCGCACGCCGGGCGTCACCTCGGCGTGGTCAACACCGGCAAGGTCGCTGCCGGCAGGCTTCGCCTGCTGGCGGAAATCGACCGTAATCGAACCGCTGGGTGATCAAGGGCGGCAGCCATTCGCTCTGCCTCGCCAGCTCGTCCGGCGACGTCGTGCAGACCATTACCGTCAACCTGCCGGGCGCCACCCGGCGCCCCGACCCGATCTCCGGCCCGGACCATTCGGCCGCCCACCCACCGGTGCGCCGCCGGAGCTCCTTGCGGAAAACACATAGCGGTGGCGTGGAGGTTTGACCGGCAGGCGAGCAAGCCGCAGGGCTCCGCTCATCGATCTGCTTCGCAGTTTGATCCGCTGGGGCCGGAGGCCCCAAACCCCTTCAGCCTTGATTTTTGGGTTTCCAAAGGGCGACCGTTTCTTTGGCGGGTCCAGGGCAGAGCCCTGGCCTGTGCAGGTCGGTTGGTATCAGAGCAGCTTGTCGAGCGTGATCGGCAGCTCCCGCACCCGCCGGCCGGTGGCGTTGTGGATCGCGTTCGCGACCGCGGCGCCGACGCCGGTGATGCCGATCTCGCCGATGCCGTGCGCGCCGAGCGGGCTGTGCGGGTCGGGGATGTCGGTCCAGATCACGTCGATCTCCGGCACGTCGAGGTGCACCGGCACGTGGTACTCGGCGAGCGACGGGTTCATGATGCGCCCGGTGCGCTCGTCGAACTCGGTTTCCTCCATCAGCGCCAGGCCCAGCCCCATGATGATCCCGCCGCGGAACTGGCTGCGCGCGGTCTGCGGGTTGAGGATGCGTCCGCAGTCGAACGATCCCAGGAACCGCGACACCCGCACTTCGCCGGTCACCGCACTCACCCGGACCTCGCAGAACTGCGCGCCGTACGAGTGCATGGAGTGCTTCATCACCTCCATCGGCCTCGGCGCTTCCGCTTGCGCGACCACCTCCGCCCGGCCGGCGCGGGCGAGGATGGACGCGTAGCTTTCGCCGCGGCCGGTATCCTCCTTGTGATGCAGGCCGCCGTCGCGTGCCTCCACCTCGGCCGCCTTCAGGCCGCCCAGGGGCGAGTCGTTGCCCGCGAGCTTGAGCAGCTGCGCGACCAGCACCTCGTGCGCGGCGAGAAGGGCGGCCGCGATCGACACCGTCTGCGACGAGCCGCCGGCGATGGTGCCGGGCGGCAGGTCGGTGTCGCCGTACTCGAACCGGACCCGCTCCAGAGGCAGGCCCAGCCGGTCCGCCGCGTGCTGCGCCTGGGCGGTCGCCGTGCCCATGCCCATCTCGTGGCTGCCCATCTGCACCACCGCACCCTCCGCGGTCAGCCGGATCCGCGCCGACCCGCCCGGCATCCGGTAGTACGGGTAGGTGGCGGTCGCCACGCCCATGCCGACCAGCCACTCGCCCTCCCGGCGCGACCGCGGCGCCGGGCGCTGCGACCAGCCGAACCGCTCGGCCCCCTTGGCATAGGCCTCCAGCAGGTGGCGCGAGGAGAACGCCCGGCCCGAGGTCGGGTCCTTGTCCGGCTCGATCCGCCGACGCAGCTCGATCGGGTCGAGCGCCATCGCCTCCGCCAGCTCGTCCAGCGCCGTTTCCAGCGCGAACGTGCCGACCGACTCGCCCGGCGCCCGCATGAAGGTGTTGGCCAGCATGTGGATGTCGGCCACCTTCTGCTCGAGCAGGAACGAGCCCGCGGCATACAGGTGGCGCGCCGGGAACGTGAACTGTTCCGGGCAGTTGTTGTGCGCGGTCATGGCCGCGACCCCGGTATGGATCAATGCCGCCAGCGTGCCGTCCGCGTTCGCCCCCAGCGCCACGCGCTGCCCGGTGGTGGTGCGCCCGCCGGCGACCCGGAACACGCCCTCCCGCGACAGCGCGATGCGCACCGGCCGCTTCGACAACTTCGCCGCCGCGATCGCCAGGATCTGGTGGCTCCACAGCCCCTTGCCGCCGAACCCGCCGCCGACGAAGGGCGACAGGATGCGTATGTCCTCCTCCCTGATCCCGAAGATGCCGGCCAGCGTCCACTGGGTCGCGTGCAGCATCTGGGTGGCGTCGTGCACCACCAGCTTGTCGCCCTCCCACAGCACCGTCGCCGCGTGCGGCTCGATCGCGCCGTGGCTGTGTCGCGGGGTGCGGTAGGACAGGTCGACCCGGTACGGCGCCGCGGCCAGCGCCGCCTCGGCATCGCCGATCGCGATCCGGGCCGGCTCGCCCAGCACCGAGTCCGGCGCGTGCGCCTGCGCCCTGGCCTGGTCGAACGACAGGTCCGCCTGGGCCGCCTCGTAGGACACGCGGACCAGCGAGGCGGCGTGGTCCGCCTGCTCCTGCGTGTCCGCCAGCACCAGCGCCACCGGCTCGCCGTTCCAGTGTATGGACGGGTCCTGCATGATCGGCAGGTCGCTGGCACCCGCCGCGCGCGGGTTGGACATGAAGATGGCCGGCGGCGCCATGCGCGGGGCGTTCTCGTGCGTCATCACCAGCACCACGCCAGGTGCCGCGACGGCCTCGGCGGTGTCGAGTGTCACGATCCGGCCATGCGCGATCGTGCTGTACACCAGCGCCGCGTAGGTCAGGCCCTCCACCGGCACCTCGGCGGCGAAGCGCGCCTGCCCGCCGACCTTGAGCGGCCCGTCGACGCGCGGCACCGACCGGCCGAGCGCGCCGTGCTTGGTGGCCAGCGGGTCGACCGGCGCGTCGGGCGTCAGCCGTACCATCGCCCCGGTGACCGCACCCGTCACCGCCTGCTTGACCGTGTCGACAATGCTCATGTCCGGTCTCCTCCCGCCAGGCCTTCCAGGGTCGCGGCGACCGTGCGCCGGGCGAGGTCGATCTTGAACGCGTTGTGCCGGAGGCCGGCCGCGTCGGCGAGCTCCGCGTCCGCCGCGTCGCGGAAGCTGTCGGCGGTTGCCGGCCTGCCGCGCAGCGCCGCCTCCGCGATGGAGGCGCGCCAGGGCTTGTGCGCCACCCCGCCCAGCGCCAGACGCACGTCGCGCACCGTCCCGTCCGGACCGACGTCGAGGGCCGCCGCCACCGACACCAGGGCAAAGGCGTAGCTCGCCCGGTCCCGCACCTTGCGATAGGTCGAGCCCGCGGCGAACGGCAGCGCCGGCAGCTCCACCGCGGTGATCAGCTCGTCGCGTTGCAGCTCGGTCTCCACATGCGGCCGGCCGCCGGGCAGCCGGTGCAGGTCCACCAGACGCATCGTGCGCGACCCGCCATGTCCCTGCAGGTGCACGGTCGCGTCGAGTGCTGCCAGCGCCACGCACATGTCGGACGGGTGCGTCGCGACGCAGGCGGGCGAGGCGCCCAGGATGGCGTGGATGCGGTTGAAGCCGTCGATGGCGTCGCAGCCGGCGCCGGGCGCGCGCTTGTTGCAGCGCGACGCGTCGTCGTAGAAGTAGGTGCAGCGGGTGCGCTGCAGGATGTTGCCGCCCACCGTCGCCATGTTGCGTATCTGCCCGCTGGCGCCTGCAAGAATCGCCCGCGCCAGCGCCGGGAACCGGGTGCGCACGGCGAGGTCGGCCGCGACCGCGGTGTTGCTCGCCCCTGCGCCGATCAGGATGCTGCCGTCGCTCCGCGCCTCGATCGCAGCCGGCAGCGCGGTGACGTCGACCAGCGCGTCCGGCTGCTCCACCGTTTCGCGCATCAGGTCGACGAGGTTGGTGCCGCCGCCGAGGTAGCGGGCCCGGGCGGACGCGCCCGCGAGCCGGACCGCCGCGGACGCGTCCTCGGCCCTGGCGTAGCTGAACGCCCTCATTCCGCCGCTCCCGTCACCAGGGTCTGCGTGATCGCCTCGACGATGCCGTTATAGGCGCCGCATCGGCAGAGATTGCCGCTCATGCGCTCGCGCAGCTCGTCGTGGTCCAGCACGACGGGCCCGGCCGACAGGTCGGCGGTGACCGCGCTCGGCACCCCGCGTTCCGCCTCGGCCGCCATGCCGATGGCAGAGCAGAGCTGGCCCGGCGTGCAGTAGCCGCACTGGAACCCGTCATGCTCGATGAAGGCCTGCTGCAGCGGATGCAGGCCATGCTCGCCGGCAAGGCCCTCCACGGTGGTGACGGCGCGGTCCTGGTACTGCACCGCCAGCGCCAGGCAGCTGTTGATCCGGTTGCCGTCGACCAGCACCGTGCAGGCGCCGCAGGCGCCCTGGTTGCATCCCTTCTTCGTCCCGTAAAGATGGAGATGGTCCCGAAGCAGGTCGAGCAGCGAGGTGCGCAGGTCGACAGACGCCTCCACCGCTTGTCCGTTGATCGTGAACCGCATGCGGATCTCCTGACCGAGCCGTTGCGCGATCAGCCTGCAACAAGGCCGGAACGGTTGCAACGTCGTCGGTGCGACGCCATCGCGCTCCGGCACGACGAGGGATCGGAAATCAGGCAGACCGGTCAAGGATCATCCTGCATCGTCCTCGCCCGTTGCCTGGACGACGGACCGTTCTATGAGCGCGCATACAACGCCCTGCCGCTACGTTTGACTCTCCCCGGCCCGTTCCGCATCCACCGCTGCTGCGAACATCCGGTTCCAGGTCGGCGAGATCACCACCTCGTTGAGGCAGACATGCGGCGGCAGCGACGCCACGTAGCGGATCAGCCCGCCCAGGTCCGCCGGCTGCAGCATGCGCGCGCGCTGTTCCGTCGTCGCCTTGACCGGCCGCTGGTCGAGGATCGGCGTCGCCACCTCCGCAGGGCAGATCACGCAGGACCTGATCCCGTTGACGCATTCCTCCGCGTTCAGCAACTGGCTCATCACCAGCACCCCGTGCTTGGCCGCCGAATAGGCCGCGCCCGACACCGGCGCCGGATGACGCCCGGCCCAGCTCGCGGTGTGGATCAGCACCCCGTCGCGTTGCGCCCGCATCGCCGGCAGCACCGCGGTGACGCAGTAGAACGCCGACGACAAGTTGGCGCCGATCACCTGGTCCACCCCCTCCGGTGTGAGCGACGACCAGCTCCGCGCCGGGATGTTGGCGCCGGCGTTGTTCACCAGCACGTCGATCCGCCCGAGCGTGTCGACGATCCATCGCGCGATCTCCGCCACCCGTGCCGCCTGCGTGACGTCGCCCGCCTGCACGTGCGCGGTTCCGCCCGCCGCCCGGATGCCGGCGGCGACCTGTGCCAGCGCGTCCTCCCGACGTCCGGTCAGCACCACCGTGCAGCCATCCGCGGCCAGCGCCTGCGCACCGGCCTCGCCGATGCCGCTCCCGGCCCCCGTCACCCAGGCGATCCTGCCCTGCTGTGGCTTTTCCAACGGTTCCCTCTCCCCTGCCGCCTGACGCGTTCCGGCCGCCACGCTACGTCCGGCGGCGGCCGATGACGATGCCCGGCCGGCGGATGCCGGTGAGGGCGCCGCGCACGCAGGCAGCGTTGTCGCCCCGGCGGATGCCGACTGGCCGGACCGGATCCGGGGATCGGCATTGCCCGGCACCCGCAGGCGGCTGCCGATTCCGCCGACCTTCAGCCAGGGCGCGCGACGGAAGAACGGGGCGTGGCTGCCGCCCGGGGACGGTGCCACGTCGGGAACGCGCGGGCGGAACGCGAGCGGCTCGTCCAGGCCTCGATCCAGCCGTGGAGGGTGTTGTCCCGGCCCGCGTGTCCGGCGCGTGCCGCACCGGATTCGCAATCTGGCCGGGCAACAAGACCAGGTTGTCACGCCGCAGGTGGGATGCGCCGCCCGGCCGGGAGAATCCGGTTCGGCATTGGTCTCCCCACGGCCTGCGCGACGACAAAGGCGTCAGCGCGGCGTGGATTCCCGCCCGGAACCGGGATCACGGCGCGTCCGGGTCCGGTGCGTATCCCGCCCGGACCGATGA